>MGDP01000057.1:15972-16328 GCA_001790955.1 Candidatus Tectomicrobia bacterium RIFCSPLOWO2_12_FULL_69_37
TGGGGGTGCCCCAGCTGAGCGCCGTCTCCGCGTGCGCGGCCGCCGCCGAGCCCTACGGGGTGAGGGTCGTCTCGGACGGCGGCATCAAGTACTCGGGCGACATCGTCAAGGCCCTCGCCGCGGGGGCCCACGCCGTCATGATCGGAAGCCTCTTCGCCGGGGTGGAGGAGAGCCCGGGGGAGCGGATCCTCTACCAGGGGCGCAGCTACAAGGTGTACCGCGGCATGGGCTCGATCGGGGCCATGCAGAACGGGACCGCGCGCGACCGCTACTTCCAGGACGGCCCGGACAGCTTCGAGGACTCCTTCAGCGACACCAAGCTGGTGCCCGAGGGCGTCGAGGGGCGCGTCCCCTAC
>MGDP01000058.1:0-1012 GCA_001790955.1 Candidatus Tectomicrobia bacterium RIFCSPLOWO2_12_FULL_69_37
GTCCAGGCCCGCACCATCACGATCACCACCCCGAAGCCCCCGAGGAGGGCCGCCAGCGGCAGGAGCCAGGCGGTGAGCAGGAAGCCCTCGGCCGGCGGCTTGGGCAGGACCGAGATGCCGTACACGTCCACGAAGTAGCGGACGATCTGTTCCTTCGTCTCCCCGGCCATGACCTTGCGGCGCACCAGCTCCCGGAGCTGGGCCCCCTCCGCGCTCGGGCAGTCGTGGAGGAGCTTGCCCGGGCAGACGGGGCTCATGATGGCCCCCGTCACCTCCTCGACCGTGGTCCTGAGCTCGGGGGCGGCCTGGGCGGGGGACCCGGAGAGGAGAGCCGCCAAGGCGGGCGCCAGCAGGAAGGCCGTCCGGATATTCATCCCCTTCCCTCGCGCGGCGGGGTCTGCCCGAGCTGGCGGCTCAGGCGGGAGCGGCGCACCCAGAGCGTCCACCAATAATACCCGATCCCGAGCAGGGTGACGGCGTAGGCCGCGGCGACGTAGCCCATGTCAGCCCCCCGCGCCCGCGCGGGCGGCCTCGGCCCGCGCCTGGAGGCGCTCGATGGCCGTCCGCTTCCGGACGAAGTAGACGAAGATGAGGGTGAAGGCCAGCAGGCAGCTCCAGAGGGCGATGTGCATGGAGGGGGGGAGGTCGCTCATTCCTCCGGAGCGGAGAACCACCGGGCCCGGGTGGAGGGTGCGCCACCAGACCACCGAGAGGTGGGTGATGGGCACGTCCAGGAAGCCGGCGATGCCCAGGACGGCGGCGAAGCGGGCCCGCTGGTCCGGGTCGGTCATGTAGGCGCGCAGCATCAGGTAGCCCACGTAGATGAGCCAGAGGATGAGGGAGGTGGTGAGCCGGGGGTCCCAGGTCCACCACACCCCCCAGATGGGCCGGGCCCAGATGGGGCCGGTGATGAGGACCAGGGTGGCGAAGAGCACCCCCACCTCGGCGCAGGCGTGGGCCCAGACGTCGTCCCGCTCCTCCCGCCAGACGAGGTAGCGGACCGAGAAGACGA
>MGDP01000058.1:1026-19775 GCA_001790955.1 Candidatus Tectomicrobia bacterium RIFCSPLOWO2_12_FULL_69_37
GACGAAGACCAGGAAGAAGGCGAAGAAGGCGATCCAGGCGGCGGGCACGTGGACGTAGAAGATGCGCTGGGGGGGGCCCTGGAAGCGGTCGGTCCCCGCGATGAAGAGGCCCGCGTAGACCCCGAAGACGAGGACGGCGACCGCGCCCACCGCGAGCCAGCGGTCCCGCCCCTCGTCCTTGAGGGCGAAGAAGAGGAAAACGGCCGCCGCGGTCAGGATCCCCAGCTGGAACACCGTCTCAATCCCCACCGCGCTCTCTCCCTCCCGGCCGAGCCCCAACCTGAGTTAAAAGATGAAGTTTCAACATCAAACCCATTGATTTCAATCGGCGATAATGAACTCAAACACAAGCGCCGATGCTACCACGAATATCACGTCGTACACAACGAGCAGCTTCAGCCAGTCGGCCGCCTCCGCCCATCCCCGCCCCCCCAGGAAGGCCGCCGTCCCCCGGACCGCCGCGATGAGGACGGGCACCAGGAGGGGGAACATCAGGACGGGCAGGAGCACCTCCCGGGTCCGCGTCCGCACGCTCATGGCGGCGAAGAGGGTGCCCACCGCCGCGATCCCCACCGTGGCCGCGGCGGCCACCAGGGCCAGCTCCGGCGCCGCCTTCCCGACCGGGGCCCGGTAGAGCACCGCCAGGGCCGCGAAGCCCGCCAGCTCCATCCCCGCCATCAGGATGAGGATGGAGGCCATCTTCCCGAGAAAGAGCGCCGAGGGGTCGGCCGGGCTCAGCCGCATGGCCGTGAAGCCCTCGCTCTCCCGTTCCACCCCCATGGACCGCGAGAGGCCCACCACCGAGGCGAAGAGGAAGGCCACCCACAGGATGCCCGCCTGGACCGCCCCCGGATCCCCGCTCGGCCCCCCCTCAGGCCCGAAGGCGAAGCTGAACAGCGTCAGGACCAGGAGGGAGAAGACGAGCATGAGGACGAAGCTCTCCTTCGCCCGCCGCTCCAGCCGGAGGTCCTTCTCGACGACCGCCCATACCACCTCCAGGAAGCGGGTCACCTTCCCTCCCCCGCGCCCTGGAGGGCGCGCCGGAAGGAGTCCGAGGCCGCCTCCGCCGCCGGCACCCGCAGGGCCACCCGTCCCTCGGCGAGCAGGACCGCCTCGCGGGCGATGCTGCCCGCCCGCACCGGGTCATGGGTGGTGAAGACGAGCAGGCGCTCCGCCGCCCCGCCCATGTAGGCGTTCACCAGCCGCTCGAGCCGGTCCGCCGAGCGGACGTCCAGCCCCGAGAAGGGCTCGTCCAGCAGGAGGACGTCGGGCTCGTGCAGGAGCGCCCGGGAGAGCGAGGCCCGCTGGCGCAGCCCCTGGCTCAGGGAGCGGACGGGCTCCTCCAGCCGGTCCGAGAGGCCGAGCGCATCGGCCGCCTCCCGGATGCGCTCGGCGCGGCGGCGCCTGGGCAGGCCGAAGAGCTTGGCGGCGAATTCCAGGTTCTCCCGCAGGGTGAGGGCGGGATAGAGCAGCGGGTCGTGGCCCACCAGCCCGATCCGGCCCCGGTCGGGAGGGGCGCCGTCCAGCCGCACCTCCCCCGAGGTGGGGCGCAGCAGGCCCGCCAGCGTCTTGAGGAGGGTGGACTTGCCCGCCCCGTTCGCCCCCAGGAGGGCCAGGGAGCAGCCCCACGGGACGGCCAGGTCCACCTCCCGGAGGGCCCACCGCCAGCCGTAGCGGCGGCTCAGGCCGGCGGCCTCGAGCATCGCCGCTCAACCGCCCGAGAGTTCCCGCAGGCGGGCGAAGCGGGGGCCCCGCTCCCTGCGGTGGTCGCCGGGCGAGATTTCCTCCAGGGCCAGCCGGTCGTCGAGGGCGGCGATCTGGCGCAGGAGGCCCTCCCGCTCCACCCGGAAGGCGAGGGACTGGTTCCTGCGGTTCCGCACCCAGAGCCCCACCGCGCCGCCCAGCACCAGGAAGGCGCCTCCCGCCGCGTAGAAGACCCAGAGCCCCCCGGTGGAGGCGGGGGCCTGGACGTGGAAGCGCACGGTGGCTCCGGCCTTGCCGGGGCCCAGGAAGCGGTTGTACTGCCGCTCCTGGAAGGTGATGGGATCCTGGGGGCTGAAGCCCGCGGCGTGCGCCTGGACGCGGTCCTTCTCGTAGAGGAGGACGAAGTTCTCGGTGCCGTAGAGGAGGGGTTTCTCGACAGTGATGCCGCCGTACTCGTCCGCCAGCTTGTAGAGATAGACCACCATCTTCCGCCCCGGCGGTATGGGCTCGGTGGAGAGGACCTCGGGTCCCATCACCTTGAGCTGGTTCGGGTCCAGGCCGTGCGGCGCGGACTCCATCCGGGCGTCCGGATTGCGCACGTTGCTGCTGCGCGCCAGGGCGAGGCGCACGGTGGGGGCCCCGTCCCTCGAGACGATGGTGGCCTTCCCCTTGTTCTCGAAGTCGAGGAGCTCCATGACCTCGTAGAAACCCTTCTCCAGGCGCACGAAGATGAGGTGCCGCGACAGGACGAGGGCGGATGCGTCGGTGGTGGTCGGGCCCTCGATCTTCTGGGGCGCCGCCGGGGCGGGGGGCATCTGAGGAGGCGCGGCGGGCGGCCCGGCCGGGGCGGCGAGCGAGAGGGCGGGCGCGCAGAGCGCCCCCAGGAGAACGGCCGCGGGCGCGAGGGCGCGGAGGCGGGGCCTCACCGGAGCTTGAACCCGCAGGCGGCGCAGAAGTTGTGGCCCTCCCCCGCCTTTGCTCCGCACGAGGGGCAGAACCGGACGGCGCCGGGAGCCTGCGCCGCAGGAGAGGCGGCGGCGGGTTTCGGCCTGGGCGCGGGCTTCGGGGCGGGGGCGGCCTCGGGCGGCTTCACCGCCCGGTAGGCCAGGATCTCCTCCTCCAGCCGCTCGTCGAGGGCCGGCTCGGCCGCGTCCTCCGCTTCCTCTTCCTCAGTCTCCGGCGCGGCCTCGGCCAGCCGCCCGGCCTCCCGGCCCGCCTCGCGCTCGCTCAGCTGGACGGGCACGGCGCCCTCCTCCACCCCGCGGGCCTCGAGCCGCCGGAGCACCGCCAGGGCGTGGGCCCGGGCGGAGGCCATCATCTGGGCGAAGTCCTCGTCGGAGAGCTTCCCCATCTGGCGGTCGAACTCGAGGTCCACGATGCCCTTGTAGGCCTGGTCGCGCTCCATGAGAAGGCGCGAAACCTCCTGCTCCCGCGTCTCGCGGCCGTTCGCGCCGGCGAGGAGGTCCTCGGCGCCCTCGGGGGGGCGGACCAGGGGCCAGATGGCGTAGAGGAAGGAGGAGGCGACGGCGGCGCCCACCACCCCCACGGTCAGGATCTCCACGGCCTACTCCGCCAGCGCGGGAGCGGCGTAGGAGCTCCGCCGCCTTCCCCAGCGCTCCGGCAGGAAGCACACGACGGCGCCCAGGCCGAAGATGATCCCGCCGGCCCACACCCAGTTGATGAGGGGATTGACCATGAAGCGGAAGGTGGCGCCGTCCTCGTCCGCCTCGGCGAAGACGGCGTAGATGTCGTTCTTGAAGCCGCGCCGGATGCCCGCCTCGGTCGTGGGCTGGGGCGGGGTGAAGTAGACGCGCTTCTCGGGCTCGACCTCGCCGATCTTGCGCCCATCCTCGAAGACGGCCAGCCGCGCGAAGGCCGAGTTGTACTGGGATGTGCGGTCTTCCCTCAGCCCCTCGAAGCGGAGCCTGAGACTGTTCATGGCGAAGCTCTCGCCCGGGCGCAGCCTCACCTCGCCCACCTGCTGGTAGGCCGAAGAGGCGGCCACCCCGATGAAGAGGACGGCCATCCCCAGGTGGACGATGTAGCCCCCGAAGCGGCGCTTGTTGCGCATGGTGAGCTCCCAGAGGGCCTCCAGGGCGTTCTCCCCCTGGTGGCGCACCCGGGAGCAGACGCCGCGGTAGTACTCGAGCCAGATGGCGCCCACCACGAAGATGCTCAGGGCGATGGCGAGCACGGCGTAGAGGTGCGTCACCCCGAAGAGGAGCAGGACGGCCAGCCCCCCCACCGCCACCACGGAGGGATAGACGAAGCTCTTCTGGAACTGCCGGGCGGAGGTCATCCGCCAGGCGAGGAGAGGCGAGGCCCCGGCCAGGAAGATGAGCAGGATGGCGATGGGGACGTTCACTTGGTTGAAGAAGGGGGGGCCCACCGTCACCTTGATGCCCTTCACCGCCTCGGAGACGACGGGGAAGATGGTCCCCCAGAAGACGGCGAAGGTCATCCCCACGAGCACCACGTTGTTCAGGAGGAAGCTCGCCTCGCGCGAGAAGAAGCTCTCCATCTCGTGCTCGCTCCGGAGCAGCGGGAGGCGCCAGATGACGAGGCCGAAGGCCACCACGAGGGCGAGGGCCAGGTAGGCCAGGAAGGCCCAGCCGAAACTGCTGTCGGCGAAGGCGTGGACGCTCGAGATGATGCCGCTCCGCGTGAGGAAGGTGCCGAAGATGGTCAGGGCGTAGGTCATGATGATGAGGGAGACGTTCCAGACCTTCAGCATCCCCCGCTTCTCCTGGATCATCACCGAGTGCAGGAAGGCCGTGCCCGTGAGAAAGGGCATGAGGCTCGCGTTCTCCACCGGGTCCCAGGCCCAGTAGCCGCCCCAGCCGAGCTCCTTGTAGGCCCAGGCCCCGCCGAGGAGGATGCCGATCCCCAGGAAGAACCAGGAGAAGAGGGTCCAGCGGCGGGTGGAGGTGATCCAGTCGGTGTCGAGCTTGCCGCTCGCCAGGGCCCCGATGCAGAAAGCGAAGGGCACGGCGAAGCCCACGAAGCCCAGGTAGAGGATGGGCGGGTGGATGACCATGCCCCAGTCCTGGAGGAGGGGGTTGAGCCCCTTGCCGTCCGGCGGGGGGACGGGGAGCGTCTTGAAGGGCGGGGTGATGAAGGTCAGGATGGTGAGGAAGAAGAGCGCCGTCACCATCAAAGTGGCCGTCGCGTAGGGCATGAGGGGGGCGTTGCGGGTGCGGTTCTGGCGGATGACGACGGCGGCGAAGACGCAGAGCAGGAGCACCCAGAGCAGCAGGCTCCCCTCCTGCCCGCCCCAGAAGGCGCTGAAGCGGTAGAAGGCGTTCAGGGCGTTGTCCACGTGCGAGGCAACGTACTCGACGCGGTAGTCCCGCGCCATGAGGAGCCAGATGAGGGCCGCGCTCGCCGCCGTGACCAGCCCGAAGACGGCGAGCGCGGCGTTGCGCCCGGCCAGGATGAGGTCGGCCCGGCGGCGGAGCCCGCCCCAGACCGAGGCCGCGGCGCTGAAGATGGCCAGCACGAAGGCGGCCGTGATGCTGTAGTTCCCCAGTTCGATGAGGAGCAAGGGGCTCTCCCTAGAAGGCTCGGGGCATGGTCAAAGCCGGGGGGCGCTGGCGCTACTGGTGCGGGGAAACCTTGTTCTCCTTGGCGGCCTGATCGACTATCTTTTGGTGTTCCTTGGGGACGCCCTTGTCCTTCATCTCCTCGAACTTGGAGGGGCAGGCCACCATCAGGTTCTTGGCCACCAGGGTCCCCTTCTCGTCGAGCCTCCCCTCGGCGATGACCGGGAAGCCGTTCTCCAGGAGGTCGGGGGGGACGCCCCGGTAGCTGACCGCCAGGGTCTTCATCTCTCCCTGGAGGTGGAAGGCCAGCTGCATGGCCTGGGGGTTGCGGACGAGGGTCTTGGGCACAACCTTCCCCTGGACGCGAACCCCCTTGCCGCCGAAGGAGGCCGCCTTGGTGGCCGCCTCGTCCACGGTGATGAAATAGACGAAATTTTCGCTGCGGAAGCCCGAGACTGCCAAGTAGAGGAACGCGCTGAGGACAACAAGGCCCGCGATGAAGAATTTGGCCCGCCTGGGGGTCATTCCGGTCTCCATCATCTTGCCCGAGGGGATAAGGCCGACCCGCCCCGCCATTTAAGATTATACCCTCCGGGTGCTTCTTTCAACTGGATCAGGCCACATTTGAGACAAATTCTTCCGGTTTCACTCAAATAAACCGCCCTCGCCGGGAAATCTTCCCGGCGAGGGCGAAATTCCCGAAACTCCGGCCACCCCCTACTTCACCTCCCGCTCCTGGATCCAGGGCATCATGCCCCGCAGGCGGGCGCCCACAAGCTCGATGGGGTGCTCCTTCTCCTTGCGGACGATGGTGTTGAAGGTGGGCCGGCCCACCATGTTCTCGTTGATCCACTCGGAGGCGAACTTGCCCGTCTGGATGTCCTTGAGGATCTTCTTCATGCGCTCGCGGGTGCCCTGGTCGATGATGACCTTCCCGCGCGTGATGTCGCCGTACTCGGCCGTGTCCGAGACCGAGTAGCGCATCATCGTGATGCCGCCCTGGTAGATCAGGTCGGTGATGAGCTTCACCTCGTGGAGGCACTCGAAGTAGGCGCAGGCCGGCTGGTAGCCCGCCTCGACCAGGGTTTCGAAGGCCGCCCGGATGAGCTCGGTGATGCCGCCGCAGAGCACCACCTGCTCGCCGAAGAGGTCGGTCTCGGTCTCCTCCTCGATGGTGGTCTCGATGATCCCGGCCCGGGCGCAGCCCACCCCCTTGCCGTAGGCGAGGGCGTAGTCCTTCGCCTTGCCGGTGAAGTCCTGGAAGACGGCCACCAGGCCCGGCACCCCGCGCCCGTCCTCGAACTGGAAGCGCATGGTGTGGCCCGGGCTCTTGGGGGCGATCATGAAGACGTCGATGTTCTTGGGCGGGATGATCTGCCCGTAGTTCAGGTTGAAGCCGTGGGCCACGACGAAGGCGTCGCCGTCCTTCATGTGGGGGAGGATGTCGTTCCGCCAGATGGTGGGCTGGAGGTGGTCCTGCGTCAGCATCACCACCAGGTCGCCCGCCTTGGCCGCGGCGGCCGTCTCCATGACCTCCAGGCCGTCCTCCTCGACCTGCTTCCAGCGCGGCGAGCTCTTGCGCAGCCCGACGGCCACCTTCACCCCGCTGTCCTGGAGGTTCATCGCGTGCGCCCGGCCCTGGCTGCCGTAGCCGATGACCGCCACCGTGCGGCCCTTGAGCAGGTTCAGGTCCGCGTCGGCGTCGTAGTAGATTTTCAGGCCCTTGAGAAGCTCCTCCGCTTTCATGGCTTTCGCCCTCCGGATATGAACGATGGCTCGCAGCGGACCGGCGTGACGGTGTGGCGCAGGGACCGCTTGATTATCCCGTCCTTCCCCGCCAGGAAAGGCCCCATACTCTAGGAGCGGCGGCCCGGTGCGTCAAGGCGGCGCGAGCGCGGGCGCCTCCTCCCTGCCCGGCGGAGGCTCCGCCTTGACAGGCGGCGGGGGGCGGGCCTTACTGTTCCCATCCTGGGAACGCTTTCCCCCCAACGATGGAGGCCCCGATGCCCCGCCGCCCTCTCCTCCGGCTCCTCCTGGGCCTCCTCTTCGCGGGCTTGCCCGCCGCCGCCCAGGCGGCCCGGCCGGCCACCCTCGCCCTCAACTGGCTGCCCGGCGGCGCCCACGCCCCCCTCTACTATGGGCAGAGCGCCGGCATCTTCCGGCAAGCGGGCCTCGATGTGAGGCTCCGCGCGGCGCGGGGCAGCCGGGAGGCCCTCCTCGCCCTGAACCAGGGGAACGCCCAGTTCGCCCTCGCCGAGGCGGCCGAAGTGTATTCCCTCCGGGCCACCGGCATCGGCCTGGTGGGGATCATGGCCTACTTCTCCCGGGGCGCGAGCGCCGTCCTCGCCCTCAGGCGCCCGGACATCCAGAAGCTCGCCGACCTGGCCGGCAAGGGGGTCGGCGCCCCCCGCGCCTCCTTCCCCCGGCTGCTCTTCCCCGAGCTCCGCCTCGGGCCCGCCTTCGACTTGGCCAAGATCCGGTGGCGGGACCTGACGCCCGACCACCTCCTCCCCGCCCTCATCGAGGGGAACGTGGACGCCGTGGCCGCCTCCACCCTGGTGGCTCACCAGTACCGCGAGGCGGCCGCCAAGGCGGGCAAGGAGATCGCCGTCTTCCCCTACGCCGCGGCGGGGGTGAACCCCTACGGCCTTGTGCTCGTGACCACCGAGGCCCAGATCGCCAAGGACGCCGCCCTCGTTGGGGCCCTCGCCGGGGCGGTCGCGCGGGCGGCGGCCGCCTCCCTCTCCCGCCCGGCCGAGGCCCTCCAGGCCCACCTCAAGGAGAACCCCGCCCTCGGCCCCGAGCGCAACGGCGCGGAGTGGCGCGAGGCGATGGCGCTCATCTATCCCCCCGAGGCGCGCCGGGCCGGCCTGGGCCGCTTCGAGGCGGGGCGCCTCCAGGCGTTCCAGTCCCTCATGGAGAAGATCCGGGGCCTCAAGCTCGATGCGCCCTCCACCCGCGTGTTCACGAACCAGTACCTCCCCGTCCTCCGTCCTTCGCCCGCGCCCTAGCGCTCAAGCGAAGAGGGCCGGAGGCTCGCGCCTCCGGCCCTCTCTCGGTTCGATCGCTTCGCTTCGCGCCCCTAGAGCGCCGAGCTGATCACCGGCCGGCTGATCCCCTTGAAGGCGACCGCGATCTCCTCGGCGGCGCGGGAGGCGGCATCGGCCGCCTCCTGGGCGAGGAGGAGGCTCTGCTCGGCCGCCTGGCGGGCCGACTCGGCCGCCCGGTCCTTCGCACTGGCGGCGAAAGCGCTGGCCTGGGAGGCGAACTCCGCCGCCTCGGCGGCGGCGAACTTGGCCTTCTCGACCGCGGCCATGGCGAGGTCCTTGGCCCCCTCGAGCATCTGGCGCACCTGGAGGTCCATCTTCTCCACCGCCTCCTGCTTCCGGTGGCGGAGCGCCTCGGCCGCGTGCCGGAGGGCGTCCTCGACGGCTTCCTTGGCCTCCTGGGCCGAGGAGAGGGCCCGCTCGTAGGCCTCGGCGGCGGACGCCATGACGGGCACGCTCACGGGGACGGTCGGGTCGGTCTGGGTGTGGAGGATGGACTCGGCCGCCTTGGCCCGCGCATCGGCCAGCCGCAGGGCCTCGGAATCCACCATGATGTCGATCCGCTTGGCGACGACGCTCCGGCGCGGCTCCATGATCTGCCACGCCAGGCCCAGGAAGCCCAGCAGGCGGATGACCCCGTAGGTGATGTCGACCTCGAACCAGCGCTGGCCGTGACGGGCCGAGCGCTGGTCGGCGTGGTGGTTGTTGTGCCAGCCCTCGCCGAAGGAGACGAGGGCGACCCACCAGTTGTTGGTGCTGTCCTCGTCGGTCTTGTAGTTGCGGTAGCCCCAGAGATGGGTGGCGGAGTTCACCAGCCAGGTGCCGTGCCAGAGGGCGACCGTCCGCAGGAACACCCCCCAGACCAGCCAGGAGAGGCCCAGCCCGCCGTAAAGCTCGCCCGCCGCGTAGATGATGACCGCCGTCAGCACGTAGAGGACGAAGAAGTAGCGGTCCAGGAAGCGCTGGACCGGGTCCCGGGCCAGGTCCTTGGCGAAGCGGCTGTACTCTTCGTAGGTGGTGGCACCCGGCGTGTCCACGAACAGCCACCCCATGTGGGCCCAGAGGAAGCTCACTAGCGGGCTGTGGGGGTCGGGCTCGTCGTCCGCCTCCTTGTGGTGGATGCGGTGCAGGGCGGTCCACGAGATGGGACCGCTCTGGAGGGCCTGGCAGGCGCAGAAGGCGAGGAAGTACTCCATCCACTTATAGGTCTGGAAGCTCCGGTGGGTCAGGAGCCGGTGGTAGCACAAGGTGACCCCGAGCATCCCCGTCATCAGGTAGAAAACGACGAAGAGCACCAGGCCCGAGGTGCTGTAGAGGTCCGGGCGCAGGGCCAGCAGGGCCCCGGCGTGGATGAAACCGACGACGGTGATCGTTCCCCACTGGAGGTGGCGCTCGTCCTTGCGGTGGATGGCCAGCTTGCGGCGGCCCTGCTGGGTCGAACTCAAAAGGTGGTTCCTCCCTCGTGGAGTCTCGCAACAGGGCGCGGAAGCGCGTGGCTTCCCCTCGCCCCCTCACCTGCAACCTTCGGCGCTGCGCCGTCAGGAAAATGGAGGGGCGGTTTTCCCCCGAATACCTTTCCGGGGAGCGGTCGGCCTCCCAAGATGGGCAGGCTCATCTTGAGTCAGGCGAAGAAAATAATCAAGTCCTTATCTTTCAGAATCTTTCCCTCGAATTTTCAAACTTCATCCACGCGCCCGGAGAGAGCCGGGTGCGCTCTCCCGGGGAGCGGGACCCGCGTTGTCATTTTCCGTGAACTGGCTTAAAAACCGGGTGACCATTCGCACATCCCGAGGAGGCGCGCATGCCGGAAGTCCAGGTGAACGGGGTCCGACTCTACTACGAGAGCCAAGGCGCGGGGGCGCCGGTGGTGTTCGTCCACGAGTTCGCCGGCGCCCACGAGAGCTGGGTGGATCAGGTGCGCTTCTTCTGCCGAAGGTATCACGTGGTGACCTACAACGCCCGGGGCTACCCCCCCTCCGAGGTCCCGCCCGGCCCCGCCCAGTACAGCCAGGACATCGCCGTGGACGACCTGGCCGGTGTCATCCAGGGGCTCGACCTCGCCCCCGCCCACGTGGTGGGCCTCTCGATGGGCGGCTACGCCACCCTCCACCTGGGCCTTCGCTACCCGGCGCTGGCCCGCTCCCTCGTGGTGGCCGGCTGCGGCTACGGCTCCGTCCCCAGCCAGCAGGAGAGGTTCCGCCAGGAGGCGCAGGAGGCCGCCCGCCGCTTCGAGGAGGACTTCGCGGGCTTCGCCGCCACCTACACCGCGGGCCCCACCCGCCTCCAGCTCGAGCGCAAGGACCCCATCGCCTACGACCGCTTCGTCGAGAACTTCCGCCGCCACTCCCCCCAGGGCTCGGCCAACACCATGCGCGGCCTCCAGAGCCGCCGGCCCTCGGTCTACGCGCTGGAGGAGGGGCTGCGGAAGATGGAGGTCCCCACCCTCATCCTCACCGGGGACGAGGACGAGCCCTGCCTCGAGCCCGGCCTCTTCCTCAAGCGCACCCTCCCCCGGGCGGCCCTCGTCACCTTCCCCAACGCCGGCCACCTCATCAACCTGGAGGAGCCCGCCCTGTTCAACCGGACCGTCCTGGACTTCATCACCGAGGTGGACGCGGGCCGGTGGCCCCGGCGCGACCCCCGCACCCGCACCCAGGCCGCCCTGTTCCAGGACGCAAGGGCCCAAGACAAGAAGACCTGACCCCGGAGGGAGAGACGAGATGCCAGGGAAGATGCTCGAAGGCGCGCGCGCCGTCGTGACCGGGGGTTCCTCCGGGATCGGCGCCGCCATCGCGCGCCGGTTCGCCGAGGAGGGGGCCTCCCTCTGGGTGGCCGGGGGCTCCAACGTGGAGGGGATGAAGGGCGTCGTCGCGCACTGCAAGGGGCTGGGCGTCAAGGCCGGAGGCGCGAACTACGACTTCGGCCGCGCCGCCAACGCGGGAGCGGCCGTCCACGACGGCAAGGAATTCCTGGGAGGGCTCGGCATCCTGGTGAACTGCCACGCCGCCCGCTGCCACAAGGCCATCACCGAGTTCACCGACGAGGACGTGGACCGCCTCTACGAGGTGAACGCCAAGTCCGTATTCATCGCCTCGCGCGAGGCGGCCAGGATCATGCTCCCCCAGGGCTCGGGGCGCATCCTCATGATCGGCTCCATCGACGGCATCCGCGGGGTGCCGGGCAACGCCCTCTACGGCGCCACCAAGACCTCCATGCACAACATCGCCAAGGCCCTCGCGGTGGAGCTGGGCCCCAAGGGCATCCGCGTCAACTGCCTCGCGCCCGGCACCACCGAGAGCGAGCGCGTCAAGGTGAGCCACGCGAACCGCCCCGAGTACGCCGCCGCCAAGCTCCCCGGCATCCCCGCCCGGCGCTTCGCCCAGCCCGAGGAGATGGCCGCCGTGGCGGCCTTCATGGTGTGCAAGGAGAACGACTTCATGAACGGAGCGGTCGTGATCAGCGACGGGGGCGTGCTGGCGGTGTGAGGCGGGCGCCCCTCAGGGCGCGACGGTGAGCTCACGGAGGCCGTTCTCGCCCGGCAGGGGCTTGCCGTCGAAGTCCAGCACCCGGCCCCGCACCTTGCCCGGGCAGTCCATCTCCCGCTCCCCGAAGGCGGCGACGGCCTGGGTGATGTCCTGGGAGACGCCCGGCCCCATCCGGCCGGCGACCCCCACGGCGAGGAGCCCCTGGCCCCCCGCCAAGAGGGAGAAGTCCCTCAGGCGCTTCCCGGCCTCCTCCCAGAACGAGGCCCAGCCCGGGGTGCGGAGGCGGGGGCTGACGTAGAGCTTGGGGCCGCCCCGCCCGTAGCAGCTCCCCTCGCGCTCGATCACGAGGAAGGCCACCCTCCCCGTCCCCAGCCGCATGCGGCTGAAGAAGTAGATCATCCGCCGGCCGCTCGGACCCCGGGGAAGCTGGGCGAGGGAGGCGCGCTCCCCCGCGGGGGCCGCGCAACCCCCCTCGGGGCGCTGGAGGCAGAAGCCGGACTCCACCACCTCCGCCGCGGCCTGGGCGGGAGAGGCGGGATGAGCGGCCAGCGCGGCGAGCAGGAACCCCGCCAGGGCCGCTCCGCGAAGCCCCCGGGTGATCATCGCCGCCCCCGCCGCCTCAATGGGCCCGGTGGTACTGGCTGGGGACGTAGGCCCATTCCTTGTGCCCCAGGGCGGCGGCGGCCCGCTGCGGCCAGTAGGGGTCGCGCAGCATCTCGCGCGCGAGGAAGACGAGGTCCGCCTCCCCGTTGCGCACGATCTGGTCCGCCTGCCAGGGCTGGGTGATCATGCCCACCGTGCCCGTGAGGATGCCCGCGGCTTTCCGCACCTCGCGGGCGAACCCGACCATGTAGCCCGGCCCGACCGGGATCTTGGCCGCGGGCACGCCCCCGCCCCCGCTGCAGTCGATGAGGTCCACCCCCTCGTCCTTGAGGGCCTTGGCCAGCTCGATCGTCTCCTCCAGGGTCCAGCCGCCCTCGGCGAAATCCGTGCAGGAGAGGCGGATGGCCAGGGGGCGTTCCTCCGGCCAGACGGCGCGCACCCCGCGCACCATCTCGGCGGTGAAGCGGATGCGGTTCTCGAAGCTCCCCCCGTAGGCGTCCCGGCGCCGGTTCGAGAGGGGGGAGTGGAAGCTGTGGATGAGGTAGCCGTGCCCGCCGTGGATCTCGAGCCACTGGAAGCCGGCCCGCTCCGCCCGGCGGGCGGCCTCGGCGAAGGCGCGCTGGATGGCGCGGATCTCCTCGACCGTGAGCTCCTGGGGGACGGGGGCCTTCTCGGCGAAGGGGATGGGGCTCGGGCCCACGATCTCCCAGGCGCCCTCCTCCGGGGAGAGGAAGTGCCCGCCCAGCCAAGTCGCGGCCTGGCTGGCCTTGCGGCCGGCGTGGGCGATCTGGATGCCCGCCACAGCCTGGTGCTCCTTCACGAAGCGCGCCACCCGGGCCAGGGGCTCGATGTGCTCCTCCCCCCAGATGCCCATGCAGCCGGGGGTGATCCGCCCCCGGCGCTCCACCGCGGTCGCCTCGACCATCACGAGGCCCGCCCCGCCGACCGCGCGGGAGCCCAGGTGGACGAGGTGCCAGTCGCCCGCCACCCCCTCCACCGAGCTGTACTGGCACATCGGGGAAACCCCGATGCGGTTGCGGAGGGTGGCCCCCCGCACGGAAAGCTTATCGAACAGATGAGACATTCCCAATTAACCTATTGAAAGTTCCATGGAACGACCTTGCCATCGATCTGTGGCCTGTCCCGCCTCACGGGGTGCTGCGGCGCCCGCCCCCGTCCATGTAGATGGAGCTCCCGAAGACGTAGGTGCAGGCGGCCGAGGCCAGGAAGGCGGCCACGTTCCCCACCTCCTCGGGCTCGCAGACGCGCCCGGCGGGGGTCCGCTTGCCGACGGCGGCGAGGACTTCCTCGACGTCCTTCCCCTCCTTCGTGGCCTGGGCCAAGAGGAGGTCGCGCGCCCGCTGGGTGTTGGTCATGCCCGGGCAGATGGTGTTGATCATGATGCCGTCCCCGGCGGCGGCGTCCGAGAGGGCTCGCGTCATGTTGAGGACGGTGATGTTGGCGAGGCTGGTGGGGATGTTCCCGCGCGCGGGGCTGGCCCCGGCGCCGCCGGCGATGTTCACGATCCGGCCCCACTTGTTCTTCTTCATGTGGGGGATGACGAGCTGGGAGAGGCGCAGGTAGCCGAAGGACTTGAGCAGCAGGGCCTCTTCGATGATCTCGACCGGGAGCTCCAGGATGTCCGCGCCCCGCGCCGCCCCCGCGCTGTTGATGAGGATGTCCACCCCGCCCATCTTCCCGGCGGCGTCGTCCACCACCTTCTTGCAGCCGTCGAGGGAGGTCAGGTCGGCCGAGACCGACATCCCCTCCCCGCCCGCCGCGTTTACTTCCTTCACCACCGCGCCGAGGAGCTCTTCGTCCCGGGCCGTGACGCACACCCGCGCGCCCTCCTTGGCCAGCGCCAAGGCGCAGCACCGGCCGATGCCCCGGCTCGCCCCCGTCACGATCGCCCGCTTGCCCTTCAAGCCCAAATCCATGGGTCGCCCCTTCATGGAAGGGCCGCGCCTCCCACGCGCGGCCGCGGAAAATGCGCCGTCCCCTGCGGCAGGGCCCTCTTGCAGGCCCTTTCCCCGGAGGCAAACTTGTCTAGCTCGACATCTGCTCATCTATCCCCTCAAACGCCGGCTCGAGGGGGGAGAAACATTGTCATTCCTTCTATGAAGGCCCGGGCGGTGGTCAAGGTTTTCCCGGTGCACCGGCCATACAGCACCTCGTTGCGCCCCGCGAACCAGGCGGCGCTGTAGCGCCGCTGGCGGCGCAGAACTTCTCCCGGCGGGGGGCCTCAATCATCGCGCCTCCACATCCTTCGCGCCCAGGGGGTCCACCACCGGGGCGTCGACGGAGATCATGTCCGCGTACTTGAGGCCGGTGGCCGTGTTGAAGACCACGACGCGATCCTCCCGCCCGAGGTCGCCGCGCTCGCGGAGGAGCCGGAGGGCGGCGACGCAGGCCCCGCCCTCGGGGCAGAGGAGTATCCCCTCCGCCGCTCCAGCCTCCCGCTGGGCCGCGAACATGGCCTCGTCCGGGACGGCCACCGCCGTCCCCCCGCTCTGCCGGATGGCCCGCAGGCACAGGAAATCGGCCAGCACCCGGGGGACCCGCAGCCCCGAGGCGAGGGTGCGGGGCTGTTCCCAGAGTGAGGCTCCCTCGGCTCCCGCCTCGAAGGCCCGGACCAGCGGGGCGCACCCCTCGGCCTGGACCGAGATCATGCGCGGCCGCCGCGGGCCAATCCAGCCCAGCGCCTCCAGCTCGGCAAAGGCCCGCCACATGGCCACCAGTCCCGTCCCGCCGCCCGTGGGGTAGACGATGGCGTCGGGGACTTCCCCTCCCAACTGCTCGACCATCTCGTAGGCCATGGTTTTCTTGCCCTCGACGCGGTAGGGCTCCTTGAAAGTGGAGAGATCGAACCACCCCTCCCCGGACGCCCGCCGGGCCACGATCTCCCCGCACTGGTGGATGAATCCCCGCACCACGGTGACCTCCGCCCCGGCCAGGGTGCACTCCACCTTATGGACGGCGGGCGCATCCAGGGGGAGGAAGATGTGGGCCCGCAGGCCCGCCCGGGAGGCATAGGCTGCGGCCGCTCCCCCGGCGTTCCCCGCCGTGGGGATGGCCACCTCCCGCGCCCCCAGCAGACGCGCCATGGTGAGGGCGGCGGAGAGGCCGCGTGCCTTGAAGCTCCCGGTCGGGAGCTGGCCTTCGTCTTTGACGAGCAGGTGCGGCAGCCCCACCCGGGCGCCCAGGCGCGGCACCTCGAGGAGCGGGGTCATCCCCTCGCCCAGGGTTACGACGGCCTCCGGCGAGGGGGCGGGCAAAACCTCGTGGTAGCGCCACATCCCGGGGGCGCGCCGGGCGGCGGCCTCAGGCCTCAGGGTGCGCGCCGCGGCCTCCAGGTCGTAGCGGGCGAGGAGGGGCGCGCCCGCCGGGCTCAGGTTCCGCAGCCGGTCCGCCGGGAACCGCTCCCCCGTACGGGCACACTCGAGGTCCAGGAAGGCGGAGTAGCCTTTCATGACGGCGCTCGCATGATTCATGCTTGCCCTCTACAGAGCGATGAATTGAAAGATTGCCCTAACGTGGAATAGGGATTCTCCAGGGACCCCGGAAAGCAGATTATCTTCCGCGGCCCCTGGCCAGACAAGGCCGAAGATACGCTTCGAATCGGGGGGGAGAAATTCAACGTCCGCCTCGACCTCGCACTCCGGATGCGCAGGCGCATCCGGTCCGGCCCCGAGGACCCCGAGGCCTGCGCTATGCTTAGGCACACACTGCCAGAGGAAGCCCGGAAGCTTCGTGAAGGCCAAAAGCTCGAGTTCGCTCAACCCACATTTTCCAAGCGGCCCTTTGGATTAACCCGGCATTCTCCCGATGGCCCTTTGAATGACCCCAGTTTATCACAACCTCCGATCCACTGCGCGGCTATGCCCCGCCCATTATCGAAGCAGGCCATCCCCTCCGCCCGGCGCCTCAGGCGGGCCACAATGAACCCCACCCGGGGGAAGAGCGCTCCACCATACCACTCCACCTTGGCCGTGACTCTCCGAGGCTTCGCCCGGCTCCCGGCTTGCAGCGGAAGCTGGCGCAAATCACCTGGGGCTTGAGCGTTGCCCTTCCCGCGAGTCACGTGAGCAGACAAGCAATCTCCTCCTGGAGCCCCTCGTCAACAGGCAAGCAGATGGCGCAGACGAAGCCCTCCCCCTCCAGGGCCCCGCGCCCACCCCTCCCTCCCGCCTGAGCCCGGGCGCCCTTCCTTGAAGCGCCCCTGCGGTTGCGCTAGGTTAGGGCGGACGTGATCCCCCTACGCCAATTTACTCCGGCCGTCCGCTGCGTGCCGGGGCGCGGGCTCGATCGGCAACGAGAGAAGGCGTCATGCCAGTCGCCGCCATGACCATCGGCAAGTCGGACGAGGTGGCCGCTTTCCTCTCCCAGGTGGACCGCGGGGGGCGCGAGCGGCGCGGGCTGGCCTTTCTGTTCACCCGCATGGACGCACTGCCAAGGAGGAAGGGATGAGCGGCCGCATGCTGTCCGAGGCGCTGGAGGATTTCGTCACCGCCGTCTTCCGCAAGCTGGGGCTGCCCGAGGGCGACGCCCGGTGGATGGCCCACACCCTCGTCCTGACCGAGCAGCGCGGGGTCGCGAGCCACGGCGTCATCCGCGTGCCCTACTACGCCCAGCGGCTCGAGGCGGGGGCGCTGAACCCCCGGCCCCAGATCCGGATCGCGAAGGACTGCGGCGCCCTCGCCCTCATGGACGGGGACAACGGCATGGGACAGATCGTCTCCCGCCGGGCGATGGAGGAGAGTATCGAGCGGGCGGCGAAGCACAACATCGCCCTCGTGCTCGTGAAGGAGAGCAACCACTTCGGGGCCGCCGCCACCTACGCCATGATGGCCATCGAGCGGGGCATGGCGGGCATCGTCACCACCACCACGATGAAGAACGTCGCTCCCCACGGCGCGAAGGCCCCCCTGATCGGCAACAACCCCATCTCCATCGCCCTGCCCGCCACCCCGCCGCTGTGCCTGGACATGGCGCTCAGCGTGGTGGCCCGGGGCTACGTCCTCCAGGCCGCCCACGCCGGGAAGAAGATTCCCGAGGGCTGGGGCCTCGACGCGGACGGCCAGCCCACCACCGACCCCAACGTGGTCCTCAAGAGCGCCCTCCTCTGCCCCATCGCCGGGCACAAGGGGAGCGGCCTCTCCATCCTCATCGACGCCCTCATCGCCGGGCTCGCGGGCTCGGGCTTCAGCCACCAGGTCAAGGCGCTCGGCGACAACTCGGGCCGGAGCCGGGTGGCCCACTTCTTCCTCGCCATCAACATCGCCTCCCTGCTCCCCGTCGAGGCCTTCCGCGCCTCGGTGGACGCCTTCTGCGCCCTCCTGCGGGCCGCCCCCAAGGCGGCGGGCGTCGAGCGCATCTGGACGCCGGGCGAGATGGAGGCCGGGAACATGGCCGAGCGGAGCGAGCGGGGGATCCCCCTCCCCCCCGAGCGCCTGAAGGAGATGGCCGAGATCGGCCGCCGCCTGGGCATCCCCGTCCCAGAGGCCGCCGGATGACCGTCCCCTCCGGGCCCCCCGGGCTTGAAGCCCTCGCCGCCTCGGCGGCCGAGTTTGCCCGGGGCGCGGGGGAGATCCTGCTCGGCCTCTTCGGGAAGCGGGTCGAGGTGTCCTACAAGGACAAGAACCAGTCCGACCCCGTCAGCGAGGCCGACCGCGCCAGCCAGGCCTACCTCCAGGAGCGCATCCTCGCCCGCTACCCCGGCCACGGCGTCCTCGGCGAGGAGAAGCCCAAGGACGCCGAGGCCGCCCGGGCCGAGGGCGCCCAGGCCGTGCCCGAGCACCTCTGGGTATTGGATCCCCTGGACGGCACCAAGAACTTCCTGAACGGCTTGGCCGTCTGGGGCTGCTCGGTGGGGGTGCTGCGCCGGGGCCGGCCCCTTGCCGGGGCCATCTTCACCCCCGAGCCCGGCATGACGGCCGGCACCATCTACCGCGCCTGGGCGGGCGGAGGCGCCTTCCGGGGGGACTACCCCATCCAGGTCGCCCCCGAGGAGAAGCCCACCGCCAAGCGCATCTCCAGCCTCCCCGGCTCCTACCTCACCCAGTTCCGCCCGACCGGGCCCTTGAAAGCGAGCGGCCTCGGCGAGGTGCGCGCCCCCGGCTCCATCACCTACGAGCTCGCCCTCGTCGCCCGGGGCGGGCTCCACTACGCCCTCTTCGGGGCGCCGAGCATCTGGGACGTGGCCGCCGGGGTCCTCCTCGTGAAGGAGGCGGGCGGTCTCCCCCTCGTCCGCCGCCCCGGGGCCGACCTCTGGGACCCCTTCGAGGCCTTCTACCCCGAGGAGGACTCCCCCAAGTCCCTCGGCCTCGCCCGCAAGTGGCGGCGCTCCATCCTGGTCGGCAACCCCTCCC
>MGDP01000059.1 GCA_001790955.1 Candidatus Tectomicrobia bacterium RIFCSPLOWO2_12_FULL_69_37
GGCCTCACGGGCCTCACCGTGGCCGAGTACTTCCGCGACGTCGAGGGGCAGGACGTGCTCCTCTTCATCGACAACATCTTCCGCTTCACCCAGGCTGGCTCCGAGGTGTCGGCGCTGCTGGGCCGCATGCCCAGCGCCGTGGGCTACCAGCCGAACCTGGCCATCGAGATGGGCGAGCTCCAGGAGCGCATCACCTCGACCAAGAAGGGCTCCATCACGTCGGTGCAGGCCATCTACGTGCCCGCCGACGACCTGACCGACCCGGCCCCGGCGACGGCCTTCGCCCACCTGGACGCCACCACCGTTCTCTCGCGGCAGATCGCCGAGCTGGGCATTTACCCCGCGGTGGACCCCTTGGACTCGACCAGCCGCATCCTCGACCCGCGCGTGCTCGGCGAGGGGCACTACCGCGTCGCCCGCCAGGTGCAGCAGATCCTCCAGCGCTACAAGGAACTCCAGGACATCATCGCCATCCTGGGCATGGACGAGCTCTCCGAGGACGACAAGCTCACCGTCGCCCGCGCCCGCAAGATCCAGCGCTTCCTGAGCCAGCCCTTCCACGTGGCCGAGGCGTTCACCGGCACCCCGGGCGTCTATGTGCGCTTGGAGAACACCATCCAGGACTTCAAGGAGGTCGCCGGCGGCAACGTGGATCACCTGCCCGAGCAGGCCTTCTACATGGTCGGCAACCTCGAGTCGGTCAAGGAGAAGGCCAAATCCCTCGGCGTGAAGGTGTAAGGCCATGGCCGAGGGGAAGCTCCTCCTGGAGGTCGTGACCCCCTACCGCCGGCTGGTCTCGGCCGAGGTGGACGAGGTGACCGCCCCGGGCTTCCGCGGGGAGTTCGGCGCCCTGCCCGGCCACACGCCCTACCTCTGCCAGCTGGCGATCGGGGTCCTCTCCTACCGCGCCGGGAGCGCCCGCTACTTCCTCTCGATCATGGGCGGCTACGCCGAGGTGGGCCCCGAGCGGGTCACCCTGCTGACCGAGGTGGCCGAGCGCGCCGAGGACATCGTCGCCGAGCGCGCCCGGTCCGCCCGCCGCCGCGCCGAGGAGCGGATGGCGGGCCGCGCCCAGGAGTCCGTGGACTTCGAGCGGGCCGCGGCGGCCCTCAGGCGCGCCCTCGCGCGGCTCGACGTGGCCCGCCAAAGCGGGGTCAGCTGATCTTCCTTGAAACCGATTCCCCCCTTCGTTTGTTCTTCCGGGTGGGACTCCGTACGATCTCCCCGGGGGCCATCCGCTCCCGGCCGACATGCCTGAAAGGAGGAGTTCGATGAACCGCCGTCGGATCGCTTGCACGCTCGTGCTGGCGCTGCTTCTTCCCGCAGCCGCCTTCGCCGCGGGCGACCCCACCCCGCCGGCTCCGAGGTTGACCGGCTCCCCCTATGATCGGGGCCGCAACGAGGTCAACATGGGCAACTGGGAGAGGGCGGCCGAGCTCTTCCGGCAGGCGGTCCAGGCGGACCCGAAGCGCCACCAGGCCTACAACATGCTGGGCTACGCCCTCCGCAAGCTGGGCAAGCCGAAGGAGGCGCTCGAGGCCTACAACCGGGCCCTCGCCCTCAAGCCAGACTACGCCCCCGCCCTCGAGTACCGGGGGGTGGCTCACCTGGCGCTGAAAGACAGGAAGGCCGCACTGGCGGACTACCAGGCCCTGGTGAAGCTGGGCTCCCCCCTGGCCCAGGACCTCAAGCAGGAGATCGACTCGGCCCCGGCCAATTGAGGGAAGCCGTTTCCCCGTCCCGGCCTGAGGGAAATGGCGCGAAGGCGGCTCCCCCGCCTTCGCGCTTTTTTCTTCCTTCCTCCTCCGCCTGCCCCCCGGGAACGCTTCTTCCCCGCCGCTTGTTCTGAAGGTGAAGGACCGCGCCTGGGGAGGCGGACGGGCCCCGGAGCGGGAGCCGCCGGCTCGGATGGATGCTCCCACTTGAGGAGGAAGCTGAGATGAAGCGCGTGTGGATCGCGTGCGTCCTTGCCCTGGTTCTTCCCACGGCTGCCTACCCCGACGGTCCGGAAAAGGAACAAGAGAGGGTTCCCGCGGGCTCGTCCTACGACCGGGGCCGCCAGGCGGTGAGCGGAGGCCAATGGGAGACGGCGGTGGGGCTCTTTAGGGAAGCCGCCGAGCAGAACCCCAAGGACCACGCGGCCTACAACATGCTCGGCTACGCCCTCCGGAAGACCAACCACCCCCAGGAGGCGCTCGAGGCCTACAACCGCGCCCTCGCCCTCAAGCCTGACTACGCCCCCGCCCTGGAGTACCGCGGGGAGGCCCACCTCATGCTCAAGAACAAGGGGGCGGCGATGGCGGACTACCAGGCCCTGGTGAGGCTGGGCTCTCCCCTGGCCCAGGACCTGAAGAAGAGGATCGACAGCGCGCCCGCCAACTGAAGCGAATCTTGTAGCCACCCTGTAGGGGCGACCGGCCGGTCGCCCCTACCTATCTCTCCCGCCGCGCCTCATATCCGCATGAACTTGATGGGGTACTTCTGGAGCGCCCGCGCCCCCGTGCGGGTGATCTCGACCAGGTTGCCCACCTGGAGGCCCCGCTTCGCGTCCGGGGTGGCGACGTTGGGCTGGACCACCATGAGCATCCCCTCTTTGAAGACGATCTCGTTCTGGGGCCGCTTGATGAGGGTGGCCCCGATGTCCACGCGCGGGTCCTCGATGAGGAGGCCCCAGCCGTGGAAGGTGGTGTCGAAGGTGGTGAACCCCTCCTCCTGGATGACGGAGCCTGCCCGGCGCACGTCCTCGTGGGTGGCGCCGGGCCTCAGGCAGCGGAGGATGCGGGCGTAGGCCTCGGCGGCCGCCTCGTAGAGCTTCTGGTAGACCGCGGTGGGCTTGGCCCCCACGGTGATGGGGCGGTGGGCCTGGCCGCCGTGCATCTCGTAGTCCGAGGAGAGCTCGGTCAGGACGATGTCCCCCCTGCGGGTCCTGCGCCGGGAGGGGAACTGGTTGGGGAAGATGAGGTGGGGCCGGGCCATGGAGGTCGAGCCGACGAAGATGAGCTGGGGCCCGCCCCCGCGGGGCATGTAGGCGCCCGCGATGAGGGCGGCCAGCTCGTGCTCGGTCATGCCGGGCCGGGCCTTCTTCTCGAGGGCCTCGAAGGCCATGTCGGTGTAGGCGGCGCCCCGGCGGAACCAGCGCAGCTCCTCCAGGCTCTTGACGGCGCGCACCGAGGCGAGGAGGTCGGCCGCCTCGGCGAAGGAGGCCGCCGGGAAGGCCTTCCGCCAGTGGGAGACGTGGCCGTAGGGCAGCGAGCCCTGGAGGATGCCCCGCAGCCCCACGAGGCCGACGGCGCCCTTCTCCAGGCCGAGCTCGCGGACGCGCCGCTCGACCTTCCCGGCCGGGTCGTAGTCCACCCCGTCGGTCTCGGGGAAGACGCTCATCTGCCGGGCGTAGGGCAGGTAGAGGCGGTTCGACATGTAGAGGGCGGGCTCGCCCTCGCGGGGGAAGACGACGTAGCTGCTGATGGGGTCCTGGTAGTTGGAGAGGTACTTGACGTTCGCGTGGTTGCCGCCGTGGCTGCCGGAGTCGCCGTACACGATGAGGAGGTCGAGCCCGCGCTCCCGCATCCTCCGGCGGACCTCGGCGTAGCGGCGGGCGTATTCCTGCTTCGAGAAACGGGGGTATTCCTTCACGAGGGCCATCGGCGCTCCTCCGGCTGGGGACGGCGAAGAACTGCCGGAGGCATCATAAAAAAAGCGCGGGGGGCTTGCACCCCCCGCGCCGTGGTGCGCTGGAGCGGCCGCGTCACTTCACGGCGATCTCCCAGGGATGGAAGTTCTCGTCGTGGCTGGCCTTGAACGAGACCCGCTTGTTGTTGCCGACGACCTCGTGGATCTTCAGGATGGGCTTGTGGGTGGCGTTGTCGCGCATCCACATCTGGGCCTTCTCGAACTCCGCCTGCTGGTCCTCGATGTCCTCGGTGGCGATCGCCTTGTCCACCAGGGCGTCGTACTCCTTGAAGCAGTGGGGGCTCCAGGCGCCCTTGCAGGCGCTGAAGCCGCGCAGGGAGACCGAGGTGTACCCGGCCCCGTTGCCGAAGCCCTGGTAGTAGAAGCCGGGCTCCTTCTTCTTGCCCTGCTGGAAGGCGGTGAAGGTCTGGCGGTAGAGGGGGAAGACGAGCGGGCCGCAGGGAGCGTCAACCCCGATCTTCTTCACCATGCCGGTGATGGACTCGCAGGCCTCCTTGTCGGCCGGGTATCTCCCCAGGGTGGTGAAGAGGGTGGCCTTGAAGCCCTTCTCGAAGCCGGCCTCCTTCATGAGCTGCTTGGCCTTGCCCAGGTCGTAGGGATACCAGGAGGTGATCTTCTTGGAGTAGCCGGAGTAGACCCAGGGGTGGAGCAGCTGGAAGTAGGGGTCGGCGAAGCCGCCCAGGAAGGTCTTGCGGATGGACTCGGAATCGACGGCGTGGTTCACCGCCTGGCGCACCTTGACGTTCGCGAAGGGGCCGCCGTGCGTCGTGAAGAAGCCCATGTAGAGGATGCGGACGCTGGGGATCGCGACCACCTCGAGCTTCGGGTTGGCCTTCACTTCGGGAATGAACTGGGGGGCGATCCCCGTGACGATGTCCACCTCGCCGGCCAGGAGGGCCTTGACCCGGGTCGTGGACTCCTGGATGCGCCGCAGGATGAGGGTCTTCGGCCGGTTGGGGTACATCTTGCTGCCCCACCAGTGGGGGTTCGCCTCGAACACCATCTTCTGGCCCTTGGTCCACTCCTTGAGGACGTAGGGGCCCGAGCCTTGGGGATTCCGGGAGATGGAAGCGGGGTCCATGTCCTTGGCCTTGGGATTCATGACGTGGCCCCAGCGCTGGAGCAGCTTCAGGATCCCGTTGTCCGCCACCTTGAGGTGGAGGATCGCGGTGTACTTGTCGGCCACCTCGACCCGGTCGATGGACTTGAAGTAGGGCACGAGGCGGCTCTTGGTCTTGGGGTCAACGATCCGGTCAATGGAGTACTTGACCGCCTCGGCCGTGACGGGCGTCCCGTCGTTGAACTTGGCGTCCTTGCGGAGGGTGAACTTGTACTGCTTGGAGTTGATGCGCTCGAACTTCTCGGCGAGCCAGGGCTTGAGCTTCCCGACCAGCGGCTCCGACTGGATCAGATTGTCGTAGGCCCAAGGCCAGATCATGGTCCCGATGAACTCCGACTGGATGTGGGGGTCCATCGAGAGGGGTTCGCCCGAGAGGGCGACCGTGACCGTGCCCTTGAAGGCCTCGGCCCGGGGCGGAGCGAAGACCGCGAGGGCGAGAGCAAGAGCAAGGGGAACGATGAGCCACTTCCGCATGGGAGATTCCTCCTCTCCTTCATAAAGGGAACAGCGGCACTGGATAAAAAGCTGGACAAAAAACACTATGAGATCCGCGGCCCTGCGGCCGCACCGGTAAAAAGGTTCAAGGAATGGAATGATTGTACTTGGTCTGGAGGCGATGGTCAATGGGGCGAAAAAAAAGCGCGGGGGGCTTGCGCCCCCCGCGCCGCCATGGGGCGTTGGAACGAGGCCCTATTTCACCGCCATGTCCCAGGGGTGGAGCTGCTCGTCGTGGCGGGGCTTGAAGGAAACCCGCCTGTTGACGCCGAAGATGTCGTGGATCTTGGCGACGGGCTTGTGGGTGGCGTTGTCGCGCAGCCACATCGAGGCTTTTTCGAGGTTGGCCTGCTGCTCCTCGACGTCGGCCGTGCCCAGCCCCTTGTCGGTCAGGGCCTCCAGCTCCTTGAAGCAGTGGGGGCTCCAGGCGCCCTTGCAGCCGGCCATCCCGCGCAGGGAGACGGCCGTGTCGCCCGCCCCGTTGCCGTAGCCCTGGTAGAAGAAGCCGGGGTCCTTGCGCTTGCCCTGCTGGAAGGCGGTGAAGGTCTGGCGGAAGAGGGGGAAGTTGACGGGGTTGCAGGGGGCGTCGATGCCGATCTGCTTCACCATCCCCGTGATGGCCTCGCAGGTCTCCTTGTCGGAGGGGTAGCGGCCGATGGTGGTGAAGAGATGGGCCTTGAAGCCCTTCTCGAAGCCCGCCTCCTTCATGAGCTGCTTGGCCTTGCCGAGGTCGTAGGGATACCAGGAGGTCATCTTCTTGCTGTAGCCGGAGTACACCCAGGGGTGGAGCATCTGGTAGAAGGGGTCGGCGAAGCCGCCCAGCAGGGTCTTCAGGATGGCGTCGGAGTTGACGGAGTGGTTCACCGCCTGGCGCACCTTGAGGTTGCCGAAGGGGCCGCCGTGGGCGGTGAAGAAGCCCACGTAGAGGATGCGGACGGCGGGGATGTTGATCGCATCCATCTTGGGGTTGGCCTTGATCTGGGGCACGAAGTGGGCGGGGACGGCGGTGATGATGTCCACGTCCCCGGCCAGGAGCGCCTTCACGCGGGTGGCGTGCTCCTGGATGCGGCGCAGGACGATGGTTTGCGGCCGGTTGGGATAGGCCTTGTTGTTCCACCAGTGGGGGTTGGCCTCGAACACCATCTTCTGGCCCTTGACCCACTCCTTGAGGACGTAGGGGCCTGAGCCGTGGCTGTTGCGCGAGACCTCGGCCGGGTCCATGTCCTTGATCTTGGGGTTCATGACGTGGCCCCAGTTCCGGAGCAGGTTGGGGAGCCCGTTGCTGGGGACGTTGGTGTGGATGATGAAGGTGCGGTCGTCGACGACCTCGATTTCCTTGATGGCCTTGAAGTAGGGGACGAGACGGCTCTTCAGCTTGGGGTCGTAGATGCGGCCGAAGGAGTACTTCACCGCCGCCGCGGTGACCGGGGTGCCGTCGTTGAACTTAGCCCCGGCGCGGAGGGTGAACTTGAAGGCCTGGGCGCTGAGCCGCTCCATCTTCTCCGCGAGCCAGGGGATGAGCTTGCCCGACCCCGTCTCGGACTGGACCAGGTTGTCGTATCCCCAGGGCCAGATCATGGTGCCGATGAACTCGGACTGGATATAGGGGTCGAAGGTCAGCGGCTCGCCCGAGAGGGCGACGGTGACCGTCCCCTTGAAGGCCTCGGCGCGGGGCGCCGCAAGGCCCGCGAGGGCGAAAACGAGAAGAGCGACGAGCCATTTCCGCATTGCGATTTCCTCCTCTCCGTGATGGGAGCGGTGACTTGGCCTTGGACATGGTCTGACTGGAGTGTCTCTATATGGAGAAAGGCCCCCCGAAAAGCATCCCGCACGATCTGAAGGTGGAAACCTATCGTATCTGTTGCCGGGCGAGGGGTCAATCAGGCAAAAGGGGGGGGTCAATCGGGAAAAAAGGGGGGCGCTTTCGCGCCCCCCGTGCGTGGAATGCGGGCTGGCTG
>MGDP01000060.1 GCA_001790955.1 Candidatus Tectomicrobia bacterium RIFCSPLOWO2_12_FULL_69_37
CTCTGCATCATGGGCAAGACCGAGGGGAACGGCTGCGTGAACGACTTCTCGCGCGGCTTCAGCAACTTCGTCCTGAGCGACTACTTCGCGGGCAAGCTCGGCATCCCCCGCCGCGAGGCCGAGGAGCGCATCTCCCTCATCATGTCGGGCGGCACCGAGGGGGCCATGAGCCCCCACTTCACCGTCTTCGCCGCCGCCAAGGAAGGGAAGCCCGCCGGGGGCAAGCGCCTGGCCTTCGCCTCGGGCCACACCCGCGAGTTCCGGCCCGAGGAGGTCGGCCGCATGCCCCAGGCCGAGGAGACGGCCGGCCTCGTGCGCAAGCTCATGGGGGACGCCGGCATCGGGGACCCGGCCGACCTCCACTTCGTCCAGGTCAAGTGCCCCCTCCTGACCGCCGAGCGCATCCGCGAGGCACAGGGGCGGGGCCAGGCCGTGCGCGTCGAGGACACCTACAAGTCCATGGCCTACTCCCGGGGGGCCTCGGCGCTGGGGGTGGCCCTCGCGGCGGGGGAGGTGAAGGCGGCGCAGCTGAATGACGGGGTGATCTGCCATGACTGGTCTCTCGCCTCGGGGGTGGCCTCCACCTCGGCGGGCATCGAGCTCATGTGCAACGAGGTCATGGTGTTCGGGAACAGCCCCGCCTGGGGGGGCGGGCTTGTCATCGGCCACAGCGTCATGCGGGACGCCATCGACCGCGGCGCGGTCAAGGCCGCCTTGGAGAGCGCGGGCCTCTCCTTCGGGTGGGAGCTGAGCCGGGAGCAGCGGGAGCGCATCGTGAACGTGCTGGCCAAGTGCGAGGCGAGCCCGGACGGCCTCATCCGGGGCCGGCGCCACACCATGCTGGACGACTCGGACATCAACAGCACGCGCCACGCCCGCTCGGTGGTGAACGCCGTCGTCGCCTCGGTGGTGGGGGACCCGATGGTCTACGTCTCGGGCGGGGCCGAGCACCAGGGCCCCCCGGGCGGGGGGCCCATCGCCGTCATCGCGCGCGCGGCCTGAAGACGGAAGGGGCCGGAGGGGGGATCGCCCCCCGGCCCCTTTCTCGTCCGCGCAGCCCGCCTCAGACCCAGTCGAGCTTCCGGTGCGGCTCCGGCGGCAACTCGACCCGGACCGGGTCGCCGGGTCGCACCTCGCCCCCGGCCAGGACGACCGCCATGACGCCGGCCTTGCGGATGAGGTTGCCCCCGGCGCCGCGCCCGAGCACCGCCGCCATCAGGCCCGGCCGGAAGCGGTCGAGCTGGCTGCACGGGTCGCGCAGGCCGGTCACCTCGACCACCGCCGAGCCCCCCAGGCGGAGCCGCGCGCCCGCCGGCAGGCCGAGCAGGTCCACGCCGCGCGTGGTGACGTTCTCCCCCACCTCGCCGGGCGAGACCTCGAAGCCCGCGGCCCGCAGCTCCTCCAGCAGCTCGGCGTGGATGAGGTGCACCTGGCGCAGGTTGGGCTGGGACGGGTCGCGCTTCACCCGCGAGCGGTGCTTGACCCTCTCGCCCAGGTGGGCGTCGCCCTCGATGCCGAGCCCGGCCAGGAGCCGGATGCTCTCCCGGTTCGGCTTGCTGAAGGTGTGCGCCGCGCTGCGGCTCACCGCCGTCACCACCCCGCCCATCGGCCCGCGCTTCCCTCCCCGGCGGCCCCGCCGTTTCTCCCTTACTGGGCGAGGGTGATCTTCGTCAGATCGTTGCGGACCTTGATCTCCCCCTTCACCAGCTTGTCGAAGAGCTCCTTGGTCTTGGCGGCCGCCGCGGGCGGGACGTTGCGGACGCTCGCGAGCTCGAAGCCGTTGCCGGGCTGCATGGACACGTAGCCGGTCTTCTGCCCCTTGAGGATGGCCTCGACCGCCTTCCGGTAGGGGGGGCGGAAGTCCAGGAGGAGGGTCCCCGCCAGGTGGTCGGGCGCCTTCTCGGTCTTGTCGGTGTAGAAGGTGGTGACCAGGATCTTCTGCTTCGAGGCCTTCGCCGCCTCGATCACGCCGTACACCCCAAGGTTCACCAGGTTGATGATGAAGTCCACCTTGTTGTTGATCATGGCCTCGGCCGTCTGGCGCGCCTTGATGGGGTCGTTCTGGTCGCCCGTGAAGGAGTAGACCAGCTTGGCCTTGGGGTTCACCTGCTTGAGGGAATCCGAGATCGCGTTGATGGAGGCCCGCCAGTCCGGCAGCTGGATGCCCGCGATCACGCCGATGTTGTTGGTCTTGGTCGAGAGGCCCGCCAGGGCGCCGAAAGAGTAGAAGCCTTCGTTGAACTTGCGGTGGATGTTCCACACGTTCGGGCCGAAGGTCCCCGGGCCGCTGCTCTCGATGATGAAGGTGGTCGCGGGGAACTGGGGCGAGAGCTTCTTCACGAGGGTGAAGTACTGGCCCCCGTGGAAGGCCACGATGGTGTGGCCCGAGGCGACGTACTCGCGGGCGACGCGCTCGGCGTCGGCCGGGGAGATGCGCTCCGAGATAGAGGAGCCGATCTTGAAGTGCTCCTTGACGTCCTGGGCCACCTGGTAGCCGCGGAAGTTGAAGTCCGAGTCCTCGATGGGCCCGGGGACGATCATGGCGAACTTCTGGGGCGCGGCCGAGGCGGCGTCGGGCGGGGCGGCGAGGCCGGCGGCGAGGCAGAGTCCGGCCACGAGCACCAGGCGCGCGATCTTCATGGGGCGTTCTCCTTCATGCGAGAGAGGATGGAGTGCGGGGAGCCCGCCGCCGGCCGGAACCTCCCGGACTCCGGGCCCCGCGCGGCGCTTTTCGTGCGATGCTCCATCTTACACCATACCGGCGGGGGATTTCCTCCCGGTTACGCGCCGGTTTCCGGCCGGTTTCATCCCCCGCCGGGTGGCAGGAAGGTGTCCGAACCTGCGGGATTTTGAGGTAAGAGGTTTTCCGCCGCCATCCCGTACATTCCCTCCCAGGGGCGCCTCCCGCGCCCCGGGGAGGGAAAATGTCCCGGTTGAAAGTCGGTCTTCCCAGGAAAAGAAACCCACAGCCTATCCCTACTATCGCAGGCGGGGAGCCCCTCTTCGGCCGGGAGGCCCCCTCCCTCCTTGCCTTCCTGGAGGCGGAGGTCCGGGCCGATGGCGGCCCCTTCACCTTCGCGGGGCGGGAGGCCCTGCGCGAGATCGCGGCCCACCTGGACGGGATCCTCCGCCTGGGGCTCCCCGGGAGGACGGTGAGCGTCCTCAAGGGCGCCCAGGTGGGCATGACCACCCTGGCGATCGGCCTGGCGCTCTACGCCGCCGCCGTCCGCCGCCTGAACGTGGGCTACTTCCTCCCCGACCAGGACTTCGCCGGCCGCTTCGACGCCACCCGCATCCGCCCCCTCCTGCGGGGCTCCAAGCTCGCCCAGGCCATGCGGGACGGGCGCTGGAAGGGCGCCTCCCCCAAGGGCCTCCTCGAGTTCCCCGCTCCCAGGGGCTCGCGCTTCCTCTACGTGCTCGGGCTCCGCGACATCGGCAACGCCATCTCCCTCCCGTTGGACGTCCTCATGCGCGACGAGGTGGACGACCTCCCGCCCGAGAACTTGAAGTGGTCCGAGGACCGCCTCGACGCCTCCCGCCTCGCCCTGACCGTCAACCTCGCCGTGGGGCGCATGCCGGGGGAGGGCATCCACGCCATGTACCTGCGCGGGGACCAGCGCCGCTGGCTCGTCCCGTGCTTCGGCTGCGGGAAGGAGTGGGCCCTCGAGGAGGAGTGGCCCGGCATCCTCCGGGAGGAGGAGGGAACCCTCCGCCTCGCCTGCCCGGGCTGCGCCGCCTCCCTCTCGCCCGGGGCGGGCCGCTGGTCCCCCGAGGCCCATGAGGGGAAAGGGGAGGGCGGGCGCAGCTACCGCCTCCCCCAGCTCGCCGTGCCCGCCGTGAGCCTGGAGCGGGTGGCCGCCAAGTGGCGGGCGGCCCGCCTCCCCGGGGAGCGGGCCAGGTTCCGCTGCGCCTCCCTCGCGCTCCCCGACGCCGGGGAGATGCAGCCCCTCACCCGGGCCCTCTTCCGCCGCCTGCGGGAGGCGCCCTGCTTCTTGGAGGAGGTGCCGGCGTGATCTCCCTCACTCTCGATGCCCGGGTGCCTGCCGTTCCTCCTTTCTATCCGCCCTGCGGCAACGAGCTGCTGAGCCGGGGATTGCCGCAGTCACTCCCCCTCCCCCGGCTCGACTGAGCTCGTCGCAGGCCGGGAGGGGGTTGGGGGGAGGGAGGAACGAGCCCCGGACTTTCCCCCACCCTATCCCTCCCCCGGGGGGGAGGGAGGAACAAGCCGGACAGGCTCGGGAAGAGGTGCACACGCGATGACCGCCAATCCCCGCTTCTGCGGCATCGACACCGGGGAGCGCTGCGCCCTCGCGGTGCGCGAGCGCGGGGGGGAGGCCGCGCGCTGGGTCTACTTCGAGGCCCCGCCCATCGAGCGGCTGGTCGAGCGCTGCGGAAGGATCTTCGCGCACCTCGGGGTCGAGGGGATGGTGATCGACGGCGGGCCCCACACCCAGGCCGCCCGCGCCGTCCACGACCTCCTCCCCGCCGGGGCCTTCCTCTGGCGCCACACCGAGGGGGAGATGGCGGTCAAGGAGGCCGAGTTCCTCCACGTCTCCCGCCGCCATGTGCGGCTCAACCGCGAGGAGCTGTTGGACCTCCTCGTCGAGGAATTCCACCAGGAGGCGGCGCCAGTGCGCTGGCCGCGCCCGAGAACGGAGCAGGAGGAGGCCCTGCTGGGCGCGGTGGAGGCCCAGCTGATGAACCTGCGCAAGAGCCGCCGGGGCAACGGGGAGCGGCCCTTTCGCTACGAGCGGAACGAGAACCACTTCGGCTTCGCCTGCGCCTTCGCCAAGCTCGCCGAGGAGCTGCTGGAGCGGGAAGGCGGCCTCGCCCCCCACGCGGGGGCGACCCTCCTCCCGGCCCCGAGCGGCGGTCCCGGGGGGACCGAAGGCGCCAGGCGCATCTTCAGGAGGGATTGAGACATGGCGAGGAAAGCGGCGGCGGTGAAGACCAAGGCGGGCTACCCCAGGCGGCGGGATGGCGCCGACCTCAGCCAGAGGCTGAGCGCCGGGCTCGACCCGGACGAGCGCCTCTGGCGCGGCCTCTCGGGCGGGCGCCCGGGGGTGAGCGCGGCGACCCACGAGCGGATGCAGCGGCTGGCCTACGAATTGTGGCTCACCAACCTCATGGGCCAGCGGCTCATCGAGATGGTGACCGACCACGTGGTGGGGGAGGGCGTGGCCTGGCAGTCCGAGGACCCGCGCGCCCTCTCCTGCGTCCAGGGCTTCTGGGCGGACCCGGTGAACCAGCTCGACCTCCGCATCGAGCGGCTGGTCTCGGAGCTGGCCATCTTCGGCGAGCTGCTCCTCCCGGCCGCCGTCTCGCGCTTCGAGGGCCGGGTGCGGCTGGGCTACGTCTCCCCGCGCTGGATCGAGGAGGTGGTGGCGGACCCGGACAACTGCGCCCTCCCCATCGGGGTGGTCTTGAAGCCCGTGGGCGGCCTGGGCCCCTCGCGCTCGGGCAAGCGGCTCCGGACGGTGCTGGGCGGCGACCCCCGCGAGTACCTCGGCGAGGCCGCCCAGCGGGAGCGGGAGCGCTTCCGGGACGGGGAGGCCTTCCTCTTCCAGATCAACAAGTCGAGCGACGCCGCCCGGGGCTCCTCCGACCTCCTGGCGGCCATCGACTGGATCGACATCTACGAGCGCTTCATCTTCGACGCCGCCGAGCGCGCCCGGGTGCAGAACTCCTTCATCTACGACGTGACCTTGAAGGGCGCGGGCCCCGAGCGCATCGCCGAGTGGCTCGCCCAGAACGGCGCGGCGCCGAGGCCCTCCTCCGTGCGGGTGCACAACGAGAAGGAGGAGTGGCGCGCCGTCTCCCCCGACCTGCGGGGCGGGGAGAGCGGGGCCCAGGGCATCGCCAAGCTGATGCGCGGGCTCCTCCTCGGCGGGGCGGGGGTGCCCACCCACTGGTTCGCCCAGGGGGAGGACGTGAACCGCGCCTCGGCCGAGAGCATGGAGCTCCCCGCCTTCAAGAAGATGACCCGGCGCCAGCGCACCGTGCGCCACCTGCTCCAGCAGCTCGCCGACAAGCAGTTGGAAGAGGCCCACCGCGCGGGGGCCCTCCCGCCCGAGGCCCTGCGCGCCGGGGCGCGGCCGGTGCTGCCCGAGATCTCGGTGCGCGACACCGAGAAGCTCTCCGGCGCCCTCCTGCGCGTGGGCCAGGCGCTGGACCTCGCCACCTCGCGCGGCTGGATGGGGGGCGAGTCCGCCGGCAAGCTCTTCGCCCACCTGGCCGGGCAGTTCGGGATAGAGATGGGAGAGGGATAGGGCGCATCGCAGGACAAAAAACCGCCCCCCGGATCGCTCCGGGGGGCGGTTTTCGTGCCGTCCGATCCGCGTCCGGCTAGTTCGCCGGGGCGGGGGCGGGCGGGAAGAGGCCGCGGATGCAGTTCAGCTCCGCCGCTCCGTCATAAAGCTGCTTGCAGAGGGCGACCGCCCGGCTGCGCCGGGAGCCGATCTCGTTCCGCAGCGTGTTCAGCTGACCCAGCGCCGGCGGCGGGCCGCCCGCGTAGGGGCCGGAGCCGGCGCGGCAGGCTCCCTGCAAGGGAGCGGGGACGTTCCGGCAGGCGTTGGCGATGCACGCTCCGCGGTTGGCCGGGGGCACGATGTTGCAGGCCCGCCGCGCGGCCACGTTCACGGGCACGGGCGGCCTGGGCGGCGGGCCGCCCGCGTAGGGGCCGGAGCCGGCGCGGCAGGCTCCCTGCAAGGGAGCGGGGACGGTCCGGCAGGCGTTGGTGATGCAGGCCGTGCGCGGGGGGCCCGCGGGCTGGGTGTTACAGGCGCGCCGGGCGGCCACGTTCACGGCCACGGGCGGCCTGGGCGGCGCGGGAAGAGCCGCGTAGGGGCCCGTTCCGCTGGTGCAGGCCTGCTTAAAGTTGGGTGCCACAGGGCCGCAGGCGCGGGCGATGCAGGCTCCGCGCTCCACCGGAGGACGGGTGTTGCAGGCGCGCCGGGCGGCCACGTTCACGGGCACGGTCGGCCTGGGCGGCACGGGCCCGGCCGCGTAGGGGCCGGCGCCCGTGGTGCAGGCTCCGCGCCAGTTGGGAGCCACGGGTCCGCAGGCGGCGTTGATGCAGGCCTGGCGGTTGGCCG
>MGDP01000061.1 GCA_001790955.1 Candidatus Tectomicrobia bacterium RIFCSPLOWO2_12_FULL_69_37
GAGGGGCAGGTACTTGGCCGAGACCTTGTGGTACACGCCCACGATGCCCCGCTTGAACAGGGACCACACATTCTCAACCCCGTTGGTATGCACGTTTCCGTCAACGTAGGTTTCGGCGTGTTTCACGGCCTTATGGGTGAAGCCGGAGGAATCGAGCCAGAGGTAAGAGGGGAACTCATCGGTATGGACCTCAGCACCGATCTCAACCCCGCCCTTGATGAACCGTTTGAGGGTAGTAGATGAAACATCCCTCAACGCTTTCAAGCGCACCTTCCCGCTGGTCCGCTCTTTCATCCCGATTACGGGAACTTTATTGGCGCTTCCGCGCCCGCGTTTCCCTGATCGCTTGCCACCTACATAAGTCTCGTCAACTTCGACGATCCCGGAGAACTTCTCGCAGAACTCCTCATCTTCCTGCATAGCGAGGCGGATTCTGTGCGCCATGTACCACGCGGTTTTGTAATTGATTTGAAGCTCGCGCTCTAACTGCTTCGCGCTCACGCCTTTTTTTGCCGAACAAATCATATAGATGGCGAGAAACCATTTGGTGAGGGACAGGTGCGAATCGTGGAAGATGGTTCCCACGGTGACGGAGAACTGGTACGAGCAACCCATGCACTCGTACAGGTAGCGCACCTTCCCGGTTTTTCCCTTCGCCTGAAACTGCGAAATGCGCTTGCCCTGGCACTTGGGGCACTCAACCCCTTCGGGCCAACGGATGCGCTCGAAATGGGCGATGCACTTTTCCTCAGTGTTGAACCGCTCGAAAATCTCAATGATGGACGGCTGATTTGCGCTCACGGCTTCATATCCTCGCTAAGGGTTGATTTATCTTCTAGGGACAATATAGGCTAACGAGTATTCTTTGTCAACTGGGTAATCGCCGCGAAAAATATAATGAGTTACCGCCAGAAAACCGATCAGAATGGAGGCAATATCATCCCGCCGACCCCGAATAGTTCCCAGGGCTAACCTACTGTTCCCATTTGGTTCCTTGGGGGTTCTTGCGGCTTCTTCACCCTCCCTTCACTTCCGTCATCCCCTTCTTTCTCCTGCTCGTTTCCCTCGGGCTCTGACGTGGAATAGCCGGCCGCGCCGGCGGGGCAATGGCCCCCCCTCACTTCCTCCACGGCTTCCGGGCCAGTTCCTCGCGCGCCCGGGCGAACTCCCGCTCCAGGGACTCGACCAGGGCGGGGGCCTCCCCGAGCGCGCCCTCGCCCCCCATCCGCTCCAGGCGGTCGCAGAGGTCCCCCATCCGCCAGGCCCCCATGGCGTAGCAGGAGCTCTTGAGGGAGTGGGCCACCTCCCCGGCGGCCGGGCCGTCCCCCCGGGCGGCCGCCTCGCGCAGGGAGGCGATCTTCGGCGGGGTGAGGGAGAGGAAGAGCTGGACCATGCTATCGAGGACCTCCCCTCCCTCCGAATCGCCTCCCATCCCGATGAAGGAGGCCAGGGTTTCGAGGCGCAGGGCCGGCTCCTCGGCCCGGGCGGGGGCGGCGGGGGGGGGCGGGGCGGCACCGGCGGGGAGGCTGAGCCAGCGGGAGAGGATGGCGCCCAGGGCGTCCGCCGTGATGGGCTTGGGCAGGAAATCGTCCATCCCCGCGTCGAGGCACCACTTGCGCTCGTCGAGCGTGGTCTCGGCCGTCAGGGCGACGATGGGGACGCGGCCCCCTCCCTCCCGGGCCCGGATGGCCCGGGCCACCTCGTAGCCGTCCATGCCGGGCATGCGGCAGTCGAGGAAGACGAGGTCGAAGCCGCCCTTTTCCCAGAGGGCCAGGGCGTCCTCGCCGCGCTCGGCCACCTCCGCCTCGCAGCCGAAGATGCCCAGCAGCTTCTTGGCCACCATCTGGTTGACGGGGGAGTCCTCGGCCAGGAGGATCCTGCGGCCGTAGCGCGGGACGGCGGGCCGCTCCCTCTCCCCGCGCTTCGCTCGGCTGGGCTCGGTCATGGGCAGGGCCCGGATCGGAGGAATGGGAGGGCGGAGGGGCGGGGGCCCGCTGGCTTAGGCTCCTCTCGGCGGCGTTGGCCCGCACGCTAGCGAAATCGCGCCCGGAACGCAATCCGCGCCCGCCGCCGCGGGGGCTTCCGGCCTCCGTCCCCGGGGCGGTTGATGATCCGGCCGGATCCGGGGATGATCCCCTGGCGGAGCCGGGCGGGAGGCGCAGCCGCCCCGGCCCGGACCGGGAGGCAGCCATGGTGCCCGCGGCAGGCGGGGAAGACGTCGCCCAGGCCCTCCTCCGCCGCGCGGAGGAGGACGGGGAGCTCTTCGAGCGCCTGCGGGAGCTCTGCGGCCGGGAGCTCCGCTGCCTCGCCCTGCCGGGCCTCGACGGCCTCGACGCGGTCCTGGCCGAGAAGGAGGGCCTCCTCCGCCGCCTGGACGAGCGGGCGGCCCAGGCGGCCCCCCTGTGGGAGCGCCTCCGGGGCGGGGAGGGGGAGGACGCCCGGCGGGCGGACCTCCAGCGGCGGGTGGACGGAATCCGCGAGAAGATCGGGGAGATCCAGCGCATCGAGGCCGAGATCGCCCTCGGCGTGGACAAGCGGCGCCGGGAGGTGCGGGGGAGCTTCTCCTCGCTGGGCCGGGTGGGCAAGGCCATGGACGCCTACCGGCCCAGCCGGGTGTATGATCCCCGCTTCCTGGACCGGAAGGGATAGGGCGGGCTTGTCCCCGCGCCCCGGCTGTAGAAGAATGGCGGGGTCTTTCGCGCGGGGACGGCGCTCCTTCGCGAATCCGATTGCCGCCCGGATCCCCTGGTGCCGGAGGAAGCCTAATGGCAGGGAAGGTGTTGGAGTTCAGCGACCAGTCCTTTGAGACCGACGTTCTCGGCTCGGCGGTCCCCACGCTGGTGGACTTCTGGGCCGAGTGGTGCGCGCCGTGCAAGATGATCGCCCCGGCGGTGGAGGCTCTCGCCTCCGAGTACGAGGGCAAGATCCGCGTGGGCAAGGTGAACATCGACGACAACCCGGCCACGCCGACCAAGTACGGTATTCGCGGCATCCCCACCCTCATCCTCTTCAAGGGGGGCAAGCCGGTCGAGCAGATCGTGGGCGTGCGCTCCAAGGCTGACCTCAAGGCCGCCATCGACCGCTCGCTCTAGGCTCCCTCCGCCGCCCCGGAGCGCTCCTGCAACCTGCATGTAGGGCTTCCCCTCCAATGGCATCGGCTCCCCCTCCCTCCGGGAGGGGGCTGGGGGGAGGGAAGGATGCGGGGCTGGCGTTCCCCCGCCCCTGCCCATCCCCCGGCGGGGGATGGAGGAAAAAATGCGGTGTGCGTCAGCGGGCAGCTCGCCGGAATGCCCCCGGAGCGGTCCTGCCCCACGAGAGGATGCCTCCTTGCGCCAGCCGGTGGAGGGGACGTTCGAAAATTCCGGGCGGCGCCTCTGCTTCCTCGAATCGGGACCGGCGGAAGCCTCCCCGGCGGTGGTCTTCGTCCACGGCGCGGGGGGGACCCGCGAGGGCTGGGCCCGCCTGACCCTCCACCTCGTCCGGCGGGGCAGACGCGCGCTGGCGCTGGACCTCCCCGGGCACGGGCGCTCCGGAGGGCTTGGCTGCGGCCGGATCGAGGAGTACGCGGGCCACGTTCTCCGCTTCCTGGAGGTCCAGGGGCTGCGGCAGCCCGTCCTGGCGGGCCATTCCATGGGCGGGGGGATCGCCCTCGCCTGCGCCCTCGCCAAGCCCCGCGCGCTCGGGGGACTTGTCCTTCTCGGAACCGGCGCCCGGCTGCGGGTGCACGAGTCCATCCTCCAGGGGGTCCGGGCGGACTTCGCGCGCACGGTGGCCTCCATCGTGGGTCACTTGTTCGCTCCAGGTGCGCCGCCCGTCTTGGCGGAGGAAGGCCGGCGCGAGCTGCTCGCCTGCCGGCCGGAGGTCATGGAGGGGGACTTCCGGGCCTGCGACGCCTTCGACGTGATGGGCCGGCTCGGGGAGATCGAGCTCCCCACCCTCGTCCTGTGCGGCGAGAGCGACGCCCTGACCCCGCCGAAATACTCTCACTTCCTGGCCGGGAACATCCCCGGCGCCCGCCTTGAGATGGTCGAGGCGGCGGGCCACATGCTCATGCTCGAGCAGCCCGCCCGGGCGGGGGAGGCCATCGCGGCGTTCCTGGAAACGCTCCCTTGAGCGGCGCCTCCCCCCTGCGGGTGTACGGGTGGCTGGCGGCCGGTGTCGCGGCCCTCGGCTGGTCGGCCATCCTCATCCGCCTGGCGGACGCGCCGCCGCTCTCCATCGCGGCCTGGCGGATGGCGGGGGGGGCCCTCTGCCTGCTCCCCTTCGCGGCGGGGGCGGTCCGCGCCCAGTGGCGCCTCCTCGCCCCCCGGGAGCGGGCCCTGTGGGCCGCCTCGGCCGTCTTCCTGGCCCTCCACTTCGCCCTCTGGATCGAGTCGCTGCGCCACACCTCGGTGGCGAGCTCGGTGGTGCTGGTGACGACCAACCCCGTCTTCGCCGGGCTGGGGGGCTGGCTCCTCCTGGGGGAGAGGGAGAGGCCCTCCTTCTGGGCCGGGGTGGCCTGCACCTTCGCGGGGGGCGTCCTGCTGGCCTGGACGGACGCCCGGGCCTGGGAGGGGAGCGCCTGGGGGAACCTCCTGGCGCTCGGGGGGGCCGTCCTGGCCTCGGCCTATCTTCTCTGCGGGCGGAGGCTGCGGGGGCGGGTGCCCCTCCTTCCCTACATCACCCTATGCTACGGCCTGAGCGGCCTCCTCCTGGCGGGCTGGGCCTGGGGGGCGGGCCAGCCACTGGCGGGCTACTCCCCCGGAACCTGGCTCCTGCTGGCCGCCCTGACGGCCGGGCCCACCCTCATCGGCCACACGGCCGTCAACTACGCCCTGGCTCACCTGCCCCCGGGCCGGGTGGCGCTCGCCATCCTGGGGGAGCCGGTGGCGGCCGCGGCCCTGGCCTGGTGGCTCCTGGCCGAGCCCCTGAGCCCGGCCCGGGCGGCCGCCGGGGGGCTGATTTTGGCCGGAATCGCCTGGGGTTCCCGCCCCGGGGGGGCGTGGGGAGGGGGGGGCGGAGCGGTTCGTTGACGGGTTCGCCCGGTTCCGATACCTTTTGGGGGATACTTCCGTCGCCCCGCTGGGTCAGCAGTCTCGAGGCGCTTCGGCGCGGGCCTTGGGGCCAGGAGTCGGCCCGGGTTGGAGGACCCTTCGATGAACGACATCCCCATCACCTCCGCCGATCGGTACTCCTCCGAGGAGGATCGCCTCGCCCAGCTCATCTCCGCCTCGGCGGAGGAGCGCCAGCGGCTCGAGAAGCTGGTGGAGTTCGTCAACCTGAAGATGGAGGAGGTGGCCTCCAAGCGGAACTCGCTGGAGGACGTGGAGGGCCGCCTCGCCTCGCTCGAGTCCAAGGTGGGCCAGGCGGAGCGCCAGGCCGACTCCCTGAGCCGGCTGGACGGGCGGATCTCCGAGTCCGAGCGCCACCTCAACCAGTTCGAGGATTTCATCCGCAAGACCAAGATGGACATCGACTCCCTCAACGTGCTCTCCGAGCACGTGATGGCGAAGACGCGGAGCCTCCAGCAGCAGCGCGAGATCGTCGAGAAGTCGAACGAGGAGGCCGGGAAGCTCAACGTCCTCCTGTGGGAGATGGAGTCGAAGATCAAGAACCTCCAGGAGGAGAACAAGCTCGTCAAGCGCACCGAGAAGAGCGTCGCCAAGCTCGAGAGCCTCTACGAGGGCGTGCGGGCGAACATCCAGGAGGCCTTCCGCCTCCGCGAGCTCATCGAGGACGCCAACGGCAAGGTCGCCCAGCTCACCGACTTTTCCCGCGACTTCGACGAGAAGCTCCAGCAGGTGGACCGCGAGAAGGTCGTCTTCGAGAACTTCGCCAAGCGCAGCACCAACTTCCGCCGCTCCCTGAACGAGATGGAGCAGGGCCTGAACGCCCTCATGGAGCGGGTCTCCCAGGTGGAGGCCCTCCGCGGCGAGCTCGACCAGGTGAAGCCCGCCCTCGAGAGCGTCCGCATCGAGAGCCAGAACATCCTGGCCAAGAACGAGGCCCTGCGCCGCACGAGCGAGCGCATCCGCATGCTGGAGGAGCAGACCTCCAAGCTCGACCGCGAGATCGACCGCGTGCGGGGCGAGCGCCGCGAGGTGGGCGAGGTGTGGGAGCAGGTGCAGTCCCTGCGCGACTACCTCGCCAACGAGGTCGAGCGGCGGGCCGAGCGCCTCAAGCGCGAGCTGGACGAGTCGGCGACGCTGCGGCGCATGATCCAGGAGTCGCAGACCATGGCCCGGGAGCTCGAGGAGCGGCTCAGCCGCATCCCCGAGGGCCTCAAGGTGGCCGCCCAGGCCGAGGAGCGGGCGGCCCAGATCCGCGCCATCGCCGAGGAGCTCGGCCGGAAGCTCGAGGAGGTGGAGAAGCGCCAGCGGCTGGTGGACCACGTCGAGGACCGGGTCCGCGACCTCACCTCGAACATCGTCCAGCTCGACGACCGCATCGAGAAGCAGCTCGAGCGCCGGGGCGAGGTCGAGCGGATGGAGAAACGCCTCGAGGCGCTCCAGTACTTCATCGAGGAGGCCGACCTCAAGATCGACAAGCTCCAGCGGCGCGGGGAGTACGTGGACCGCGTCGAGGGCCGCCTCGACCAGCTCCACCACCTCGTGGACCAGGTGGAGGAGCGCATCCTCGACGTCACCAAGGAGCGCGCCGGCATCGAGGCCCAGGAGAAGCGCCTCCAGCACCTCATCGCCCAGTTCAGCGAGTCCTACGAGCAGGGCCAGGCCCACCTGGCCAGCACGCGCGAGGCCCACCGCACCATGGAGGAGGTGAAGGCCTTCCTCACCAAGATGGACGAGAGCCTGCGCGAGCTCCAGGCCGGCGAGGCGCGGATGGACACCCTGCGCGTGCGCCTGCGCGAGATCGAGGGCGAGGTGGACCAGATCCGCGTCATGGCCGCCCAGGTCCAGCAGCACACCGACCACCTGGCCCAGGAAGAGGAGCTGGTCTCCCAGGTCGAGAAGCGCCTCTCCGTGCTCGAGCACCAGGCGGAGGGCCTCGAGGGCAGCCTCCAGCAGCTCATCCGGAACAAGTCCGAGGTGGCCGCCGCCCACGAGGAGCTGAGCGCCCTCAAGCTCTCGGTGAAGGAGATCCACACCCACATCCGCGACCTGGTGAGCGACCGCCAGACGCTCAAGGACATCGAGCTCCAGATCGACGAGCTGCGCGAGATTTTCCAGCAGGTCGAGGAGCGCGGCGGCAAGGTGGCCGAGCAGCTCGACAAGGTGGTCCACGTCGAGGCCCGGGTGAAGGATCTGGGCCTCCTCGTCGAGGACGTGCGGGCCAAGTACGAGGCCCTCTCCGGGGAGCGGGAGGTGCTCGACCGGGCCAACGCCCGGATCAACGAGCTGCGGTCCGTCCTCCACGAGGCCGAGCGCCGCATCGAGCGCAGCTAGCGCCGCCCCGGCCGGCGCCGTAGGGGGGTAGCGATGCTGGGGAAGCGGCGCGCCTTCGCCCCGTACGCCTTCTTCATTGGCTCCACGCTCAAGAAGAAGGCCCGCCGGGCCGTCCGCCTCGCCTGGACCGCCTTCGTCCTCTTCGGCCTCCCGGTCATCGCGGCCCTCGGGGTGCTGGCCTGGGTCAGCGGCGACATCCCCTCCTCCGGCTCCATCCTGGACCACCGGCCCAGCCTCACCACCCTCGTTTACGACGCCGGGGGCCGCCTGGTCGGCGGCTTCGCGGCCGAGCAGCGCAGGCTCCTCCCCCTCTCCCAGATCGCCCCCGCCATGCGCCAGGCCGCCGTCGCGGTCGAGGACGAGCGCTTCTACCGGCACTGGGGCGTGGACCCCCAGGGCATCCTGCGGGCGGCCCTCGCCAACCTGCGCTCGGGCGGGATCTCAGAGGGCGCCTCGACCATCACCCAGCAGCTGGTGCGCCTGCTCACCCAGCAGCGCGAGAGGAGCCTCAAGCGGAAGATCATCGAGGCCATCGCCTCGGTCCGCCTGGAGATGGCCCTGACGAAGGACCAGATCCTCGAGCGCTACCTCAACCAGGTGTACTTCGGCCGGGGCGCCTACGGCGTGGCCGCGGCGGCCCGCACCTACTTCAACAAGGACGCCCCGGACCTCACCGTGCCCGAGGCCGCCCTCCTCGCCGGGCTCATCCAGGCGCCGGGCCGCTTCAGGCCCTTCGACAACCCGGGCCCCTCCCTGGAGCGCCGGGCCCACGTGCTCTGGCGGATGGAGGCGGCGGGCTACCTGGAGGCCGGCGAGTCCGAACGCCTCGCCCGGAGCCCGCTCGAGCTCCGGGCGCCGGAGCCCATCCGGATCGGCGGGCACTTCCTCGAGCACGTGCGGCGCCAGCTCGAGGAGACGTACGGCTCGGAGGTGCTCTACCGGGGCGGCCTGCGGGTGCACACCACGCTGCGCCTCGACGCCCAGGAGGCGGCCGAGGCTGCCGTCCGCCGGGGGGTCGAGAAGCTCGTCGCCCGCCGCTGGCCCGAGCGCGCGAAGGAGCCGGGCTGGAGCGGGCCCGAGGCGGCGCTGCTGGCCTTGGACGTGCGGACGGGCGCCGTCCGCGCCATGGCGGGCGGGGTGGACTTCGGCCAGAGCAAGTTCAACCGGGCGGTCCAGGCCCTGCGCCAGCCGGGGAGCTCCTTCAAGCCCATCGTCTACGCGGCGGCGGTGGACATGGGCTTCACCCCCGTGGACTCCGTGCTGGACGCCCCCATCGTCATGGAGGGCGGGGGCCGCGTCTGGAAGCCCGAGAACTACAACCGCGGTTTCTCCGGGCGGCTGAGCTTGCGGGAGGCCCTCGCCGAGAGCCGCAACACGGCGAGCGTCCGCCTCATGGGGGCGCTGGGGATGAGCCGCCTCATCGGGTTCGCCCGCAGCCTGGGCATCCGCAGCGAGATCTCGCCCACCCTCTCGAGCGCGCTGGGGGCCTCGGCCGTCACCCTCCAGGAGATGGTGGCCGCCTACTCCGTCTTCGCGGCCGGCGGGGTCCACCGGGCCCCCTACGCCATCGAGCGGGTCGAGGACGGCGCGGGGCGCGTGATCTACCGCCACCGGGATCAGCCCGAGCCGGCCATCCGGCCCGAGGTGGCCTACGTCGTCACCCACATGCTCAAGAGCGTGGTCGAGGGCGGCACCGCCCGGGGCGCGGCCGTGCTGGGGCGCCCGCTGGCCGGCAAGACGGGCACGACCAACGAGTTCCGCGACAACTGGTTCATCGGCTTCACGCCCGACCTCGTGGCCGGCGTCTGGCTCGGCTTCGACCTCCCCCAGCCGATGGGCTACGGGGAGACGGGGGGGAAGAACGCGGTGCCGATCTTCGTGGACTTCTTCCAGGCGGCGGGCCGCGAGATGCCCGTCAAGGATTTCGTCCCCCCGCCCGGCGTGGAGTTCGTCCGGGTGGACAAGGAGACGGGTCTCCTCGCCACGCGGGCGACCCGCAAGGCAGGCTTCGACGTCTTCGTCCAGGGCACGGCCCCCACCCAGTACGCCGACGCCGGCCAGGGCGGGGCGGACGCCTTCTTCCGGGAGGAAAGCCTCCCGCAACGCACGGAGCCGGCCGCCTCGCGCTGAGCCGGAGAAGGGAGCGCGGCGGGTGAGCGCGGGCATGGGGAGGCGCATCGGGCGCGCGGCATGGGCGGCCCTCGCCGTCCTGTGGCTTGCCGGCTGCGCCGCCCAGCAAGGGGAGGAGAGGTTCGTCTCCTTCCGCCACGCCTTCCAGATACGCCCCCTGCCGGCCGACCCCTGGCGCCGCACCCCGGACGTGGCCAACCTCCTGGCCCTGAACGATCCCTCCACCTCGGTCCTCTACTACGACAATCCCCACACCGGCGGGGTGGTCTCCTTGCAGGTGGTGCCGCGCCACTACGGCACGGAGGCGTCCTTCCTCGACGAGATCCGCCACATCTACCGCCGGATGCTGGCCACCCCCCACACCGACATGCGGGCGGTGTCGGGGGGGCGCTTCGCCCCCCTGGACCGCGCCGTCCAGCTCGGGCGGGTGAAGGGGATCGAGCGGGGGGAGTTCCACCTGAGCGGCAGCATGGGGCGCCGCCCCACGGCGCGCGCCCGCGAGCTCGAGCGCGAGGCCATCGAGCAGTACCAGCCCTTCGCCGGCCCCCGGACCCCCGAGGAGGTGCGCGAGGAGAGGCGCTACCGCGCCGAGCGCCTGACGCCCGCATACACGGGGAGCTACCGGGGCAAGGTCATCGTCTTCCTCCGGGGGGGGAAACTCTACGAGCTCTACTACGTCGACCACGCCCTCGCCTTCGAGGCGGGCCTCCCCGCCTTCGACGCCTTCGCGGCCAGCTTGGAGTTCCTGCCGGAGGGGCTCCTGCCGCGCGCGTCGGCCTACCTCGGCGGGGGCAAGGACCGCTGAGCCCTCCGCTCCGTCCGGCGCCCGGCTCTGCCTCTGCATCGGGCCCGGCTCACCGGCCAGGCTGCCCGATCCTCCCTCGCCCTCTGGGAGAGGGCCGGGGTGAGGGAAGATGGGTCGCCGATGGTTTTCCCTTCTTCCGGAGCGGTGGCGGGCACCGCCACCCCAAAAATCTCCGATTTTTGAGGTGGCCCCCATCCCCTCTCCCCTGGGGAGACGGGGCGAGGCATGGCCCACCATCGGTTTTGTGCCCACCCGAATGGCATCGCCCGCCGGTTGAGGTAACATGCAGCTTTGGCCGGTATTGGGGGAAGATGACATGAGCGACCCGGACCGGGAGAAGCCCCGCACCCGAGGCGAGGTGCTCTGCCGCGAGGTGGACGACGGTTTCATCCTCTACGATCCCCTTACGGAGAAGGTCCACTCCCTGAACTCCTCCGCCGCCTACGTGTGGGACTGCCTGGACGGGCGGCTGTCGCTGGCCGAGATCGCCGAGAGCATGCAGGCGTTCCCGGGCGCGGGCGGGCGGGACCTGCTGAGGGATGTCCTGGACGCGGTGGAGGGCTTCCGCAGGGAGGGCCTCCTCCTCCCCCCGGACGGGGAGGCCGCCCAGAGGCCCGGATGAGCGCCGAACCCCTCGCGTCCCTCCAGGTCCGCCTGTACGGCTTCCGCCTCCGCGTCACCGGCCCCGCCCCCGCGGTCGAGCCCCTTCGGCCCCTCTTCTTCTCCCGGAGCCAGGAGCCTCCCGCCGCCCCTCCCGATGCGCTCATGGAGGTCGCGCGCGCGGGCCCGGGCTACGAGGTGCGCCAGGCGGGGAAGGGCAAGGTCTTCGAGGGAGAGGAGTGGAGCGACCTCTTCTGGTGGCTGGACGAGTGGTTCTTCGAGACGGTGCTCAGCTACGCCGACGCCTGCCTCCACATCCACGCCGCGGCGGTCGCGCGCGGGGACCGGGCGATCCTCCTCATCGGCGACTCCCACAGCGGGAAGTCCACCCTCGCCCTTCATCTTCTGCTACGGGGCTACCAGTTCATGACGGATGAGACCGTCCTGGTGGAGCCCGCGAGCCTGGAGCTCCGGCCCTTCCCCCGGAACCTCGTGGTGCGGGAGGACACGGTGAGGGGCGACCCCGCGCTCGAGCGCCTCTGCCGGGAGCGGACCCAGTGCCTGCTCCAAGGGAGCGGCTACGCGCCGCGGTGGTTCATGGACCCGGCGTTCCTCGGCTCTCCGGAGATCCCCGCCACGGCGTCCGTGGACCGCATCGTCTGCCTCCAGCGGCAGGAGAGCGGGCCGCCCCTCCTGGAGGAGGTGGGGGCGCGGGCGGCGGTGGAGGACATGCTCAGGCAGCAGAGCAACCTCCGGTGGTACGGCGCGGCCGCCGGGGTGGGCACCATGATCCGCCTGGCGGAGCTGGGGCGGAACTACCGCCTGAGCGCCGTCCATCCGGGCGAGGCCTGGGAGGCGCTGCGCGAGCACCTGGGGCTGGAGCGGTGCCCGGCCGGGGAGGGGAGCGGGCGGTGAAGCTCACCGAGTACGCCTGGATGCTCGACGACCCGGCCCGCATCGAGGCCTTCCGCCGGGCGATCGCGCAGCGCGTGCGGCCGGGGAACGTGGTCGTGGAGGTGGGGGCGGGGCTGGGCACCTACAGCTTCTTCGCCTGCCAAGCGGGGGCCGCCCGCGTCTACGCTATCGAGGACTCGGTGGCCGGCGCCCTGGAGGAGCTCGCCCGCCGCCAGGGTTTTGGGGACCGGCTCCGGGTGATCCGCGAAAACTCCCTCGACGCCGCCCTCCCCGAACGGGCGGACTGGATCATCTTCGAGGACTTCAACAGCGCCTTCCTGGGCGGGGGGCTCGCCCCCGTGGTGCGCGACGCGGCCGCGCGCCTCCTCGCGCCCGGGGGAGGCTGGATCCCCTCCGCGGCCGAGGTCTGGGGCGCCCTGGTCGAGGTGCCCGAGAGCTGGGGGAGCATCGCCCGCTGGCGCCGGGAGGCGGAGCACCTCAAGGGGCTGGACTACCGGCCGCTCGCGGGATGGCTCCTGAACTCCGCCCACAAGGGCCGGTGCATGCCCGAGGCGCTCGTGACCGCGCCCCGTCTGCTGCGCCGCTACCGGCTGGGCGAGCCGGGGGAGGCCTACGATCTGAGCGGAAGCTGGGAGGACGCGGCCCGGCGGACGGGGAGCGTCCACGCCCTCTGCGCCTGGTTCCGGCTGGAGCTGGCCGAGGGGGTCTGGCTCGACAACACCCCGGGCGCGGACGAGACGGTCTACGAGCAGGAGATCTTCACCCTCCCCGAGGCCCTCCCCGTCGAGGCGGGGGGCGCCGTGCGCTGGTCCCTCCAGGGCATCCCCGAACGGGAGGGCGGCCATGTGTGGTGGAAGTGGGGGGCCGAGGCCGGGGGGAGGGCCTACGAGGGGAACACCTTCGCCGGGCTTCCCCTCCGCCTTGAGTCCCTGGCGGACCGCTCGGCGGAGAAGATCCCCCAGCCTGGGCGGCGCCAGGAGATCATGCGCTTCGTCCTCGGCTGCGCGGACGGGCGGCTCACCCAGGGCGAGATCGCGGCCAGGGTCCGCGCGGCCTTCCCGGAGGATTTCCCAGCCGAGCGGCACGCCCTGCGCTTTGTGGCGGGCATTCTCAGGAGCTGAAACGGCAACGCCGCCCGGAGGCGGCGCCATGGAAGCGGGAAGGAAAAAAAGAATGGGGGACGGGCTTATTTCCAGATATTCCCGGGGTTGCCCATCGACATCATCGTCTCCATTTCCATCGGGCTCATCATCCGCATCATGGGGCTCATCGGGCTCATGGGGCTTCCCCCGCCGCGCCGCGAATCTCCGCCTTGCGAAGCCGCCGAAGCCATCCCCGTCACCGAGAGCGAGACGATGGCGGGCGCCACATAGGCCGTCGTCAGGAGGACCTTGCGGATGAACTCGCGGCGCGTCTGGCCCTGGGGCTGGCCCGTGCCGCCCTGGGGCTGCTCCGTGGAAGGATTGGAGATATCGCTCACGGCCTTCTCCCGCGTCTGGCTGCCGGCGGCTTGCGGACAAGCCATTCCCTCTAACTAAGATACGTCATTCCCCGCCGCCCTGACAACTTCCTTATAATCCCGGGGGTTGGGGAAACCCCTCATTTTTGTCGGATCTATGAACTAGGTCACATTTTGGGCGGGGTGCACTCCGGTTTTCTCCGGAAATCGGGGGAAAATGCCTGTCCCGGGAGATGAATCCGGGGAGCGATGGGAGCCAGGGGGATGGCGAGGCGGGACGGGGATTCGGGAGCGATGGGAGCGGCAATTTGCCCCAGGGAGGTCCTTCTTGCCCTCGATTCGCGCTTCCGGCTGGAGCCGGGGGAGCTGGACCTCCTCGCCCGGGCCGCCCGCGAGGCCTCTCCCGCCGAATGGGAGGGGGTGATCGAGGAAACCCTCTTCCGGTGGACGGCGGGAGTCCTCTGCCATCACCTGCGCGGCGCAGGGGTGGAGCCGCCCGCCAAGCTCCAGAAGGAGTACCGCCGAATCGCCCTGGAGGCCGTCCAGGACGAGGCCGAGCTCAGGCGCCTGGGCCCGGCGCTTCGGGCGGGGGGAGTGGCCGTCCTCCTCATCAAGGGCGCCGCCCTCAAGGGCCTCGTCTACGGCAATCCGGGGCTGCGCCCGGCGGACGACTCGGACTGGGTGGTGCGCACCTCCGGGGAGTGGGAGGCGGCCCGGCACGTCCTCGCGGATCACGGCTACCGGGTCTCGGAGGGGGGGTACGACGCCACCTGGGAGCGGGACCGCTTCGTCGTGGAGCTGCACCGCAACGTGATCGGCGACGAGCGGGTGGAGGCCCGGGCCCAGGCGGGCAGGGAGGGCGGCCGGGGGGAGGAGGAGGCCGTCTGGGCCCGGTCCCGCCCCGCGCCGCAGGGGGAGCCCTTCCGGGTGCCCGCCCCCGAGGATCATCTGCTCATCCTGTGCGCCCACCTCATGAAGCACAACCTCGAGCCGGGCATCTGGTTCACCGACCTGGAGGCCCTCCTGCGCAGCGAGGCGGGCCTGGACTGGGGGGCCGTCCTCTCCCGGGCGCGGGCGCGGGGGCTGCTCCGGCCGCTCGCCTATGCGCTCCGGTCCCTGGGCGCGCTCGGCGGGGGGGAGTTCGGCGCGCCCCCCCTCGATCTGCCCCCCGGCGTGCGCGGGGCGCTGATGGAGGTGCGGCCCGGCGCGCTCGACCGGCTGCTCCTCTCCCTCGCGGGCCGGAGCACCCGCCTGAGGGGGGAGAAGGAGGAGTGGGAGCGCCCCCCGATCGCCAACCTGCTCTGGCTCTCGAGCCAGGAGGGCCTCTGGGCCAAGCTCGGCCTGCTGCGGGAGGCCGCCTTCCCCCGGCACGAGGTGATGGCCCAGATCTACCCCGGCTACCGGCCCGCCCTGCGGGGGTGGTTCCTCCTCCGCCGCGCGGCGGACCTCCTGCGCCTGGCGCTGCGGCTGGCGGGCCGCCTCGGGCGCGGGCGCTAGGGGGCCCGCGTGGCGCGGTCGCAGGTGGTGGTCCTCTCCGACACCCACGGGCGGCTGCCCGGGGAGGTGCTCCGCGCTTGCCGGAAGGCGGACCGCATCATCCACGCGGGGGACGTGGGCTCCGGGACCATCATCCCCGAGCTGGAGGCGCTGGCCCCCCTCGCGGTGGTGGCGGGGAACGTGGACCCCTCCTCCCTGGCGCCGGCGAGGGCTCGGGTGGAGGTGAGCGGCTGGCGCATCCTCGTCCAGCACGTCGTCTGGGAGCGGGGAGGGCCCTCGGGGGAGGTCCGGGATCTCCTGGCCCGGGAGGGAGCGGACCTCGTGGTGTTCGGCCACACCCACGAGCCCCTGTGCGTCGGGCGGGAAGGGGCCGTCTTCCTCAACCCGGGGAGCTGCGGCGCGAGGCGCTTCAGCTGGCCCCGGTCCTACGCCGAGGCGGTGCTCGATCCCAAGGGGATGACCATCCGGATCCTGAACCTGGACCCGCCGGGCGTTCCCATCGCCGAGGCGCGTTTCCCGCCGCCGGGGGGTTGAGTCCGATTTCGGCGGGATCCGTTGCGGAGGCCGCCGGGGGAGGTTAGACTCCTGGGCGGGCAGCCGAGTCCGCCGGCCCGATGCCGCGCCCCGAAGGAGCTGAAATTTGAGGGTGAAACTCGCCAAGACCGCCGGTTTCTGCTGGGGGGTCGAGCGGGCGCTCGACATCGCCCTGGACACGGCCAACGAGGCCCGCGGGCCCGTGTTCACCCACGGCCCCCTCATCCACAACCCCCAGACCGTCGACCTCCTGCGGGAGAAGAACGTCCACGTCTCCGACCCGGCGGGCGGCCCCGGGAGCGGCGGCCTCCTCGTCATCCGGGCCCACGGCATCTCGCCCCAGGTGCGCGAGCGCCTGCGCGGCTCGGGCGCCACCATCCGGGACGCCACCTGCCCGCTCGTGGCCAAGGTGCACGGGATCATCCGCAAGCACTCCCGCCAGGGCGCCTTCACGATCATCATCGGCGAGAAGGGCCACCCCGAGGTGGAGGGCCACACGGGCTACGCCGAGGCGGGAAGCTGCCTGGTGACCTGCCTGGAGGACGTGGAGAAGCTCCCCCCGGTCGAGGGCGAGGTCGTGGTCGTCGCCCAGACCACCATCAACATGGGCGAGTGGGGCCACGTGGTGGAGGCCCTCCAGGCCAGGTACCCCCAGGCCCAGATGTTCAACACCATCTGCGACGCCACCGAGGTGCGCCAGGAGGAGGTGCGCAAGCTCGCCCCGGAGGTGGACCTCATGGTGGTCGTCGGCGGGCGCAACAGTGGCAACACCAACCGGCTGGCCGAGGTGGCCCGCGACGCGGGGGCCGAGGCCGTCCTGATCGAGACCGAGCAGGAGATCGACCCCGCGTTCGTCCAGCGGTTCAAGCGCATCGGGGTGACCGCCGGGGCCTCCACGCCGGACTGGATGATCCGCCGGGTGGTGAACCGCATCGAGGCGATACCCGATCCGCGCGCGGGGGCGAGGGACCGGCTCTCCCAAGGGCTCAAGGTCCTCTCGCGGGCGAACGTGCTCCTCATGCTGACGGCGGCCCTGGGGGCGGTGGCAGCCCAGGCCTTGGGCGGGTATCCCCTCAGCGGGACGCTGGTGGCGGTGGCCGCCCTGTACCTCTTCTGCCTCCACACCCTGAACCGCTGCACCAGCTTCAGGGCGGACCGCTACAACGAGCCCAACCGGGCCATGTTCTACGAGCGCCACCGCGGGCTTCTCTACGGGGCGAGCCTCCTGGCGGGCCTGAGCGCCCTCGGGCTGGGCGCCTGGGTCTCCCCCGTGGCGGCCCTCATCCTCGCGGCCGGGCTCGTGCTCGGGGTGTTCTTCAGCCTCCGCATGGAGCCGCGGGCGCTCAAGGTGGGCCGGGTGCTGCATTTCCCCCCCTCCAAGATCCTGGTGGTGACGGCGGGCTGGACGGTGGCCCTGGCCCTGCTCCCCGCGGTGGCGTTCCCGGGCCGGGCGGGGCCGGCGGGCGTGGTGGCCGCGCTCTTCGTGTTCGGCCTCGTCCTCTTCCGGGTGGGCCTGGTCGAGCTGCGCGACATCCAGGGGGACCGCATCGTGGGCAAGCGCACCCTCCCCATCGTGCTCGGCAAGGAGCAGACCGAGGCCCTGCTGGGGGTGGTCCTGTCCGCCCTCGCCGTCCTCATCTGGGCGGGGCTGGCGAACGGATACCTGGCGGCCCCCATCGGCTGGGCCATGCTGGCGCCGGTGGCCTACTCCGGCCTCTCTCTGTGGCTCTTCAAGAAGAGGGTGCTGGGGCACGGCGGGCTCGCCGAGGCGGCCGTGGACCTGCACCTGATCCTGGCCGGTGCGCTGGCCCTGGGGCTCGCTTAGGAGCCCAAAAGGAACGGGCCCGGGAGGCCCGGGCCCGGAGGGTGGCTGGCGGGGGGATCAGGCGCCGCGCGCGGCGCGCTTCGAAGCCTTCAGGGGGTTGAGCTTCTTTTCCAGGGGCGCCTCGAAGTCCACCTTGATGTGGGTGGCCAGGGGGCAGCGGCCGCGCTCCCAGCGGTTCGCGGGGTTGGGGAACTTGGTGCAGAATTTCCCCTTCGGAAGCTCGGCGATGTGGGTGCAGGCCTTGCCGTCGTCCCCGTTGAGGCATTCCTCCGCCACGGTCACGCAGCTGGAGCCGTTGTAGCCGCAGGCGTTCTGGCCGTTCGTCCCCTTGGCGGCGAAGTGGCAGTCGATCGGTGAGCCGAGGATGGTGCATTGCATGGCGGTTGGGCCTCTTTGAGGGACTCTCGGTCCGGCGCGGGGGCCTTCGGGGGCGCCCGCCCGGCGCGGACGGGCAAGTCTAGGGAATTCCCGGGGCGGATGCAAGCCGGAGCCGGGACGTGGGCGGCAAACCCTTGAATTAATGGTGAAGAAACAATGGTGTAACACCCTTGAAACAATGCCTGGGTAGAAGAGGTGAGCCGACCCGGGTGGGGCCGGGGATGAGCCTCGATTGACCTGGATCGGGGGCGTGCTATAGTCGGGCCGGACTCCATCCAATCCCGGGTGCAAACCTCGTTACGGGAGACAAGCGCATGCGACTGATCGTGGCCATCATCAAGCCCTTCAAGATGGACGAGGTGAAAGAGGCGCTGGGGGCTGTCGGGGTTGCCGGCATGACGGTGTCCGAGGTCAAGGGCTTCGGCCGGCAGAAGGGCCATACCGAGCTCTACCGGGGCAGTGAGTATGTCGTTGACTTCCTGCCCAAGATCAAGCTCGAGATTCTGGCCGAGGACAGCAAGGTCAAGAGTATCGTGGACACCATCATGAAGGCGGCGCGGACGGAGAAGATCGGGGACGGGAAGCTTTTCGTCCTTCCCGTCGAGGATGTGCTCCGGATCCGGACCGGCGAGCACGGCGAGGAAGCAATCTAGCCGCTTTCTCCATGGCCCAATCCCTCCAGCTCCTAGCCCAGCTCACCCGCGACCTCATCGAAGCGGTTCCCGCGGCGGGCCGGTGGGAGCGGAGCGCCTTTCTCCGCCAGCTGAAGGATCAGCACGCGGCGGGGGGAGGCCTCATCGTGGAAGCCCACCGGGAGGGGGCGGGCGGGCTGGCGCTGTGCGCCGCCCGGGCCTCCCTGATGGACGCCATCCTCAAGCAGGTGTGGGAGCACGCCGTCCGGGCCGAGGAGCCCTCGGCCCCCGGGGGCGGTGAGGGGCCCTCCTGCGCCCTGCTCGCCATCGGGGGCTACGGCCGGGGTGAGCTCTCGCCCGCCTCCGACATCGACCTGCTCTTCGTCCTGCCGAAGCGCTCGGCCGGGGTGAGCCGCTTCGTGCGCGCCGTGCTCTACCTGCTGTGGGATGCCGGGCTGACCATCGGCCACAGCGCCCGGACCATCGCCGAGTGCCTGCGCATCGCGCGGGACGACTACCAGAGCGAGACCTCGATGCTCGAGCACAGGCTGGTGGCGGGGAGCCGGGCGGTCCAAGCCGACTTCTCCCGGCGCTTCGGCTCCCATCTCGAACGGCTGGGGAAGAGTTCCCACCTGAAGCGGCGCCTGGCCGAGCGGGCGGAGCGCTACCGCTCCTGGGACCCCTCGGTCTACGTCCAGGAGCCCAACGTGAAGGAGAGCGCCGGGGGGCTGCGGGACTTCCAATCCGTCCTGTGGCTGAGCCGGGCCTTCGGGGCCAAGGGCTTCGACGACATCGCGAAGCGGGGGTGGATCCCCGGGGAGGAGTGCCGGGGGGCCCGCGAGGCCTACGACTTCCTGCTCCGGCTGCGGGCCCAGCTCCACATCCTGGCGGGGGCGAAGAACGACATGCTGACCTTCGACGCCCAGGCCGAGGCCGCCCCGGCCCTGGGCTACGAGGACACCGAGAGCGCATTGGCGGGCGAGAACATGATGCGCGACTACTTCATGCGCGCCCGCTCCCTCCACACCTTCTGCCGGGACTTCTTCGAGGTGCTCGAGGACCAGCTCAGGCAGCGCCGCTGGGTGAACCGCCGCCCCCGGCTGGAGCCCATCGAAGGGGGGCTGGCCCTCCAGGAGTTCCACACCCTCGTCCTCCAGGACGGCGGCGAGGCGGTCCTCGGCCGGCCCCAGGGCCTCATGGGGGTGTTCGAGGCCCAGTACCGCTTCGGCTGCCGCCTCTCGCCCGAGCTGCGGGCCTTCGTGCGGCGCAACCTCGACACGGTGGACGAGCGCTTCCGCACCTCCGCCGAGGTGCGCGAGAGCTTCTTCCGCATCCTGCAAGGGAAGGCGGGGGTGGCCCGCGTCCTCCACGAGATGCACGCCCTGGGCCTCCTGGGGCGCTACATCCCGGAGTTCGAGCCCCTCACCTGCTTCGTCCAGTACGACCACTACCACCGCTACACGGCCGACGAGCACACCCTGCTCACGCAGGCCTCCCTCGACCGGCTGGCCTACACCAAGGAGCTGCCGCTCCAGAGCCTGGCGCACATCCACCGCGACATGGAGCGCACGCACATCCTGAGGCTCGCGCTCCTCTTCCACGACATCGGCAAGGCGAGAGGGCCCCGCCACGTCCACAAGAGCGCGGCGGCGCTCCCCGAGATCATCCCCCGCCTGGGCATCCCCGCCGACGAGGGGAGGGTGATCGAGTTCCTGGTGGTCAATCACATGGAGATGTGCTACACGGCGGAGCGGCGCGACCTCGAGGACCCGGCCCTGGTCGAGCGCTTCGCGGAGAAGGTGGGGACGGCCGAGCAGCTCCAGATGCTCTACCTCCTCACCTACGCCGACGTGACCTCGGTGGCTCCGGGGATCTGGAACGAGTGGCGGGGGATGCTCCACCAGGAGCTCTTCCGCAAGACGCTGCGGCTCCTGGAGTCGGGCGAGGCGCTCCACCGCAGGCGGCAGACCGACGAGGTGAGCGGGCAGGTCATCCTCGAGGCGCGGGCCGCGGCCAGCCGGGTGGAGGGAGACCTCATCCGCCGGCACGTGGAGGGGATGCCCGAGCGCTACCGCGCGGGGACGCCCCCCCAGGAAATCCTCCGCCACATCCAGCTGGGGCAGAAGCTCGAGGCCGGCGGCCTCTCCTGCGTGGTGGACGTGACCCACCGCCGCCGCCTGGGGAACACCCTCTTGACCCTCGTGTGCCGCGACCGCCTGGGGCTCTTCGCCATGATCGCGGGCACGCTGGCGGCCTTCGACCTGAGCATCCTGGACGCCAAGGTCTACACCCGGGCGGACGGCCTCGTGGTGGACAGCTTCCAGGTCGTGGACGCGGAGGACAAGGTGGCCGCGGACCCCGGGACTTGGGAGCGCTTCCGCGGGGTGATGGACGACCTCCTCGCCGGGCGGTCATCGCTGGACGAGGTGCTGGGCGGGAACCGCCGCTTCCTGCGGCTCAAGCAGCGGGTCCACTTCGACCTCCCCACCGTCGTCGGGTTCGACCTCATGGCCAGCGAGGACGCCACGGTGCTGGAGGTGATCACGCCGGACCGCCACGGGCTGCTGGCCCGCATCGCGCGCGCCCTCGCCGACGAGGGGGTCTCGATCTCGCGGGCCAAGATCTCGACGGAGGGGCCCCGCGCCGTGGACGCCTTCTACGTCACCGACGCCGGGGGGCGCAAGATCGAGGACGCCGCGCGCCTCCGGGAGCTGTGCGATCTTCTCACCTCGCTCCTGGGCGAGGGCAGTCCTCAGAGCGTGGTTGCATAGGGCAACAGGCGGGCGTCCCAATTTCGACGGAGCCGGATCGTACTTCATCCGTTCAATCTCAGCAGGGAGGGGTCAGCAACATGGCGAGCGGAGCGAAGAAGAAAGGAGCAACGGGCGCGGCCACCGGGACCAAGACGCCGGCGGATGTCCTCAAGCTGGCGAAGGACAGCGGGGCGAAGATGGTGGACTACCGCTTCTGCGACATGCCCGGGATGTGGCAGCACTTCTCGTCCCTGATCCACACCCTCGAGGAGGACACCTTCAAGGAGGGCGTGGGCTTCGACGGGTCCAGCATCCGCGGGTTCCAGGCCATCCAGGAGAGCGACATGCTCCTGATGCCGGACCCCAAGACGGCCTTCGTCGACCCCTTCCTCGAGGTGCCGACCCTGATCCTCCTCTGCGACGTCAAGGACCCGGTCACGCTCCAGCTCTACACCCGCGACCCGCGCCACATCGCCATCAAGGCGGAGCGCTACCTGAAGTCGACCGGCATCGGCGACGTCGCCTACTTCGGCCCCGAGGCGGAGTTCTTCGTCTTCGACAGCGTCCGCTACAACCAGGCCGAGAACCACGCCTTCTACGAAGTGGACTCCGTCGAGGCCGCCTGGAACACCGGCAGCGAGGAGGGGAAGAACCTCGGCTACAAGGTGCGCTACAAGGAGGGCTACTTCCCCGTCCCGCCCTCGGACACCCTCCAGGACATCCGCTCCGAGATGGCCATGCTCATGGAGGACATGGGCGTCGAGATTGAGGTCCACCACCACGAGGTGGCCACCGCCGGCCAGTGCGAGATCGACATGAAGTTCGACTCGCTGGTGGTCATGGCCGACAAGCTGATCAAGTACAAGTACGTGGTCAAGAACGTGGCGCGGCGCCACGGCAAGACGGCCACCTTCATGCCCAAGCCGATCTTCAAGGACAACGGCTCCGGCATGCACGTCCACCAGAGCATCTGGAAGGGCGGCAAGAACGTGTTCTTCCGCGCGGGCTCCTACGGCGACCTGAGCCAGACAGCCCTCTACTACATCGGCGGCCTCCTGCACCACGCCCCGGCGCTGCTCGCCCTCACCAACCCCACGACGAACAGCTACCGCCGCCTCGTGCCCGGCTACGAGGCCCCCATCAACCTCATCTACAGCTGCCGCAACCGCAGCGCCTGCGTCCGCATCCCGATGTACTCCCACAGCGAGAAGTCCAAGCGCGTCGAGCTGCGCTGCCCGGACGCCTCCTGCAACCCCTACCTGGCCTTCGCCGCAATGCTCATGGCGGGCCTCGACGGGGTCCAGAACAAGATCCTCCCCCCCAGCCCCATCGACAAGAACCTCTACGACCTCGAGCCCGAGGAGAAGGCCAAGGTCCAGCAGACCCCGGGCAGCCTCGACGCCGTGCTCGACTTGCTGGAGAAGGACCACGACTGGCTTCTCAAGGGGGACGTCTTCACCAAGGACCTGATCGAGACCTGGATCGCCTACAAGCGCGAGATGGAGGTGGACGCCGTCCGGCTGCGGCCCCACCCCCACGAGTTCGCCCTCTACTACGACATCTAGTCGCGCGCCGCATCCGCAGCAGGCGCCCCCGGGCCTCGGGCCCGGGGGCGCTTTCGTTTGGGGGCCGGAAGAATTTGCAGGGGCGGGTTTCGGCTCGGCTGAGCTCGCCGAAGTCAAACCCGCCCCTACGGACGCGTGCGGCGAAAGCAGTTTGCAGGGGCGTTCATTTGAACGCCCCTGCGGATTCCTGATCGCGCCGTGCCCCTGCGGATCTGTAGAGGCGGGCGGCCGCCCCTAGGCGAGGCCCCGCGGCAGGAGGAGGGCGAAGACCTCCCGGGGGCCGTGGACGCCCCGGATGAGGGTGAGGGCGATGTCGGCCGAGCGGCTGGGCCCGGTGATGAGGGAGACGCAGCTGGGCCCCTCCCGGGCGATCCTCTCGCGGAGGCGGGGCCCCAGGGCCGAGAGGTGGGGCACGACGTCCTCCTCCCTCACCAGCGCCAGGTGGGCCTCGGGGAGGAGGGAGTGGAGGCGGGGGGAGCCCCCCCCGCTCGGCAGGACGAGCGTCCCCGTCTCGGCGGCGGCCCAGGCGCAGCCCGTCACCCCCAGGCCCGCCGCCGCCAGCCGCTCGCGGCCGTCCCCCGCATCGGAGGGGGGAAGCACCTCGAAGCCCGCCTCCCTGAGCCACTCCCCGGCGGGGAGGGGGAGCCCCCCGCTCACCGCCACGGGCCGGCCCGGCCAGCGCCCGGCGAGATCGAGGATGTGCGCCTTGGCTTCCTCCGAGGAGGCCGGGCGGAAGACCTTCCCGCCCACCGCTTCGAGCTCCTGCTGGAAGCGCGCCGCGGGGTCGGGGATGTCCACTTCGGGCAGCACGTCCGGCGGGGAGGCGATATGCCCGTGGGCGAGGCCGTGGCCCAGGGCGGCCTGCCGCCGTAGGCGTTCCACCATCTCCTCCGGCGTCCTCTCTTGAGCCGCCGGGGAGGAAACGGGGGCCGGCCGGCGCCCTCGCTGGCGCTCCCGCCAGCGGTCGCGGAAGCTCCTTCGGGCGGGGAGGGGCAGCTCCCGCCCCTTGGCCCAGGCCCCCGCCGCTCCCGGCAGCCAGCCCAGCCGCCCCGCCCGGGGGAGGAGGCGCCCCAGCTGCGCGAGCGCCCGGAACGAGAACTCCCACAGCGCCGGGCGGCGCATGGCCCAGGCCGCCGCGCGGAAGGCGAGGGCCTCGGCGCGGGGGACCGTCCGGGCGGCCACCCGCGCCCCGCGCATCTCGATGAGCATCCGGGGGATGTCCACCAGCACCGGGCAGGCCTCCTGGCAGGCCCCGCACAGGCTCGACGCCGCGGCCGGCTCGCCTGCGGCCTCCAGCCCCCGGAACATCGGGCTCAGGATGGCCCCGATGGGCCCGCCGTAGACCGAGTCGTAGGCGTGGCCCCCGACCGTCTGGAAGACCGGGCAGGCGTTCTGGCAGGCCCCGCAGCGGATGCAGTGGAAGGCCTCCTGGAAGGGCCCCCCCAGGTGGCGCGAGCGCCCGTTGTCGAGGAGGACGAGGTGCATCTCCTCGGGGCCGTCCGCCTCTCCGGGCCGCCGGGGCCCGCTCACCATGGTGAAGTAGCTCGTGATCTTCTGGCCCGTGCCGCTGCGCGGGAGGACGGCGAGGAGGGTCAGGGCCTCCTCCACCGTGGGGACCACCTTCTCGAAGCCCATGAGGGCGATGTGCACCCGGGGCAGGGTGGTGACGAGGCGGCCGTTCCCCTCGTTCGTGACGAGGCAGAGGGTGCCCGTCTCGGCGATGGCGAAGTTGACCCCGCTGATCCCGACCTCGGCCGTGAGGAACTCCTGGCGCAGCGCCCGGCGGGCGAGGGCGGTGAGGGCCTCCGGGTCGCGCCCGGCGCCGGGGTCCACCTTGCGCCGGAACAGGTCCACCACCTGGTCCAGCGTCTTGTGGAGGGCCGGGGCCACAAGGTGGCTGGGGGTCTCCCCGGCGAGCTGGAGGATCCACTCCCCGAGGTCCGTCTCGACCGGGCGCACCCCCGCCTTCTCCAGCGCCCCGTTCAGGTGGATCTCCTCCGAGGCCATGGACTTGCTCTTGACCGCGAGCTTGGCCCCGCTGCGGCGGCAGATGCCGGCGATGATGCGCCGGGCCGCCTCGGCGTCGGGGGCGGCGTGCACCTCCACCCCCGACCGGCGGAGGTTCGCGAGGAGGGTGTCGAGGTGGCGGCCGATGTCGTCGAAGGTGCGGCGGCGGATCTCGCGGGCCTTGGCGCGCAGGGCGAGGGGGGCGGCGGCGGACTCGAAGGCCTTGAGGCGCATCTCCCCGAACCGGCCCGTCCCCCCCTGGAGGGCTTGCTGGAGACGGGGATCGGCCAGGGCGAGGCGGGCGCGCCGGTTGAAGGGGGAGGTCACGCCTTCTGCCCTTCCGGCTCCCCGGGCCAGCCGGGCGCGCCCGGGCCGGCGAGGGCCTGGGCCAGGTGGAGGAGCCGCACCCGCGAGCCCCGGCGGGCGAGCCCGCCCCCGATCTGGAGCATGCAGCCCGCGTCCGCCGCGACGAGCCAGTCGGCCCCTGCGCCCTCGGCGGCCTGGAGCTTCTGCTCCAGCATGGCGCACGAGATTTCGGGATACTTGACGGCGAAGGAGCCCCCGAAGCCGCAGCAGCGGTCGCAGCCGGGCAGCTCCTCGCGCCGCTCGGCGGCGAGGCCGAGCAGGCGGCGCGGGGCCTCCCGCTCCCCGAGCCCCCGGAGAAGGTGGCAGGAGTCGTGGTAGACGGTCTTGCCGGGCAGGCGGACGCTCGGCTCCCCCGGGGCGTAGCGGCCGAGGTACTGGGAGAGCTCCAGGACGCGGGAGGCGGCCCGCTCGGCCCGCTCGCGCTTCCAGGGGTCGTCCGGGAAGAGGGTGGGGAGGACGCACCTGAGCATCCAGCCGCACGAGCCCGAGGGGACCACGATGGGGGCGTCCCCCTCCAGGAGCGCGAGCTGGGGCTCGAGCACCTTGCGGGCCTCCCCGCGGAAGCCGTTGTTGAAGTGAGGGAGGCCGCAGCAGGTGAGGCCCTCGGGGAAGTCCACCTCGGCCCCCGATTTTTCCAGCAGGTAGACCGACGCCTCTCCCACCCCGGGGAAGAAGTGGTCCACGAGGCAGGTGGCGAAGAGGATGACGCGGCGCGGCGCATCCTCCCGGGGCTCCCCGAGGCTGAAGGTGGGCGTTTCGGCGGAATCGGTCATGCGCGCTCCTCGGCGTCCGGGCCGGGGGGCATCTTATCATTGGAGGGGGGGCGGGTGGATCGGGGGGGCGGTTTTCCGCCCAGGGGCGATGTGCTAGCCTCGCTCCATCCAGGGCTGCGGCCGGGGGAGAGAGCATGTTCCGGAAGAAGCGCTACCTGCTCGTGTGCCAGAACCAGCGGGAGTCTGGCCATCCGAAGGGCTGCTGCGCGGACTGCGGCTCCCTCGCCCTGCGGGAGCGGCTCAAGGTGCTGGTCGAGGAGCGGGGCCTCAAGGGGCGGGCGCGGGTGCTGGGGAGCACCTGCCTGGACGCCTGCGAGAACGGCGCGGTGGTGTGCGTGATGCCCGACAACGTGTGGTACGGGGGGGTGCGGGCGGAGGACGCGGAGGAGATCGTCCGGTCGCACCTGGAGCGCGGGGAGGCGGTGGAGCGGCTCCTCATCCCGGAGGCGCCGAAGGGCCTCTCTCTTATGTAGCGGAGGAGTAAAGGGGATGGACGGGCAGCTGACCGAGTTCCAGCGCGCGCTCGAGGCGGGGGTGCGCCAGTTCGTCCAGCAGGAGGTCATCCCCTCCGCCAGCCGCTTCGAGCACGCGGACGAGTACCCCCAGCCCCTCGTGGACCGGATGAAGGAGCTGGGCTACTTCGGGGCGCTGGTGCCCGAGGCCTACGGCGGGGCGGGGATGGACGCGATGGGCCTCGTCATCCTCACCGAGGAGCTGGCGCGGGGCTGGATGAGCCTGACGGGGGTGATCGGCAGCCACTCGATGGTCGCCTGGATGCTCAACCGCTTCGGGAACGAGGACCAGCGGCGGGAGTGGCTCCCCCGGATGGCGCGCGGGGAGATGCGCTGCGGCATCGGCATCACCGAGGCGGACGGCGGCTCCGACGTGGCGGCGCTGCGCACCTCGGCCCGCCGCGAGGGGACGGGCTACATCGTCAACGGCTCCAAGATGTTTATCACCAACAGCGAGAAGGGCACCCACTTCGGCGTGATGGTGCGCACCAACCCCGCGGCGGACAAGCCCCACCGGGGGATCAGCTGTCTCCTCATGGGCCGGGACCTCCCCGGCTTCCGGGTGAGCCGCCACCTCGACAAGCTGGGCTACAAGGGCGTCCGGACGGGGGAGCTGGTCTTCGAGAACTGCGCGGTGCCGGCCTCCTGCCTCATCGGGGAGGAGAACCGAGGCTTCCAGCAGCTCATGGCCTCGCTCGAGATGGGGCGCATCCAGGTGGCCTCCCGGGCGCTGGGGATCCACCGGGCCTGCTTCGAGGACTCGGTCCGCTACGCCCAGCAGCGCCGCACCATGGGCAAGCCCATCGCCGAGCACCAGGCGATCCAGATCAAGCTCGCCGACATGGCCACCTCGCTCGAGGCGGCGCGCCAGCTCACCTACCACGCCGCGCGCCTCAAGGACTCGGGCCGGCGCTGCGACCTCGAGGCGGGGATGGCCAAGCTCTTCGCCACCGACGCGGCCCAGCGCGCCTCGGAGTGGGCCATCCACATCCACGGGGGCTACGGCTACATCAAGGAGCTTCCGATCGAGCGTTACTACCGCGACGCCATCCTGCTCCAGGTGGGCGAGGGCACGAACGACATCCAGCGCCTCGTGATCGCCCGCCGGCTGGTGGAGAAGCACCCCGCCTCCTGAGCCGCCGGCCGGTCCCTTTCCGCCGCTAGACGATGTTGATGAGGGATTCGAGCAGGTCGTTCGCGGCCGTGATGACGCGGGCGTTCGCCTGGTAGGCCTGCTGCTGGAGGATCATCTCGCCGAACTGCTCGGTGTTTTCGACGTTCGAGCGCTCGAGGTTCCGCGCCAGGAGCCGGCCGGCCCCGTTCGTGAGCGGGCCGGTGACGACGGGCGTGCCGGCGACGCTCGTGGCCCGGAAGAGGTTGTTCGAGATGGCGGTCAGCTCGTCCTCCGCGGGGAAGACGGCGAGGGTCAGCCGGGCGATGGCTTCGTTCCGCCCGTTGGAGAAGTCGATGCGGATGAAGCCGTCGTCCCCGATCCGGAACCCGACGAAGGAGCCGCCCGGCACCCCGTCGGCGAGGACGGTCGTCAGGGTGAGGACGTTCACCCCGCGGCCCCCCTGGGAGCTCGGCAGGGTGGAGGACTCGAACTGGGAGATGCCGGCCAGGCCGGTCCCGCCCTCGGTCAGGATGGAGTCGCCGAAGTCGAAGTTGACGACCTGGTTCGCCGGCGGGACGGCTCCCCCGCCGCTCGCGTCGAAATTGAACACGCCCGTCCCGGGGGTCGTGGCCTCGGTCAGCAGGTTCCCCCGCTCGTCGAAGCGGACGAGGCCGCTGGCCACCTCCTCGAAGAAGATGTCCGGCGTCGGGCCGGTCAGATCCTCTCCCTTCAGGCCGCCGTGCCACTCCCAGGTGTTGTCCCCGATCTTGCGGAGGAAGATGGTGAGGGCGTGCTGGTTCCCCAGACCGTCCACCACCTGCACCACGGTGCTGGAGGAGCTGGTCACGAAGGGGTCGCTGATGTCGAAGAAGCCCGTGCCGTCCGCCGCGGCGCCGGTATCGAAGCTCGTCGTCGGCGCGAGGGTGCCGCCCGTCACGGATACCTGGGTGGCGGGGACGGCGATGGCGGGGGCCGCGGTGTTCGAGGGCTGGACGATGGTGTGCGCCCCGCCGGTGATCGGGCCCTTGAGGACGAACTTATCCAGCGCCTCCGCGTCGTTGTAGACGACCTGGGCCCCCACGTTCTGCCCGGCCGCCGCCCGCAGGCCGCTCTCGATGGCGTAGGCGAGCTCCTGGCCCGTGTAGTTGCCGGCGGCGACGGTGATGTTCGCCGGCGTCCCGTTGATGAGGGCGGAGAGGGTGTCGTTGACTCCAGCGATGACGTTGAACGCCACCCCGAGGTCACTCACTTCTTCATCGGTGGGGCCGATGTTCTCCGACGCGGAGGCGGCGAAGCCCATCAGGGCCGAGGCGGTCGAGGCGGTGTCGTCGTGGAGGAACCGGATGGTGTTGGCGTTGGACGAGTCGCTCCGGATGCGGAAGCGGTCGGTCGGCTGGTGGTAGGTGACGTCGTAGATGTCGATGAACCCGTTCTGGGCCTCGATCGCCTGCTTGAGGGCGCTCGCGACGGCGGCCCCGGTCACCTTCGCGCCGGAGACGAGCCCGCCGTCGGCGACGAGGCTCGCCGTGATGGCCGGGCCGCCCTGGTTCATCTGGAAGACGATCTGATCGTTGAGGCCCTGGACGACGATGAATTCGTCCCTCTTGGCCCCCGAGGTGAAGGTGGGCGGAGCCCCGAGGCTGGCGGCGGAGGAGTTGAGGTTCCCCTTCAGCTGGACGAGGGAGGTGGGCGCGCCGAGCGAATCCAGGGAGGCGACGGAGATGTCGGTGAGGGTATTTCCGGTCACCCCTTGGCTGACGGCGAAGCCCTGGACCCGCTTTCCGCCCGGGTCCACCAGGAAGCGGTTCTCGTCCAGGCGGAAGTTGCCCGCGCGGGTGTAGAGAAGCTCGGTGGAGGCCGGGGCCTTGACGATGAACCATCCCTTGCCGTCGATGGCCACGTCGGTGTCGATCCCGGTCAGCTCGTTCGAGCCCTGGGTGACCACCCGCTGGGATTGGATCTGAAGGGCGCCGTGGCCGATCTGGTCGCCGGGCGAGCCGGCGGTCAGCAGGGAGGAGAAGGCGTTGGCCTGCATGGGCCGGCTCCGCTTGAAGCCGGGCGTGTTCAGGTTGGCGAGGTTGTTGCCGACGATCTGGAGGGCGTTCGCCGCGTTCTCCATCGAGGAGGCGCCGATCGACAGCCCGGGAAACACGCTCATGGTCCGCTCCTCGCCTGGGGGGGTAGCCCCCGGTGCCGGCCGCCCGCACAGGGCGGCCCCCGTGGGGCATAAAGCAAGGTCCGTGCCGATGGGTCTGGATTTTTTAAGTTATTGATTTAAAGCGAGTTTTAATTGCGATCTTGCCCGCGCGGGACGCCCCCGGCGCTCCAGGAACCGGAAGAAATTGCCCTGGCGGAGAGAGAGGGAAAGCTGGGTGGAAGGAAGGCGGTCGGCGGAAATGGAACCGGGGCGGGCCGTCTGGCCCGCCCCGGCGTTTTGCCCCGATGCGTCTAGCGGGCGCCGTTGGCGCCGATCTGCCCGGCCACGTCCTCGAGGCCCAGGCGCGTGAGGGTGGCGGCGGTGGGGACGCCCTGCTCGCTCCAGCCCCGGAGGCGGTAGAACTCGTCCTTCATGGCTTCGAGCTCCTGGGGCGGGCAGTGCATCCCCTTGTGGGGCCCCTCGGGGATGGGCTCGTGCATGACCCGGTGGGGGAGCATGTCGCGGGAGCGGTCCACCCCCTCCCGCACCTGGAAGGCGCGCTCGATGTTGACGATGCGCTCGCCCGTCCGCTCCAGCTCCTCGGCGGTGGTGTCCCAGCCGGTGACCATGTTGAGCATGGTGGCGTACTTCTCGTTGATCATGGCGCCGTAGCCGCGCTCGGCGGTGAAGCGGCACTGGGTGATGGAGTCGCCCACGGCGGTGAAGTTCTGGGTCT
>MGDP01000062.1 GCA_001790955.1 Candidatus Tectomicrobia bacterium RIFCSPLOWO2_12_FULL_69_37
GGCCACGTCGGGGAGGCCGGGGTAGCGGCGGCCCAGCTCGGCGGGGGCGCCCACGATCTCGTGCATGGGCGGGGCGGTGCTGGAGGATTGGTCCAGCATGCAGCGGTCCCGCCGGGCGTCGTAGCGGTCGTAGCCTTCGCTCATCGCCCTCTCCCTCCGCGTGGAACCCGCCACTCCCAATTTAGGACCTCACCCCAAAACCCGCCACCCGCCGTTCCGTAGGGGCGACCCCCATGTCACGGGGCATGCGTAGGGGCGGGCCCCCGTGCCCGCCCTTTCCGTCCCGGCCGGGGGCGACCACGGGGGGTCGCCCCTACGGGTTCTTCGTTCGCCCCTTCCCCCTAGTGGCACCCGCCGTCGATGCCCATCTTCTCGAAGTAGCGCTGGTGGTACTCCTCGGCCCGCCAAAAGGTGGAGGCCGGGGCGATCTGGGTGACGGCGGGGCGGCGCAGGCGGCCGGACTTCTCCAGGCGCTCCTTGGAGGCCCGGGCGGCGGCGGCCTGCCCTTCATCGTGGGCGAAGACGGCGGAGCGGTACTGCTTGCCCACGTCGGGGCCCTGGCGGTTGAGGGTGGTGGGGTCGTGGATGGACCAGAAGACGTCGAGGAGCTTCTCGTAGGAGACCACCGCCGGGTCGAACTCGACCTCGACAGCCTCGGCGTGGCCGGTGTCGGAGTAGCAGACCTCCTCGTAGACGGGATTCGGCTTGTGGCCGCCGGTGTAGCCCACGGCGGCGTCCCTCACCCCCTGGACCTTGCGGAAGGCGGCCTCCACCCCCCAGAAGCAGCCCGCGGCGAACGTGGCCTTGGCCATGATCCGATTCCTCCGTGCATGGGCGGGACCCGAATCGGGCCCGCCTACGCCTCGACCTCGATGGTCCCCGCCGGGCCTTCGGCGACCTCGCCGAAGACGGCGGCGGCGGTGACCCCGGCCTTGCGCATCTCCGCAACGAGCGCCTCGGCCTTCGAGGGCTCGACGGCGATGAGGAGGGGCCCCGAGGTCTGGGCGTCGTTCAGGAGGGCCTGCATGCTGGCGTCCACCCCGGGGCGGTAGGAGACGAAATCGCGCGTCCAGTGGCGGTTGCGCTCCCCGCCCCCGGCCGTGCCGGGGATGGCGTGGGGGAGGAGATCCTCGAACTGGGGCACCCGGGAGAACCAGACCCGGGCGCGCGCCCCGCTCGCCTCCATCACGTTGTGCAGGTGGCCCATGAGGCCGAAGCCGGTCACGTCGGTGCAGGCGCGGGCGCCCGCCTCCACCATGAGGCGGCTCGCCTTCTGGTTGAGGGTGATCATGGAGGCCACCGCCTCCTCGAAGACCCCGTCCCGCAGCCTTCCGTCCCCCCCGAAGAGGCCGCGCGCCGCCTTGCGGAGGGAGTTCACCGACTTGGTCAGGTTGGTGATGATGCCGGTGCCGATCTTCTTCGTGAGGATGAGCTTGTCCCCCGGCCGGGCGCCGCGGTTGGTGATCATCTTGCGGGGATCCACCGTGCCCGTGACGGCGATGCCGTACTTGGGCTCGGGGTCGTCCACGCTGTGCCCGCCCAGGATGACCGCCCCCGCCTCGCGCATCTTGCCGGCCCCGCCCTCGAGGATCCTGCCCAGCACGTCGAGTCCCTCCGCGCACGGGAAGGCCACGAGGTTCAAGCCCGTGATCGGCTGGGCCCCCATGGTGAAGCAGTCGCTCAGGGCGTTCGCCGCCGCGATCTGGCCGAAGGCGAAGGGGTCGTCCACGATGGGGGTGAAGAAATCCACCGTCTGGACGATGGCCAGGTCCTCGCGCAGGCGGTATACCCCCGTGTCATCTCCCGGGTGGGTCCCGTAGATGAGGTTCGGATCGCAGAAGGGCTCGAAGCGGCTCAGGGCATCGCGCAGGTCCTCCGGACCCAGCTTCGACCCTCACCCGCCCGCTTTGACCATCCGCGTGAGCAGGATCTTCCGCTCGGAAGGGACGGGCATCTCTCCTCCTGGACGCGGCCCGGGCGGCGATGGGGCCGCATGGTTCTCCTCTCTGGCATATTCTATAACATCTATAGCATATGCCGCTCTCTCCCTTGAAACCGCCGCGGGGGAGGGCTGATTCCCCGGGCGAAGTTGGAATATAATTCCCGGGCAACGGACGGCCCGAGAAAAACCGGCGGCCGCCTCGAAACCCGTGCAAAAAGGATGGAAATGATCCTGCCCATCGTCTTCGCCGTCCTGGCCGCCCTCGGGCCGGCCCCGGGGGCGGGCGAGACCAAGACCACAATCGGGGCGGTGGAGGAAGCCCTGCTCCTCCCCTGGGGCGTCGCCCTGCCCGCCCGGGTGGACACGGGCGCCGCGCGCTCCTCCCTCGACGCCCGGGACGTCCGGATAGACGGCGGCGAGGTGACGTTTCTTCTTCCCGAGCAATACGGAGGGCTCTCCCTGCGGCTCCCCCTCTACGAAATGGCCGCCTTCCGCACCGCGGAGGGGGAGGCCGTCCGGCCCGTCGTGTCGGTGGAGCTCTGCCTGGGCGCCCGCCGCATCCGCGCCCTCGTCTCCTTGAACGACAGGCGCTACATGGCCTACCCCCTGCTGCTGGGCCGGTCGTTCCTGGCTGACGGCTTCCTGGTGGACGTGAGCCGATCCCACGTCCTCAAGCCCGCCTGCAAGGGAATCCGGGGCCGCCCATGAAGCCCTCCCCGCCGCTCCCCGCCCGGGCACGGCCCGCATGAAGGGCTCCCTCCTGGCCGCCTCGCTCGCGGCCCTGCTTCACCTGGCCGCCGCCGCCGCGGAGAAGCGGGTGATCGGCGGGGTGGAGGAGGTCATCCTCCTCCCCTGGGGCGTCCGTCTTCCCGCCCGAATCGACACGGGGGCCGCGGGCAGCTCGCTCGATGCCCGGGAGGTGCGCGTCGCCGGGAAGGAGGTGGAGTTGCGCCTTGCGCCGGAATTCGGCGGGAGGACGATGCGCCTTCCCATCCTCCGCTGGCGGACGATCAAGACCCCCGAGGGGAAGGGCCGCCGGCCCGTCGTCCGGCTGGAGGTGTGCCTGGGGCCGGAGCGGATCGTCACCGAGGTGAACATCAACGACCGGTCCGACCTGGAGCACCCCTTCCTGGCCGGGCGGAACCTGCTCGCGGGCCGCTTCGTTGTGGACGCCGAGCGCAGGCAGATCCTTCCGCCCCAGTGCCCCTTAGGGCCGAGGCCGAGATGAAGCGGCCCGTCCTTCTCTTGGCAGGCGCCTTTTTCCTCGTTCCCGCCCTGCTCCTGGGCTACCGCGTGGCCGTGCTGGGCTATCCCGTCTTCCCCTCCGTTCCCGGGGAGACCTGGGAGATCCAGATGGAGGCCACCGTCGGCCAGGGGCACAGCAACCGGATCGCCCTATGGACGGGGCTCCCCCCCAGGGGGACAGGTGTGACAGTGGTCGATGAACAGTACTTCTCCGGCGCCCTGAACTTCACTATCCACAGCGAGGGACCCAACCGCTTCGGCATCTGGTCCGGTCCCTCGGAGCAGGAGGACGCACGCATCTTCTACCGCGCCACCCTGCGTTTCCGCTCGCCGGGACCCCTGCTGACCGTTCCGCGAAGGCCGGGTCCTTATCCCGAGAGCGCGGGCAGGGAGGAGATCGCGCTGGCCCAAAGCCTCGCCAAGAGATGGCAGAACCTGCCGGTTCCCACGCGCCTCGGCGCCGTGCACGAGGCCGCCCGGGGGAACTGGGGCTCTCCGCCTCCCTCCGAGGCGGACCGTCTCCGCTGGGCCGCCATCTATCAGAAACTCGGCGGACCGTCGGCTCTGTGGCTGCTCTTCCGGGCTGCCGGCCTAAGCGTCCGCCTGGCTGAGGCGCTTCCCTTGTCGGAGAGGGTCTACACGAAGGCCCAGAGCTATCTTCAGGTCTGGGACGGCAACCGGTGGGTACGCTACGACCTGGAGAACCTTCAGCGCATCTCCGTCTCAACGAAGGTCCTGCCCCTGACGCGGGATGGGGCTCCTGCCGTCCGGGTGACGGAGGGGCAGCTCACCGGCCTGCGCTGGACCCTCGCCAAGCGCACCTCCAGCCACTGGCGCCTCCACTTCGACCGGATCGTCCGCTCGCGCCACTTCCTGGACCGGTGGTCCTACTTCCACCTGCCCGCCGAGTTCCAGGAGACCTTCCGCATCCTCCTGCTCGTGCCCATCGGTGCCCTCTTCATCGGGGTGCTGCGGAACATCGCGGGCTTCCCCACTTTCGGGGTGTTCATGCCCGTCCTCATGGCCCTCGCCTTCCGGAGCACAGGGCTGACCTACGGGCTCGGCATTTTCGCGGGGGTGGTCACCCTGGGCTACTTCCTCCGGCGGTCGCTGGACCACCTGCGGCTCCTGCTGGTACCCCGTCTCTCCCTCATGCTGACCCTGATGATCTCCGCCCTGGGAATACTGGCGCTGACGGGCAACCGGCTGGGCCTGCGGGAGTTCATGGCGGTGGGGCTTCTCCCCTTCGTCATCCTCACAATGGTGGTGGAGCGCTTCTTCATCATAATGGAGGAGTCCGGCTTCCGGACGGCCCTCCGCACGACCCTGGGAAGCGCCGCCGTGGCGGTCATCTGCTACGAGCTCCTCAATTGGGAGAGACTCCAACTCGCGTTTTTCCTGTACCCTGAGCTGCTCTTCGCGGTGGCGGGCTTCCAGGTGCTGCTGGGCCGCTATACCGGCTATCGCCTCTCGGAACTGCTGCGCTTCCGGCCTTTGATGGGGAACACGCCATGATTGCGAGGATGGCCGGAATCTGGCGGGCCGCACGTGAGCTCCGGGCAGCAGGGGTCTTGGGCATGAACCGCCGCAACGCCGACTACATCATGGCCCGCAACCCCCGCTCCCGCTTCCCCCTGGTGGACGATAAGATCCTGACCGCCCGCCTCGCGGAGGAGCACGGGGTGCCCACGCCCGCCATCTACCGGGTGATCGAGCACCACGCCGGCATCGCGGGCTTCGAGCGGGGCTTGCAGGGGGACGGCGCTTTCGCCGTCAAGCCCTCCCACGGCGCGGGAGGGATGGGCATCGTCCTGGTGGAACGCACGGGCGAGGGGGGTTTCTTCAAGCCGAACGGGGCGCTCGTCCCGCGCGAGGCGCTCTATCACCACATCTCGAACATCCTCTCGGGCGTCTACTCTCTCGCGGGCCAGCCCGACCAGGCCATCATCCAGGCCCTCATCCGCCCGGACAACGTCTTCGAGCGCGTCTCCTGGCGGGGGGTGCCGGACATCCGGGTGGTGGTCTACCGCGGCGTGCCCGTGATGGCCATGACCCGTCTCCCCACCAAGGCCTCGGACGGCAAGGCAAACCTCCACGGCGGGGCCATCGGGGCGGGCATCGGGATCGGGGACGGCCGCACCCGCCACGCCGTGCACCGCTCCCGCCCCATTGACCGCCACCCCGACACGGGGAATCCTCTGGACGGGGTCGAGGTCCCCCATTGGGACCGCATCCTCCTCGCCTCGGCGCGCGCCTTCGAGATGACGGGGCTCGGCTACCTCGGGGTGGATCAGGTGCTCGACTGGGAGAGGGGGCCGGTCCTGCTGGAGCTCAACGCCCGGCCGGGCCTCGCGATCCAGATCGCGAACCGGACGGGCCTGTGGGGGCGCCTGGAGCAGGCGGACCAGGCCCCCGCCGGCATCTTCGCCACCCCCGAGGCCCGGGTCGCCTGGGCGCGGCAGGCCTTCCCGGGCGGGCGCTAATCCTTCAAGGAGGGGCACATGAAGGTCGTCATTCTGGACGATTACCAGGACGCGGTGCGGGCGTGCGGGCTGCTCGGCATGCTTGAGGGGCACGACGCGACCATCCACCGGGACACCGTGAAGGGCACGGACGCCCTGGCCGCGCGCCTGAAGGACGCCGAGGCTGTCGTCCTCATCCGCCAGCGCACCGAGCTTTCGGAGGAATTGATCGAGCGCCTGCCCAAGCTCCGCCTGATCAGCCAGACGGCCGGGGTCGGCGCCCACATCCCCATGGAGGCCTGCACCCGGCGGAAGATCGCGGTGACGGCGGGGGGCTCTCCCAACCCCTCCACGGTGGAGCTCACCTGGGCCCTCATCCTGGCCGCCATGCGCCGCATCCCGGCCGAGATGGAGGCGATGAAGCGGGGCAAGTGGCAGGCGGCCCCCATGGGGCGCATCGTCCAGGGCAAGACGCTGGGCATCTACGCCCTGGGGCGGATCGGCGGCCGGGTGGCCCAGCTGGGGAAGGCCTTCGGGATGAACGTCCTCGCCTGGGGCCGGGAGGCGACCGCCGAGCGCGCCATGAAAGAGGGCTTCGAGATGGCCAAGAGCCGGGAGGCCTTCTTCGAGGCGTGCGACGTGATCTCGATCCACCTCCCGCTGAACAAGGCCACGCGGGGCCTCGTCACCGGAAAGGACCTGGGGCGCATGAGGCCCGACTCGCTCTTCGTCAACACGAGCCGCGCCGACGTCGTCGAGGACGGTGCCCTGGTCGCCGCCCTGAAGGCCGGGCGGCCCGGCTTCGCGGCGGTGGACGTCTACGAGGACGAGCCCGTGCTGGGCGGGCGGCACCCCCTTCTCCAGATGGACAACGTGGTGTGCAGCCCCCACCTGGGCTACGCCACCTACGAGACCCTGAAGGACTACCTGGGCCTGGCCATCGGCCGGGTGGTTGCCTTCGCCGCCGGGAAGCCCAAGGACGTGGTGAATCCGGAGGCGCTGGCCTGAAATCCCCGCCGAGGGTGGCACCAGCGCCCGTCCCCGGGCCATAATCCCGACCGGAGCGGCCCCCGTGCGCCACCTACCTGGGAGATTCAACCCCTTGGACTTCGCCTTCAGCGAACAGCAGGAAATGATGCGCCGCACCCTCCACGACCTCCTCGGGCGGGTGTGCCCCCCCGAGTACGCCATGGCATGCGACCGCAAGGGCGAGGCCCCCGTGGAGGCCTACCTCGCCCTCGCCCGGGACGGCTGGGTGGGCGTCTCGGCCCCCGAGGCGTATGGCGGAATGGGCGGGAGCACCCTCGACCTGGCCATCGTGCTCGAGACGGCCGGGATGCACTACCTGGACCTCGCCACCGTCATCTTCCGGAACGTGTGCTACGGCTGCGAGGCGGTGCTCATCAGCGGCACCGAGAGGCAGAAGGCCGAGCTCGTGCCCGCCACCTTGAAGGGGGAGGCCTTCTTCGCCTTCAGCCTGACCGAGCCCGAGGCGGGCTCGGACGCGGCGGCCATCATCACCCGGGCGGAGCCGGACGGAGACCACTTCCGGATCACGGGGGTCAAGAACTTCACCTCCGGCATGCCCATCGCCACCCACATCCTGGTGGCGGCCCGCACCGACAGCTCCGGCCCGAAGCACGAGGGGATCACGAACTTCATGGTCCCCGCCAAGCGCGAGGGGGTCACCTGGAAGAAGCTCCCCCTCCTCGGCCACCGGGCGATGGGCACCTCGGTCGTGTACTACGATCGGGTCCTGGCCCGGGAGGACGAGATCCTGGGCGGGCTGGGCCAGGGCTGGAAGGGGCTCATGGCCTACCTGACCTACGAGCGGCTTTGCCTCTCCGCCGCGCGGACCGGGGCGGCCGCAGCCGCGCTGGAGCTGGCCATCTCCCATGCGCGCGAGCGCAAGCAGTTCGGCCGGCCCATCGGCTCCTTCCAGGCGGTGAGCCACATGCTGGCCGAGATGCACGTGCTGGTGGACACGGCCCGGCTCCAGGTCTACCGCTTCGCCTGGCTGGCCTCCCAGGGGAAGGCCGGCCGCCTGGAGGCGGCCACCCTCAAGCTCTACGCGGGAGAGGCCTACAAGAAGGTGTCCGACCTCGGGGTGCAGGTGATGGGGGGCTACGGCTATTCCGCCGAGGCGGCGATGGAGCGCCACTACCGCGACGCCCGCCTCGCCACCATCGGGGCGGGCACCAGCGAGATCCAGCGCAACATCATCGCCAAGGCCATCGGGCTCTGAGGCCGGCCCGTTTCTTCCCCTTGAAAAAAGCCGCGATCGCGGTGAGACTAGGGGTCTCTCCGGAGGCGGGCGCTGCCCCGGGGGGAGCCATTTTCATTCTACTTTCCCATGGATTTGAGGATTGACCCCATGCCCCTGGACCCTGCCGTCCTGAAGCGCGAATTCCCCGAGTTCGAGCTGCGGGTGGAGCGCGGGAAGATCCGCGAGTACGCCCTCGTCCTCGGCCTCCAGGACCCCGTCCACACCGACCCCGAGGCCGCCCGTGCTGCGGGCTACCCGGACGTGGTGGCCCCCCCGACCTTCGTCCGGCAGTTCTGGCATGAGAACCCGGATAACGACCCCATGCCCCACCTGGGCTACGACCCCAAGCGCCGCCTCCACGGGGAGCAGGAGTTCGAGTACCTCAAGCCCCTGGTGGCGGGCATGGTGCTGCGGGGGCGGAACGCCATCGTCTTCCACGAGGAGAAGGCCGGGAAGCGGGGAGGCAAGATGACCTTCGTCGTCATCGAGACGCGCTTCGCCGACGAGAAGGGCGAACTGGTCCAGGTCGCTCGGCGGACCCTCATCGAGACCGCCGCGCCGCCGAAAGTTGAGGGCTGAGAGATGGCCACCCAGACTGCGGGCCTGACTTACGCGAAGTGGGACGATCTGGCGGAGGGCGCCCAGCGCGAGCTCTCGGTGGGCCCCATCACCCGGACCGACCTTGTCCGCTACGCCGGGGCGAGCGGGGACTTCAACCCGAACCACCACGACGAGATCTACGCCATCCGCGCGGGCTTCGAGAAGCCCTTCGCCCAGGGGATGCTCCAGGGGGGCTACCTCGGCCGGGCGCTGAGCGAATGGCTGGGGCCCACCGCCCTCCGCAGACTCAGGCTCCGCTTCAGCGCCCAGGCTTGGCCGGGCGACATGGTGATCTCCAAGGCCCGCGTCACGCGCCGCTACGAGGAGGCCGGGGAGAAGCGGGTGGAGGTGGAGGCCGAGGCCGTCACCCAGCGGGGGGACGTCCTCATCAAGGCCACCGCCACCGCGGCCCCCCAGGGCTAGGCTATCTATCGAAGGAGCGGTTCATCCATGCTGGAAGGCTACCGCATCATCGAGACAGGCCAGGTGATCGCCGGGACGGGGGGCGGGATGATCCTCGCCGACATGGGCGCCGAGGTCATCAAGGTGGAGGCCCCCTCGGGCGACCTGGGCCGCAACCCCAGCATCGCCGGGCTGGGGCCCATATCGAGCATCTTCCTCACCTTCAACCGGGGGAAGAAGAGCGTGGTCCTCGACCTCAAGAAGCCCGACGGCAAGCAGGCCTTCCTGGACCTCGCGGCCCGCTCGGACGCCCTCATCGCGAACTTCCGCCCCGGCACGATGGACCGCCTGGGGCTGGGCTTCGCCGCCCTCAAGGAGCGCAACCCGGGCATCGTCTTCGTGGACTCGAGCGGCTACGGGGAGAGAGGGCCCTGGCGCGACCGGCCCGCCTTCGACCTGGTCCTCCAGGGCATCAGCGGCCACATGTCCATCACGGGGGAGCCCGGCCGGCCGCCGGTGCGCCACGGCATCCCGACCGCCGACATCACCACCGCCCTCTACACCGCCCTCGCCTGCATGGGCGGGCTGCTGGCGCGCGCCCGGGGCGGCGGGGCGGCCCACCTCGAAGTGCCCATGTTCGACGTCCAGCTGGCCATGTTCGGCTACATCTCGACCATGTACCTCAACAAAGGGGACCTGCCCGAGCCTCCCGGCAGCGCCCATGAGTACATGGTCCCCTACCAGGCCTTCGCCACGAAGACGATTTACATCGTGCTCTCCCCGCGGGAGGAGCACTTCTGGAAGAAGACGTGCGAGGTCATGGGCATCCCCGAGGTGGCGGACGACCCGCGCTACAAGACGAACGACTTGCGCGCCGCGAACCGGGCCGAGCTGCTCCCCTTGCTGGAGGGCATCCTCCGCACGCGGCCCGGGGAGGAGTGGCTGGACCTTTTCGAGAAGGCTGGGGTGCCCAGCGCGCCCGTGAACCCCCTCGACCGGGCCCTCGAGAACGAGCAGGTCGCGGCGCGCGAAATGGTCCGCACCTATGAGTACCCCGGCCTCGGCCCGGTGCGGGTGGTGGGAAACCCCATCCTCGACCGCGTCGCGGGCCGGAACCCCGACTTCCGCCCCGCCCCCCTGCTTGGGCAGGATACCGAAGCCGTCCTCAAGGACGTCCTGGGCTATCCCGAGGAGCGGATCGCCTCCCTGCTGGCTTCTGGCGCGGCCCAGGCTTGCCAGCCCGCCGCGGCCAGGACCTGAGCAGCCGCTTCCATGCCCCGTCCAAACCGGACCCGTTTCCTCCGGGAACTGGAGACCCATGTGGATGGGGCCTACAACTTCGCCCGATGGCTCACCGGCGGCTCCGATGAGGCGGAAGACCTCGTCCACGACGCCCTGGCCCGGGCCCTGGCCCACTGGAATCAATACACGCCGGGAACCCAAATGAAGTCCTGGTTGTTCACGATTGTGAGGAGGACCTTCCTGAACCGCCTGCGGCGGGGAAAGTACGAGGTCAACTCCTCCGAGTACCCGGAGAACGAGGAGCTTCTCACCATGGAGAGCCAGGGGGCGGACCCAATGCGCTTGCCCATCGGCCTCCTGAGAAGGGACTTGGACGCCGCCCTTGGCACCCTCCCCGAGGCCCAGCGCTCACTCGTGCTTCTGGCGGATCTCGAAGAGCTCTCGCTTGAGGAAATCGCAGGGGTCATGGAAATTCCGGTCGGGACAGTGAAAAGCCGCCTCTGGCGCGCCCGCCACTTGCTGCGGCAGAAGCTGGCCGGCTATGAGGAAGCCTGAGATGACGGGATCGGAAGGCATGGAGCCCCGGGACCTCGCCTCCCGCTGGGAGGACGCCATCCACGGCCGCTCCGCGCCCGGGGAGGTGGAAGCCCTCCGGCGCGAGCTCGCCCGGGCGGGCCGCCTGGCCGAATTCGAGGCCCAGGCCGAAGCGGCCGCCGCCGTGCGGGGGCTCGCGAGCCGCCATCAGGCGCCCGAGACCCTGCGCCAGTACGCGGCGAGCCTCGGCGCCGGGGGGGGCGCCTCCCGGAACCTCTGGTGGGCGGCCGTGGGAGGGGCGCTGGCCGCCTCTCTCGTCCTGGCGGTGGGGGCCCAGCTTCTGTGGGACAGGGCGGGTAGGCCGGGCGAGCCCTTCGCCGCGGTGGCCAAGGAGGCTCAGGCGGAGTTCCAGCGCGCCGGCCTCGAGCGCGAGCCCAGCCAGTCGCGGGCCCGCGAGCTTGCCCGCCTCCAGCGCTGGTTCGAGCCCCGGGTGAACTTCCGCCCCCTGGTGTTCTTCCCCGGCAACGAGGAGACCTCGCTGGAAGGTGCCCGTGTGGGCCTCGCGGAGGGAGTGAAAGTCGCCAGCTTCCTCTACAAGTGGCAGGGGAAGCCCCTCGTGCTCGTCGTCTTCCCCGCGCAGGGCAGCCCCGCCTGGGTTTCCATGCCCGAGAGGAAGTGGGTGGCCTCGCGGACGGGCGACCTCACCGTCAGCGTCTGGCGCCGGGGGAAATACATCTACTCCCTGGCCGGCGACGTCCCCGCCGAGAAGCTGCGCGATCTCGCCCGGTCCATCACCCCCCCGGACGAGAAGTTCGACTCCTAGATTCTCCCCCCACCCAGGCCCCCCCGGTGCGGGCGCTTCCGTGCTGTGACACCGGCTGTGCCATGGCGCGCCTCCTTCCTTTCTGGGGGTTGGATGGATCGTGAAGGAACTACCCCCAGCGTAGGAGGATGGACGGAGGGGAAAAAGGAGGAAGGAGTTGCCGGGGGAGGCGGGGGGAGGTCTCGCTATCACCTCTACTTGCACCACTGGTCACAGAGGCGATTCACGACGGGTGAAAGCAGCCTACCAAGAACGCGGTTGTCCAGGAATGCGCGGACTTCCGGCATCGCTTCCTTGCTGACAGCCAACCCGGCGTCTTTGCCAACGCCACTGATCGTATGGCGAGAGAGAACAGTCTCCTTCAACAATTCTTCCACGACACTTCTCCCGAGCGGTGATCGACCGGCTGGCCCGCGCAGGGCGTCTTGTTCGGTCAGAGTTTTGAAGTGACCGTGCGACCAGAAGCGAC
>MGDP01000063.1 GCA_001790955.1 Candidatus Tectomicrobia bacterium RIFCSPLOWO2_12_FULL_69_37
GCTCAGAATGACACCCTTGAGGGCATCGATCTCAGTTGATCGTGAGATTGATGATTACGGCGGAACTGACCTGGTATCTCACCCGGCTGCGGCCGATCTCGTTCCCCCCGGGGCCGATGGCGCGGATTTGCAGATTGTACCCGCCACTGGCGCCGCCGGAGTAACGGATCAGGTAGCGTCCGTCGGCACCGGTCAAGGATTCGCCAATCGGCTGCGCGCTGTCGAAACCCACATTCATGGCGCGCACCCGCACCTGCGCGCCCGGCGACCCATTCGCGTGAACGACCCTGCCGCTGACGCTGAAGATCGTGATCTTATACTTGATTTGAGCACTCCACTCGCGCGGCGGCGTGGGGAGGGTCTTGCTTTCGGGTATCCCGGCTTGGGCATAGCTGACGAGGAGAGCGATGCCCGACAGAAGCAAGAATGACTTCAGCGTCTTCATGATTTCCTCCGGGCGAGCGCTGGCGGAATTGCATGGGTCCCAGCCCCTGGCCGCACGACGGACGGCTTCGTGCATGTGCCCTTGTCGGCGCCGGCGGGGAGCAGCAGGACGGCAACGGCGGCGGCACGGACCATATTCGCCTGCTCGCAGAAAGATGCTCTTGCGATAGTGGTGTCGAACCTATTCTAGCACAGTTTCTTCCCTCTCCGGCCCTTGATTGGCTTTGGGGGCGGGTTTGAAACCCGCCCATACATATCCTCCCCCCCCCCTACGGCTCGATCATCACCCGCATGACGCCGTCCTCGCGGGCCTTGAACATGCGGATGGCCTCGCGGAAGTCCGCGAGGGGGAAGCGGTGGGTGAGCATCTTGGCGGTGTGGATGTGGCCGTCCATGATGAGCTGGATGGCGCGGGGGTAGCAGTTGGGGGAGCCCCGGCCGCCGATGAGGGCGATCTCGTCCAGCACGATGCGGTCGGTGGGGAAGGGCACTTCCTTGCCCCCGTTGATGCCTTCGAGCACCACCCTGCCCCCGCGCCGGGCCAGGGCGAGGGCCTGCTTCATGGCCTCGGGGGGCCCCGCGCACTCGACCACGAGGTCGGCGCCCCGGCCCCCGGTGTCCTCCATGATCACCTTGACCGGGTCCTCCTTCGTCACGTCGATGACCACGTCGGCCCCCAGCTCCTGGGCGATGGCGAGGCGGTAGCCCCGGCCGGTGACGTAGGTGCGGGAGGCGCCGAAGGCCCGGGCGAGCTGGAGGACGGAGAGGCCGAGCAGCCCCGGGCCCAGGATGGCCACCCGGTCGGCGGGCTCCACCCGGCCCCGGTCCAGGGCGTGGAGGGCGATGACGACCTGGTTGGTGATGACGGCCTCCTCCCAGGTCATCCGGTCCGGCATCTTGTGGAGGTGGGTGGGGGGGGCCACGCCGTACTCGCTGAAGGCGCCGTCGGCGGTGTGGCCGAGGAGCTTGTAGCCGCCCCCCTTCTTCCCGGCCTCGAGGCAGAGGTGGTAGCTGCCCTGGCGGCAGTTCTGGCAGAGGCCGCAGCCGATGGTGGGCTCCATGATGACGCGGTCGCCGGGCTTGAGCGCGGTCTTGCAGGCGCTCCCGACGGCGGCGACGGTGCCGCACCACTCGTGGCCCTGGATGAAGGGGTAGTGGGGGGGCCATGTGGGGGCCATGTGGCCCCCCAGGATGTGGATGTCGGTGCCGCAGACGCCGCAGGCGGCCACCTTCACGAGCACGAGGCCGGGCTCGTAGGGGGGGACGGGGACCTCCTCGATCCGCACGTCGCCGGCGCCGCGGGTGACGGCGGCGCGCATGGTTTTCGGGATGGGGGGGATGGCGGGCATGGGGGGCTCCTCCGGAGGACGGGATTCGGGATGGCCCATCCTCTCCCAGGCGGGGGCGGGGGATCAAGGCGGGCCGGAAGGTGAGGGATTTTGGGGCAGGCGGTTTCCCTCTCCCCGGGCGTAGATTGGCCCTGGGCGGGCCTATGCCCGTCTGCTCCTCCCCCTCCCGCCGGGCCTGCGCGCCGACCCGTCCTCCGCAGCAGCGGCGCTGCCGCTGCGGAGGGTGGAAGGGCGCTTCTGCCCGCAGGCGGGAGGGGGTTGGGGGGAGGGGAACGCCACCCGGCAGCTCTCCCCCACTGTGCAACCGGGTACATGGGTAACAGATCAGACCGGGCACATGGGTGACACTTTACCCCACCGGTCCTTGGGGCCCCCCCGGAGGGGGAGGGAGGAACCAAAGCAGGGGGGGGCGCCCGGTCTTGTTCGTAGGGGCGGGTTTGAAACCCGCCCCTACGGATGTGGCGCCGGCGGGTCCGTAGGGGTGAACGGCGTTCGCCCCGGTTTGGGGTCGGATGTGGCAGGCGGGGGCGAACGCCGTCCGCCCCTACAGAACCGGGGCAAAGCGGCGGTGAGACAAAATGAAAGTTCTATCGTTTTCCAGAAAATTCCAGCGGCAAAACCCCTTCCGTCCGGGGGGGTGTCCAGGGAGTTCCGGGATAATACGGGATAGTCCGGGGGGTAATTATTTCGCGCGAGAGGTTCTCCCCGCCGGGGCCTCAGGCGTGCCAGAGGGGGCGGGGGTCGGGCTGGAACTCGTCGAGCTTCCGGGCGAGGCGGCGGCGGTCCTCGTCGGGGATGTCGATCTCGAGGCCGATGCCCCAGGTGCCGCCCCGGGTGGGCTGGGCCCAGGCGATGCGGGCGGAGCAGTTGTGGAAAGCCTCGCCCGCCACCTGGAAGGAGAGCCCCACGCGGGCGCCGGACTGGGGGGCGGCGGGGAGGCCGCGGACGGTGATGTAGAGGCCGCCGGCCGAGACGTCCTTGGCCTCGATGGGGGCGTGCTCCCAGGCCGGGGCCTCGACGTAGACGGGGAGGTTGTGGCGGGGGTGCCTTCTCGCGTCCTCGGGGCGGGCCATGGGGGGTCCTCTCGTGCGGGACGAAGGGCCGGGTCGGAGGGGATTATAGATCAGGCGGGCGGGCGGGGGGAGCGCGGAGGTGACATATCCCGCGCCCTGCCGCCCGGGGTTTCCGTAGGGGCGGGTCCCTGTGCCTGCCCCGGCCACGGGCGGCCCCGCCGATGCCGGGCGGCCCGCCGTTCATGCTAGATTGGCCGCCTCCAGAGGGATCATACGGTCAAAAAAGGAGGAGACATCCGTGCCCAAGGTGAAGGCGGGGGGGATCCAGCTCAACTACGCGGTGAAGGGGGACGGGCCCCCGATGGTGCTCTCGCACGGCTTCCAGAACTGCGGGGCGTTCGCCTTCAGGCCGGTGATCGACCGGCTGGCGGAGAGGTTCACGGTCTACGCCTGGGACAAGCGCGGGCACGGGGACTCGGACAAGCCCAAGGGGCCCTACTCCATCCAGACCTTCGCGGACGACCTGCTGGGCTTCCTCGACGCGCTCAGGCTCGACAAGGTCGATTTGCTGGGCCACAGCATGGGGGGGCGGACGGCCACCGTCTTCGGGGTCGGCCACAGCGCCCGCCTCAAGCGGCTGATGCTGGTCTCCTCCTCGTGCGGGGCGCCCAAGGGGGCCTACCGCCAGCACTTCCAGGAGCTCTACGACCTGGCGCGCGCCGAGGGGATGGAGGCGGTGTTCGAGCACCCGGAGTTCCGGAGCCTCATCCCCAAGAACATGCTCTCGGGCGAGACCGGAGAGGAGTACCGCAAGAGCTTCCTCCGCAACACGCCCCAGACCTATTCCGACACGGCCGAGGCCCTCTTCACCATGCCGGACCTCTCGGACAAGCTCCACCGGATCGCGGTGCCCACCTGGGTGTGCTACGGGGCGGACGACCCGGGCCCGATGGCCTACTCGGAGGCGTACCGGAAGAACATCCCCGACTGCACGCTCTGCCTCCTCAAGGGCTCGGGCCACTTCCCGATCTGGGACAGCACGGAGAGCTTCCTCTCGGAGCTCTTGAAGTTCCTGGACAGCCATCCGGTGAAATAGGGAGGGGAAAATGTAAGGGCAGAAGATCCTCTCCCTCCCTCCGGGAGGGGGTTGGGGGGAGGGAAAGCCGCCGGCGGGTATCTCCCCCACTGTGCAACCGGGTACATGGGTAACACATCAGACCGGGCACATGGGTGACACTTTACCCCACCGGTCCTTGGGGCCCCCCCGGAGGGGGAGGGAGAAAAACGCAGGGGTGTATCGCCATGCGCCCCTGCGGATGAAGCGCCTGCCCTCTTCTAGCTCGGCGTGAGCTGGCCGGGCTTGCGGTCCGGGCGCTGCATGAAGAAGACGTCCTGGGTGCGGCAGTAGTGGTTCCCGGCGAGCCGCCCCACGGGCTGGAGCTTGACCGGGTCGATGTACTTCCCCTCCTCGGCGGTCACGTCCTCCCGGACGTGCCAGCGCAGGATCTCCCCGATGATGAGGTGGGTGGGGTGCTGGGGATCCCCCAGGGTGAGCAGGGTGTGGAGCCGGCACTCCATGGCGAGGGAGGCCTCGGCGACGCGGGGGGCGGGCACGAAGTCGGAGGGGACGGGGGTGAGGCCCGCCATCTCGAACTCGCTCACCCCGGGGGGGAAGTCGCCCGAGCAGACGTTCATTTGCTCCTCGAGGCCGTTCGTGACGGCGTGGACGACGAAGCCCCGGGTCTCGAGGATGTTCTGGGTGGTGTGCTTGTAGTCCCCTCCCCGCACCCCGACCGAGAGGGAGATCATGGGCGGATAGTGGCAGACGCAGGTGAAGAAGCTGAAGGGGGCGAGGTTGTGCACCCCGGCCTGGCTGATGGAGCTCACCCAGGCGATGGGCCGGGGGACGATGGAGCCGACGAGGAGGCGGTAGATCTGGCGCCTGTCGAGGCCGGCGGGGTCGATCACGCGGTAGCTCATGCCTTTCCATTCTCCTTTGAACGGCGCCCCGGCCGCACGCCGGGGCTGTTCGAACGCGGCCCGCCGGAGCGGGCTAGGAGTCCTCGCCGTACTCGTAGCGCAGGCCGCCCGGATCGTCGGGGTCGGCCGGCCGCACGGCGCCCGCCGGGCCCCCGCCCGGGGCCGGGGTGCCGCCCGGGGCCTCCTCCTCCAGCGACCAGCGCTCGCAGGCCCCCTCGGGGAGCTCGGCGACGAAGCGCGAGAGGCGGGAGAAGGCCCGCATCCGGACGGTGTCGCTCTCGGTCATGGGCTGGGTGAGGTAGAGCTCGTCCTTGGCCCGGGTGACGGCGACGTAGAAGAGCCGCCGCTCCTCCTCCTCACCCTCCGGGTCCGCGAGCGCCCGGGGGTTGGGGAAGCGGCTGTCCGTCAGCCAGATGAGGAACACCGCCTTCCACTCCAGCCCCTTGGCCTGGTGGACGGAGCTTAGCACAACCGCCTCCTCCGGCCCTTCCTCGCCCGGCCCCGCCGCCTCGGCGGCCACCGTGCCCATGAGGGCGAGCTCCGAGAGGAAGCGCTCGGAGGTGTCGTACTGCATGGCGAACTCGGCGAGCTGGCGCACGTCCTCGACCCGGGCCGGGGCGTTGTCGAAGGTGGCTTCGGCGAACTCCTCGTAGAAGCGGTCGAGGACGAGCATGATCATCTCGGTCGGGGGGACGGCCCCCGCCTCGGGCGGGCGGTGGAGGCCCGCCAGGTCGGCGATGAGGGAGCGGAAGCCGTCGAAGGCGGGCCGGGCCCCCTTGGGGACGATCCCGGCGCCCTGCTCCGCGAGGCAGCGGATGGGGTCCTTCTGCACGCGGAGGTGGTCCCAGATGCGGTCGGCGGTGGCGGCCCCCACCTTGGGGAGGAGGCGCAGGGCCCGCTTCCAGGCCAGCTCGTCCGCCGGGGAGCTGACGAGGCGCAGGAAGGCGGTGACGTCCTTGATGTGGCGCTGCTCGAAGAAGCGCAGGCCGCTGCGGATCTCGAAGGGGATGCTCCGCCGGGTGAGCTCCATCTGGAGCTCCATCGAGTGGTAGTGGGCCCGGTAGAGGACGGCCATCTCGGAGAGGGGGGTGCCCTCGTCCTGGAGTTCCAGGATGCGCTGGGCCACGAAGTCTGCCTGCTGGAGCACGTCCCTCGTGGGTATGAGGGCGGGCAGGGCGCCCGGGCCCCGCGTGGTGCGCAGGCGCTTCTCGAACTGGCGCTTGTTGCGGGCGATGGAGGCGTTCGCGAGCGCGAGGATGGACTCGGTGCTCCGGTAGTTGGTCTCCAGGCGGAAGAGCCGGGCGCCCGGGTGGCGCTCCGGGAAGGTGATGATGTTCTCGAAGTGCGCCCCCCGGAAGCTGTAGATGCTCTGGGCGTCGTCCCCGACCACGGTGAGGTTGCCGCGCGGGCCGGCGATCAGGTCCACGATGTCGGCCTGGACCTTGTTGGTGTCCTGGTACTCGTCCACGAGGACGTAGCGGAAGCGATCCTGGTAGGCGCGCCGCACCTCCTCGTGCTCCCTCAGGAGAGCGCGGGTGGCAGTGAGGAGGTCGGAGAAGTCCGTGGCGTTGATCTCGCGCTTGCGCTGGGCGAAGCGCTCGGCCACGCGCTCGATGTCGCCGATCCGGTCGGCCAGGTAGGGCGACTTCTCCAGCACGGCGTCGGCCACCGAGCGGTCGGTGTCGGCGGCGAAGGCGAAGAGGGACTCCAAGACGTTTCCCTTGGGGAAGTGCTTCTCCTTGGGGTCCACCCCGGCGAGCCGGACGCACTCCTGGGCGAGGTCGGCGGCGTCCTCGCGGTCGAGGATGGTGAAGTTCGGGGGATAGCCCAGGAGCTGGCCGTGGTTGCGGAGGATGAGGTTCCCCACGTGGTGGAAGGTGCCGCCCCAGACCCGCCGGACGTCGCTCTGGATGAGGGTGGCCGCCCGGTGGAGCATCTCCCGGGCCGCCTTGTTCGTGAAGGTGACGAGGAGGATGGCCTCGGGGGCCACCCCCTCCTCGATGAGGCGGGCGAGGCGGTAGGTGACGGTGCGGGTCTTGCCGCTCCCGGCCCCCGCGATGACGAGGAGGGGTCCCGTCCCCGCGGTCACGACTTCGAGCTGCTGGGGGTTGAGATCGGCGGCGTAGTCGATCCGCCCCGAGAGGGAGCGGGGGGGGCGCTTGAGGGTGTATTTCCGGGATCCCTCAGCCCTGGCCATGACGCCCCCCGGCCCTCCTCCGGGGCGTGAGGGGGCTCGTTGACACCCATCCGGCCCGGGAATACACTTTCATCGCAGGGTCAGCCATGAGGAGCCCGCCCATGCGCAACTACCAGACCTTCCTCGACGGCATCGCCCTCGGGTTCTTCCTCGGGTTCCTCGCCTTCTACTTGTTCTACCGCTTCAAGAACACCCGGCCCAAGAAGCCCAAGAGCGAGATCGACCGGCTCGTCGACGACATCCAGCGCTACTACCGGCGGGTGTCGGAGGGCAAGCGCGAGGACATCGAGTAGCTCCGCTCTTTCCCACCCTGTCACCCGAAGCACCCGGGACATCCCTCAGAGGTAGGGACTGCCCTCGGAGTCCGGCACGCCGCTCAGGTGGGCCAGCGAGTTCATGGTGACGACGTTCCAGCCGCGCGCGGGCGAGTGCTCGATGAGGTTGAGGGCGGCGTTGAACTGGCGGATGCGGCGGAACTCGTTGAGGTCGGTTCCCAGGACGCGGCACAGGACGGCCGAGATCGCGAGGTTGTGGCTGACGGCCGCGACGGTCTCGCCGGGATGGGCGCTCCGCAGGTCCTCGATCGCCGCCCAGGCGCGCTGCTGAAGCTCGGCGAGGGTCTCGCCGCCCGGCATCCGGAGGTGAGCGGGACGGCTCCGCCAGGCGGCCATGAAGCCGTTGTGATGCACCTCGATCTCCTCGATTTGGAGCCCCTCCAGCTTCCCCTGGTCCAGCTCGGCCAGGCGTGGCTCCAGGCGCACTTCGAGTCCCAGGGCCTCCGCGATCGCCTCGGCCGTCTGGCGGGCGCGGCGCAGGTGACTGGTGTAGAGGGCCGCGATGGGTCTCCCGCGCAGGGGCGCGGCCAGCGCCCTCGCCTGGGAGAAACCCGTTTCGTTCAGGGGAGTGTCGGCGACGCCCTGGATGCGCCGCTGGGCGTTCCAGTCCGTCTCGCCATGGCGCAGCAGGTAGAGGAGCAAGAGCGTGGACTCCGCGCCCGGGGGCCGGGCCGGGGTGGGCGGGGTCAGTTCTCGAACTTCATGAAATCTTCGGGCTTGAGGTTCTCGAGCCAGCGCTTCACGTCCTCGGGGTTCTCCTGGATCTTCTCCTGGCCGCCTTCCTTCCCGCCTTCCTTGACGGTCCCCGCTTCTCCCTCCTTGGCCTCGGCTTCGTTGAACTCGATGCTCTTGGCCTCCTCGAGCACCTTCTCCACGACGAAGATGGGGGCCTTGGTGCGGAGGGCGATGGCGATGGCGTCCGAGGGGCGGGAGTCGACCACGATCTCCGAGCCGTTGATGGCGAGGTAGATCTCGGCGTAGAAGGTGTTGTCCTTCAAATCGTTCACGACGATCCGGCTCACCTTCCCCTTGATGCCGCTGATGATGTTGCGGATGAGGTCGTGGGTCATCGGCCGCGGGGTCTGGAAGTTCTCGATCTCGCGCGCGATGGCGTGGGCCTCGAAAATCCCGACCCAGATTGGGAGGGCCCGCTCCCCCTCCGTCTCGCGGAGGATGACGATCGGCACGTTGGTCAGCGGATCGAGCGTGAGACCTTTGACCTTCATCTCGATCATGGGGCCGATTCCTCCATCGCTGCCGAGTCGGGCGGCCAAACGCCGCCCAGGGCGTGCAGCCCGCCCCGCAGGATCCTGACGTCCACCAGGTCGCCGGGCCGGGGGGCCGGGCCACTCGCCAGGAATTGTACCCTGTGATTGCCCCGGGTGCGACCCGTGAATCCCACGGGTGCCGCCGGCCTTCGCTCCGAAGCGGCCGGGCAACCCAGGCAGGCCGGGGCGGGCGCCCCCTCCATCGGCTTTTCCACCATCACTTCAAGCACTTGGCCGACGAGGGCCAGGTGAAGCTCCTCCGTCACCTGGCGCTGGAGCCGCAGGGCCTTCTCGAAGCGCTCAGCCTGGGCCTCCTCGGGCACCTGGTCCTTCATGGAAAAGGCCGGAGTGCCAGGCCGCGGGGAGTATTTAAACATAAAAATGCTGTCAAAGCGCGCCTGGTGGAGAACCCCCAGGGTTTCCTCGAAATCCCGGTCCGTCTCGCCGGGGAAGCCCACGATGACGTCCGAGGTGAGCACCCCGCCCGGCACACGCTGGCGGAAGAGGCCGACCTTCGACAAATATTCCTCCGCCGTGTAGCCGCGGTCCATGCGGCGGAGCACTTCGTCCGATCCCGACTGGAAGGGCAGATGAAGGTGTTCGCACACCTTCGAGCCGCCACTCATGGCCCCCACCATGTCCTCGTCGCAGTCCTTGGGGTGGGAGGTCATGAAGCGGACGCGCCGGAGGCCCTCTAACCGGTCGAGGCGGCGCAGGAGCCCCCCGAAGGAGAGCTCGCCCGGCGTCTTCCTCCCGTAGGAATTCACGTTTTGGCCGAGCAGGGTGACTTCCTTGAAGCCCTCAGCGACGGCTTTCTCGACTTCCGCGACGATGAGTGCGCTCGGCTTGCTCCACTCCGGCCCGCGCGTGTAGGGCACCACGCAGAAGGTGCAGAAATTGTCGCAGCCGCGCGCGATGCTCACCCAAGCGCTCAGCGCCCCCTCCCGCTGGATGGGGGCCACCTCGGTGAAGTCGGGCTCCACGGGCGCCACGTCCACCACGCGCCCCTTGGCCATGCGGCCGAGGAGGCGGGGGAGCTCCGATATGTTTTGGGTGCCGAAGATGAGGTCCACCGCGGGCTGGCGCTTGGCGATGCCTTCCCCTTCCCGGGTGGCGAAGCAGCCGCAGACCGCGATCTTGAGGGCGGGGTTGACCTTCTTGAGGCGGCTCAATCGGCCGAGCTGGCTGAACACCTTTTGCTCGGCCTTGTCGCGGATGGAACAAGTGTTGAGGAGGATGAGGTCGGAGCGCTCGAAGTCCTCGGAGCGCTCGTAGCCCTCCTGCTCCAGATGGCCGGTGATGGTCTCGGTATCGTACCGGTTCATCTGGCAGCCGTAGGTGAAGATCGAGAAACGCTTGCTCGACACTGGCACCTCTTTCCTGGCGGGTCGCCCGAAGCCCAAGGGCCATATTGCGAAAGGCTCTCAAACGTGTCAACTTCGGCTTGCCGCCCCCAACCTCCCTGTTTTGAAACGTTTGACGGGATTGGAGGAACCGCGATTCGCGCCGTCTGCTTCCACGGAAGGCGGGAGAGGGACGGGGGGGGAGATTTCCTTCTCGCCGCGCGTCTCCTCGGCCGGGCGGCGGAGAAAGCGGGCGTCTTCGCCCAGGTGCGCACCCCGGGTTTCCCCAAGCTGGCTGGCGCCCCGGACCGCGCCGTGGCGCGGCTGAGCCTCACCCCGTTCCAGAATCTCGACGTTCCCTCCAGCTTCCACCTGGAGGTGGTGGCCGATCCCCGGCTGGCCGTCATCCCGCCGATGGGGGATGCCCTTCTTCCGGGCGGATGGCTGCTGGTGAACGCCCTCTCACCTCCCCGTTCTCCCCGGAGTGGCCCCGCCGTGCGTTTCGCCGATCTCTCGGCCCTGGCGGCCCGGCTGGGCGGCCCGCTTGGGGTCGCCCTCGCCGCCGGGGCCTGGGCCATCCTGGGCGAGATGGAGCCCAGGATGCCCTCTGATCTCGACTACCTGGAGCACGCCCTCGCCGAAGAAGGTGCGGACGCCCTCCCCCTCGCCCGGGCCTCGTTCGAGACGGTAAGACACGCCCGCCCTGCCGGTGGACCGGTGACACGCACGGGGAGTTGATGCCTGGCATGCCCTCTTTTTTCCGGGTCGCGATTTTCTTTCTCGCCGTTTCTGCGGGTTGCAGCTTTCAAACCGCCAGGACGGCGCCTCTTCCCCTCCGCCCGGAGAGGGGCCTGTGGGTGCCCGCCGAAGGGGAGAATGCGACCCTCGATGATCTGGAAAAGATCCGCGTCCTCGTCGAGAAGGCGCGCGCTGCTGGGATGACCGACCTCTACGTGCAGGTGTACCGGGGCGGGCGGGCCTGGTACCCGACCCGGCTGGCGGACGAGTCTCCTTCCCTCCGGGCGGGCCGCGACCCCCTCGCCCACCTCATCGGGTTGTCTTCCTCGGGCGGGAGGAGCCTGCGCGTCCATGCCTGGATCAACGCCTTCTCCCTCGCCTGGAACCGCGAGGCGCCCATCCTGAAGGAGCTGGGGCCGGAGGCCGTGCTCCGCGACCTCCATGGGCGCTCCCTGCTGGACTATCCCCGCAACGGAAAGCCTCCCTGGGCCCCGGGGTTCGGCCTGGGAACCCCGGCGATCTACCTCGACCCCGCCCATCCGGCCGTGCGGCGCAGGGTGGCGGAGGTCGCCGCCGAGCTGGCCCGCCGCTACCCGAAGCTGGCGGGGGTCCACCTGGACTACATCCGCTATCCCTACGCCCTGCCCATCACTCCGGGCTCGCGCTTCTCGCCGCGCCTCGACTTCGGCTACGGGAAGCTCGCGGTCGAGCGCTTCCGTGCCGAGACGGGACGCCCGGCCCCCCTGGCCGGGGTCCAACGGAGCGCCGCCGACCACCAAGCCTGGGACGACTGGCGCCGCCTCCAGGTGACCGAGACGGTGAAGGAGGTGGATAAGACCCTCCGCGCTCAACGGTCCGGTGCCCTGCTCTCGGCGGCCGTCCTCCCATGGGCGGACCGGGCCTACCTCTCTGCCTTCCAGGACTGGCGCGGTTGGCTCCAGGCGGGGCTCCTGGACAAGGCCGTGCTGATGAACTACACGCGCGACGAGGCGCTGGCCGCCCACATCAGTCAGGGCGCCCCCGCCTGGAGCCACCCCCGGGGGGCGGATGGCGGGCGGAAGGGGCAGGTGCTGATCGGCCTGGGCGCCTATCTCTTCGAAGGGGATCCGGAGCCCGTCCGGCGCCAGTGGCGCGCGGCGCTGCGCCCGGGGGTGGATGGAGTGGTGCTCTTCTCCTACGACGCCATCCTCAGGCACGATGGCTTCTGGAAATCCCCCCTGCCCTGATTGCCGCAATTTTATTGAGGATTCGGGCAATCGCCTCTTGCAACGGTGGGGGATTCCGGCTAGAATTCTCCGTGCAGTCTGGCCCCGCCCTACGGTTCTGACCCCGGATGCCATCCGGGACCGCCCCAAGACGCCGCCCGAATAAGCCCATATTTCCGCCCACAGAACCGCTCTATGCGGACCAGGAGATGGAGAGATGAACAAAGGGGATCTGGTTGACGCCATCGCCAAGCAGATGGACATGAGCAAGTCGGGGGCCGAGGCGGTCGTGAATGCCTTCGTCGCCACGGTCACAGGAACCCTCAAGAAGGGGGAGAAGGTCACGCTGACCGGGTTCGGGACGTTCAGCATCTCGAGACGCGGGGCGCGCAAGGCCCGGAACCCCCGGACCGGCGAGACCATCATGGTCAAGCCGTCCAAGGTGCCCCGGTTCAAGGCGGGAGCGGGCCTCAAGAGCGCCGTCAAGTAGCCGGCCGAAGCATCGGAACCAAGCCGCGGCCAAGCGAGCGGGGGGCCTCGTGCATTCCCGTTTCGCGGTGGAGTCTTATTGTTCCTCCGCCGCGAGGCTCCCCTCGCCCGCCCAAGCCCCGCGGTCCGCGAGCATGTCGATGGTTCCGCCCACGAACTCCGGGTAGTCCCCCACCTTCTCCGCCGCGTCGAGGATAAGGCCCCGCGTTCGACCGATGTTCCCCTCGCTGAAGGGCAGGCGGAGCTTGCGGAGGACGATCTTCGTCCGCCCGCCCAGGAAGAGCGAGTCGACGCCGTACAGGTTTCCGTAGAAGCGCGAGGGAGCGCCCTGGCTCCGCTCCACCTTGGCGGGCTCGCAGCCGTACAGGAGGGAGACTCCCTCGACATACTCCCGCCGCTGCGCTTCCGTCATCTCGGCACGGGCTCCGCTCAGGACGAGGGCCACGCTTCGGTCGTCCTGATAGATGCGGTAGTCCACCGCGATCTCCACGAGTACGTGGGCCAGGTAGTGAGCCTCGGCAGGCCCGATCTCCCGGTCCATCTCCCGGGCGAAGTCCCCCACGAGCGCGACGAGGTCGGACCCCCGCCGGTAGGTGTAGCCCCCCTTCCGGGCGGGATCGAGGCCCTGCCCCGTCTTGGCGGGCGTGCCGTAGTGGCAGAAGTTGTCCACCACGATGTGGCACTTCACCCACAGGAGCTTGGGGTAGCGGGCCAGGGTGCCGGCGGGCGGGGCGAAGACGTGGGTCTCGCGGGCGCGGAACTCCTGGGAGAGGGGGAGGCTGTCAGGCGTGACGTTGTAGACGTAGAGGTCGTGCTCGGCGAGGGGGGGCGTCTCCCCGTGACCCAGCAAGCGGCGCAGGATCAGGGTGTGGCAGTTCGTCAGCAACAGAACGCCCTCATCGCTCCAAGAGCCGGAAGGTGCCCGCCTCGTCCCGCGCCCGCCCCTCCTCCACCAGCTTCTCCAGGTGGGAGCGCACCATGTTCGTCCCCATGCGGATCCGCGCCTCTCCCAGTCCGCGGTAGATGTCCCCGGCGATGCCAGCCGGCGTGCTGAGCCCCTTGGCGAGGGCGGCCAGGACCTGCGCTTCGCGCTGGGCCCGGTGCGCCAGCAGCGCCCGGATCCGGCCGGCGGGGTCGCGCACCGGAGAGCCATGGCCCGGGTGGATGATCCGGGGCTCAAGCGCGAGTAGCTTCCGGAGGGTGCGCAGATAGTCGCTCAAGCGGCCGGTGGGCGGCGCGATGGAGGTCGTCGTGGGAAGGAGCACGTTGTCCCCGCCGAAGAGGATGCGTTTTTCCTCCCACCAGAACGAGAGGTGCCCGGGCGAATGGCCAGGCGTCAGGACGGCCTCCAGCTCCGCCTCCCCCGCCCGGACCCGCTCGCCATCCTCGATGGGCTTCACCTCCAGGGAGGGCTGCCTCGCCTTCATCAGGGGGATCTCGATGGGATGGGCGTAAGCCTGGGCGCCCGTCGCCTCGCAGAGGGCGGTGGCGCCTCCCAGGTGATCCCGGTGGTGATGGGTGAGGATGAGGGTCTGGAGCCCCCCGGGGGCGGCCTGGCGCAGCCAGCCGATCACCTCCTCAGCGGTCTCCGCGTAAGCCGCGTCGAAGAGGGCGCAGGGCCCCCGGCCCAGCAGGATGACGTTCACGTGGTCCATGTAGAGGCCGGCCGGCGCCGGGACGCGGCGGGTGCGGATCAGGTCGTCGTGCACGGAGCCGGATGACAAGGACGAGCCGTCCTACGCGTTTTTCTTGACGACGAACTGGGAGATGAGGGAACGGGACTCCTCGCCGATGTCCGGGAACTGGAGGTTGACCATGTAGCCCTTGCGGCCGCCTTCCTCGATCCAGGCCGCGCGGACCACGTGCCCGACCAGGTCTTTTACCTGCCCGCCCCCGCCAGGGATGGTGAAGTTCAGGCGGATGGAGTTGCCCGCGTCGGCGGGGAAGCTCGTCTGCAAGAGCGCCCCGCCCGCGCTGATGTTGCGGATGATGCCCTGGCGCGTCCCGCTGACCCCTTCCTGGACGTAGATGGCGAAGAGCTCGACGTCCGCGCGCGGGGCCGTCCGCTTGATCTGGCCCGCCTCCCGGGAGGGCGGCTGGATCTTCTTGACGATGTAGACGGGTACTTCCTCGGACTTGCCCTTCACCTTCACGGGGCCGAGGGCCTCTCCCTCCGCGTAATCCTTGATCCTTTCCCAGGTGGCGGCGCTGACGGCCACCGTGTTGTGCTTGGCGGCGCTCTCCATCCGGTTGGCGAGGTTCACGGCGTCGCCGATGACGGTGTAGTCCATCCGCTGGGGGGAGCCCAGGTTGCCCGCCACCACGGGGCCGGAGTTCACGCCCACCCGCATCTTGAAAGTGGGCTTGCCCTCAGACTTCCACTTTTCCATCAAGCCGCCGGCGGCCTCGATCATGTCGAGCCCCGCCTTGACGGCCCAGGCGGCGTGGTCGGGCTCGAAGACCGGAGCGCCGAAGACCGCCATGGTGGCGTCCCCGATGAATTTGTCCAGGGTGCCGAAGTTCTTGAAGATGCTCTCGGCCATGAGGGTGAAGTACTCGTTCAGGAGCTCGACCAGCTCCTCGGGCCGGAGGGCCTCGCTGAAGGGGGTGAATCCCACCACGTCGGAGAAGAGCACCGAGCACTCCACCGTGGACCCGCCCAGGGCCAAGTCGCTCTCCTGCTTGAGGATGTCCTCCACGATGGCCGGGGAGAGGTAGCGCGAGAGGCTGGACCGCTTGCGGGTCTCCTCCTGGATGTTCTGGTAGAGGCGGGCGTTCTCGAGGGCCCCCGCGGCGGCGCTGGCGAAGGACTGGGCCAGCCGGACCAGGTCCTGGCTGAAGCCGGGCGCCCCGGCTTGGTTGTCGACGTAGAGGGTGCCCAGGTTGCGCTCCTGGTAGTTCACGGGGACGCAGAGGATGGCCCGCGCGTCCGAGCGCATGACGCTCGCGAAGCCTGCCGTCCGGGTGTCCCCCTTGGAGTTGGCGGTGAAAAAGGGCGTCCCCTCGGCCGCCACCCGGCTGGCCACGCCCGTGCTGAAGACCCGGGCCTCGCCCTGCTCGAGATCGCCCCCCATGCCCCGGGCCACGCTCACCTCGAGGGCGCCGGTGCCCTCGTCCCGGAGCATGAGGAAGCCCCGCTTGGCGTTCAGGGTCGGGATGGCGTAGTCCATGATCCGCTCCAGGAGCTTGCCGAGGTCGTGCTCCTGGTTCAGGGCCCGGCTGACTTCCAGCAAGGTCTCGAGGTCCTTTCCTCCCCGCTTGAGGATGTTCTGCTGGCGCTTGGCCTCGACGAGGACGTCCCCAAGGGCCTGGGCCTGGGCCACGACGGCCTCGGGGATCGCCGAGGCCGAAGCCTGGCGGGCCGTGTAGAGGGCGCGGTTCAGCTCGCCCACGTATTCCTCTAGGCGCTCAAAGGGGTCGCCCGTGCCTCTCGGGGCGGGCGGAGCCGGAGGAGCGGCCGGCGCCGCCGGCGCCGGTGCGGGGGGAGGCGGCGGGGCGGGGGGAGCCGCTGCGGCCGGAGCGGGCGCGGCGCCATCGAGCACCGCCGGGGTGAAAGTGGCGCCGCACTTCTTGCACTTCACCCGGGCGCGCGCCAGCTCGGCGGCGGGCCGGTTCACCCGATAGACCGTGCCGCACTCGGGACAGGATATCCGGGTCGGTTCGACGGCCTGTTCCACCTGATGCTCCTTCCCGGCCTCGGCGGGGCTAGCCCAGCGCCTTGAGAGCCTCGAGCAATTCGTCCACGCTTGGATAGCGCTCTTCCGGAGTCTTTTTCAAGCACTTAAGAATGATGTCCTCAAGTTGCTTGGAAATTTCCGGGTTCTTCAGGGAAAGCTTCGGCGGCTCCTCGTGCATGTGGAGATAGGCGATGTCGCCCTCCTTGAAGGGGACGCTGCCCGTCAGGAGCTCGTAGAACATGATGCCCAGGGCGTAGAGGTCGCTGCGCCCGTCCACGGCCCCGCCCCGGATCTGCTCGGGGGACATGTAGAAGGGGGTGCCCATGACTTGGCCCACCTGGGTCATGCCGCTCCCTCCCCCCTTCCGGGCCAGGCCGAAATCCGCCACCTTCACCCCGCCGTTCTTGGTGACCATGATGTTGTCCGGCTTGAGGTCGCGGTGGATGACCTGGGCCTGGTGGGCGAAGGCCAGGGGCTCGCAGATGCGGACGGCCAGCTTGGTGAACTGGGCCACGGGCAGCTTCCGGCCGGCGACGAGGTCCCCCAGGCTCTTCCCGTCCACGAACTCCATGACGATGAACATGGGGTCGTCGGTGCGTATGTCGTAGATGGTGATGATGCCCGGGTGCTCCAGGGCGGCCGCGCTCTGGGCCTCGGTGATGAAGCGGCCGAGCGCCTCGGGGTCCTTGCCCAAATCCCCCAGGATCATCTTGATGGCCACCTGCCGGTCGAGAATCTTGTCCCGCGCCTTGTAGACCACCCCCATCGCTCCCCGGCCCAGCTCGACGATGCCGTCGTAGCGGCGGGAGAGGAACTGCAAGGGGTCCACGGGCCCGGCGGGCGCGGCCGGGGCGGCAGCCTGGGGGGCCGCCTGGAGGGCCTGGGTGAGCGCCTGGACCTTGGCCGCGGCGTCGCGGAAGCCGGCGTCGGCGGCGGCCACCATGGCGTAGTACTTTTGGGCCGGCTTGCGCTGGCCCTTGGCGTCGAAAGCCTCGGCGGCGTCGTAGCCCCACTCGAGCCGGTTCTCCTCGACCAGCTTCAATGTGAAGAGGATGTCGAGCACGCTCTCGGCGACGTCGAAGGTCCCCTTCTCCAGGTGAATGCGGCTCATCTCGCGGAGGGCGTCCGCCCGCACGGGGGAGCGCTCCACGGCGGCTTTCTGGAGGTGGGAGAGGATGACTTCCGCGCTCCCGCCGGAGGTGCGCTCCAGCTGGGCCAATTCGTAGTGCGCCTGGGCGGCCCGGCTGGGGACAATCCTGCCCGCCGAGAGGATCTTCTCCAGCTCCTCCTTGCGCCGGCTCTGGAGGACCTCCCGTATCTGCTGGGCCTGGGCGGCGGCCTCTGTGTCCTGGGGGAAATACCGGGTCAGGCGGTCGGCCGCTCCGCCCGCTTTCTCGAGATCGTTGGCTGCGAAGGCCGCCGACATGATGGCGCGGAGCACCCGCCCCAGCGCGTTCTTGGCCTCGGCGTCGGCGGGGAGGGCCGCCACCAGGGCTTCCAGGTGGCGGGAGGCCCGCTCGGAGTCCCCTCCTGCCTCGGCGAGCTTGGCCAGCTTGCGGCGGATGTCCGGGCCCGCGTCGGGGCGGCGGAGGAGGTCCTCCAGCCGCTCGATGAGGACGAGGTCCCCGGCCGGCAGCAGGGCTTCCGCCGCCTGGTAGCACGTCATGGCCCCGGGCGTCCCCTTGTCCGCCAGAGCCCAATCCCCGCGGATGAGCTCCAGCCAGCCCTTCTCCTTGTTGTCCTTGGGCTTGAGGGAGGAGAGGATTTTCTCGGCCCCCGCCTTGTCTCCCTTGTGGAAGAGGAGGCTGGCCACCTTGAAGGCGGGCGGGAGGGCGCCCGGGGCCTCGGCCATCTCTTTCTTGTAGCGGGAGAGGTATTCGTCCAGCTTCCCGCTCTGCTGGCAGCCCCGGTAGAGCTGAGCGTAGGCGTCGGCTTGGGCCGGGGAGGCGGCGATGAGCTCGCTCAGGCCCCGGAGGGCGTCCCGGATGCGGCCGGGCACGTTGTCGATCATGCCCTTGAACTCGAAGAGGGCCATCCGGTAGTCGCCCTTCTTCGTGTGGATGCGGCCAGAGTAGTAGTACTTGTCCGAGAAGCGGGTGCCGACCACCTTGAGGCGGGTGAAGATGTCGAGCGCCTGGTCCATCTCGCCCTTGCGGTAGAGAACCTCGCCCATGATGGCGTGGTAGCGCATGTAGCGGGGGGTGAGCTCGGTCTGCTGCCGAGCCAGGTCGGGGTTCGGCTCCAGCTTGGCGATGTGCTCGCAGACGGCGAGGGCCTGGTCGAACTTCTGGAGCTGGTGGTAGGCGACGGCCAGGTCGTTCAGGAGGCGGACGTCGTCGTATTCCTGGACCGGCTTCTTGGCCAGGAGCTGGATGATTTTATTCCATTCGCTCTGCTGGTAGAGCGCGTCTACCTTTTTCGGGTCTTCGGTGGCGAACAGGCGCAAGCGCGGTTTCCTCCCCTCCGGGTGGGTCCAGTTCACCGACCGGGACGTTTTTCATCGGTGGCACCCCCCATTTTAGGAAATTTCGCCCGGGATTCAAGGCGGTCCCAAAGTTTCCCCCGGGACACTCTCGACAAACGGCTGGCGGAGCCCGCGATGGGCGGCCCGTGACGCGGGCATTGACAGGCATGTAAAATCTGCTATTTTCCATACGATCAGAGAGGTGAAGGCGCGCCGTTACGCTTTGGCCGCCGGGTTTGTGCCGGCCCTTGGGACGCTGGGGGCCGCAGGACGGGGAGTTTCGCGATACCGGCTCGTTAATATTTTGCCGCCGATCGGCTAACGAACTAAAAGGAGAACCTCCATGTCGGCCCGTTTCCGCTCTTTCGCCCTCCGCGTATGCGCTCCGCTGGCGGCGCTCGCGTTGCTGGCCCTGCCAGCCAGCTCCCTTGGGGCCAGCCTCACGCCCCAAGAGCAGAAGCTCATCCGCGACGCCAAGAAGGAAGGCTCCGTCACCGTCATCAACCCGATCTTGGGCGATTACACTGCCCAGAAGATCGGCCCCGCCTTCGTCAAGCGCTACGGCCTGGGCGATGGCTTCAAGTTCAACAACCTGCGGAAGGGCACCGGGGCGACCGTCTCCCAGGTGACCCAAGAGATCAAGGCAGGCAAGTTCACGGTGGACGTTCACATTGTGAGTGCACCAGGCTTCTTTGCCGCCGCCCAGAAGCAGGGAGCCTTCGCGGAGCTCGACAGCGGCCACTGGAAGGATCATGTGGAGCTGGTGGAGAAGGCGGGCCAATACCACAACTACCCCTACGTGGTCGTCCCCTTCGCCTACACCTTCCAGCCCGTGTGGAACTCCTCCTGCCCGGGGATGGCGAACATCAGCGCGACCTCCTTCGCGGACACGGTGCAGCCCGCCCTTAAGGGCAAGACCATCTCGCCCGACATCACCAAGAGCACCACCTACACGAACACGGTCATCGGCCTCATGCAGGCCGGGGTGGACATGAACGGCCTCTGGGACAAGCTGAAGGCCACCGACCCCATCGTCGAGTTCCGCACCGAGCCCAAGATGCAGATGGTCATCAATTGCGAGCGGCCCTTCGACATGTTCAACATCCCGAGCCGGGTGTACCACAACGTCGTGAAGAAGCCCGATCTCGCCAAGGTCCTCAAGATCGGCTACTTCAAGGAAGGCCAGGTCATGCTGGGGAACCAGGCGGCCGTGCTCAAGGGCGCACCCCACCTCAACGCGGGGAAGCTCATGATCGAGTTCCTCCTGAGCAAGGAGGGGACGGACGTCATCGTGGAGAACGAGATCCTCTACACCTTCCGGAAGAATTACGAGATCCCGCCCGTGGCCCGTCCCTATCTGCTCGACCTGAGCAAGATCAAGCTCCTGGGGCTCAAGGACTGGGTCGGCGCCGCGAAGGAATTTAAGGCCGTCCGCGACCAGTGGACCAAGCGGTTCAAGTAATGAAGCGGGGCGCCTTGCACGAAACCCTGTGACGGCCGGGGCCCCGGCCACGCGGCCGGGGCCCCCTCGTTCATTCTGTTTTTCCTGACCGGAACGAAGATGGCGACCGAGATCCTCACGCGTCCTGTGGAAGACGCCCCGACCAGCCGGTGGCACTCCATCTTCACCCAGGAGAACATCGCCACCACGCTCGCCAGCCTCCTCGTGGGGGCGGCGGTCATCCTCCCCCTGTTCGCGATCATACTGAGCAGTTTCCAGATTTTGGACTCCTCGGGCTTCGGGACCGAATGGGGGCTGGACAACTACCGCTCCCTCTTGAAAGATCGCGTCATCTACGGGGCCTTCGTCAACACCCTCCTCATCAGCTCGGGCGCGACCCTCCTCGCCACCTTCCTGGGCGTCTCCCTGGCCTGGATCAACGCCCGGACGAACTGTCCCTGGAGAGGGAAACTCGAGCCCTTCAACCTCATCCCCTTCTTCCTGAGCCCCTTCGTGGGCGCCATCGCCTGGCACAACCTGGCCGCGCCCAAGGTGGGCCTGCTGAACAACCTGGCCCGGGAGATCCTGGGCATCAAGGGACATCTCTTGAATGTGGACAACATCTACGGGGTGATCTGGGTCACGGGCATTTTCTTCACGCCCCTCGTTTATCTCTTCGTGGTGGGTTCGCTTCGGCGGATGGACCCCTCGCTGGAGGACAGCGCCCGCACCACCGGCGCGGGGCTCCTGCGCACCACCCTCACCGTCACCCTGCCCCTGGTGACCCCCGGCATCCTCTCGGGCGCCATCATCGTCTTCGTGACAAGCGCTGGCGAGTTCGGCGTGCCCTTCAAGCTGGGCGCCCCCTACGGCTGGGAGACCCTGACCACCCAGATCTTCACCAAGGCCGTGGGCGACGACGCGAACCACTACCTGGGCGCCGCCATGAGCATGACGCTCGGGGCTATTACGGCCTTCTTCATCTGGATCCAGCGGCGCATCATCGCCCCGCGCGAGTACACGACCGTCACGGGCAAGGGCTTCCGTCCGAACCTGATCGACCTGGGCCCCTGGAAGTGGGCCGCCCTCGCCTATAACCTGGCTTACCTCTTCATCGCCGTCCTCCTTCCCCTCGTCTGCCTCGTCATCGTGAGCCTGCACCCGGTCTGGGAGGGACGGATCATATTCACCGACCTGACTTTCTGGAACTACAAGAAGACCCTCTTTTTCTGGTGGCCCGAGCGGATCGTCTCCGCCACGAACGGCATCGTCAACAGTTTCATCCTCGCTTTCATCGGGGCCTCGATCGCGATGATCCTCGCCCTCGTGGTGAGCTACATGATCCACAGGACCAAGGGTTTCGGGTCGAGACTGCTCGACTTCCTCTGCGTCATCCCCATTGGCTTTCCGGGGATCGTGATCGCGATGGGGGTGCTGGTCACCTACATCAAGACTCCCATTTACGCGACGCTCTGGATCATCCTTCTCGGCTACATCACCCGCTTCTTCCCCTACGGGCAGCGCAACATCTCGGCGGTGATGCTGGCCGTCTCGGAGGAGCTGGACCAGAGCTCGCGCATGGCCGGGGCCTCCTGGCTGACCACCCTGAAGCGCGTCACGATTCCCTTGCTCAAGCCGGGCATCTTCGCCGGCTGGATCCTCCTGTTCGTGATCTTCCTGCGGGAGCTTTCGATCTCGATCATCCTCTATTCGACGGGCACCGAAACCTTGTCGGTGGGGGTCTACTACCTCACGAACTTCGAGAACGAGCCCCTGACCTCGGCTCTTTCGGTGGCGCAAAGCGTCGTCCTTCTTCTCTGCGTGTATTTCTTCCGCCGCATTGCGGGCAGGGAAGCCCTGACCGCTTGAGCGGTCGCGGGAATTTCTAAGGATACGAGGGTGAACGAAGCGGCGAACGGCAACTACCTCGATGTCCAGGGGCTGGTCAAGTACTTCGGCAGCGACCGGGCCGTGGACGGCATCTCCTTCGGGGTCCCGAAGGGCAGGTTCCTCACCCTCCTCGGGCCCTCGGGGTGCGGGAAGACGACCACCCTGATGTGCATCGCCGGCCTCCACAAGCCCGACGCCGGCGAGATCAGCGTCGGCGGCGCCCTCTTCACGTCGGTTTCCCAGAGGGCCTACCTGCCCCCCGAGAAGCGCGACATCGGCATGGTCTTCCAGAGCTACGCCATCTGGCCCCACATGACGGTGACCCAGAACGTGGCCTACCCCCTGGAAATCCGGAAGCTGAGCCACTCCGAGATTGGCGACCGGGTGGCCGAGGCGCTGCGGCTGGTGGGGCTCTCCGACATGGCCGGCAAGCTCGCCACGAACCTCTCGGGCGGCCAGCAGCAGCGCGCGGCCCTGGCGCGCGCCATCGTCTTCCGGCCCCGGCTGCTGCTCTTCGACGAGCCCCTGAGCAACCTCGACCTTAAGCTCCGCGAGCAGATGCGGGTCGAGCTCAAGCGCATCCAGCACGAGGTCGGCATCACCTCGGTCTACGTGACGCACGACCAGTCCGAGGCCCTGGTCATGAGCGACGACATCATCGTCATGAGCAAGGGCGTCATCCAGCAGACGGGCGGCCCGCACGCCATCTACGCCCGCCCCCTCAACCGCTTCGTCAGCAACTTCATCGGCGTGGCCAACCTGCTGGACGGGCGCATCGTCCGGGTCTTCGGCCCCGGGCGCGGGGAGATCGAGGTGGCCCAGGGAGGCGACAAGGTCCGCCTCCCCTGCCTGCTCGCCGACGGGATCGGCGAAGGCTCCGAGGCCGTCCTCTCCGTCCGCCCCGAGAACGTCGACGCCCTCCGCGACCCCCAGGGCCTCGGCGCCGGCATCCGGGGGGAGGTCATCCAGACCATCTTCCTCGGCAACTGCCAGGACTGCCGGGTGCGGTGGGGGGATTTCGAATGGAAGGTCCTCGCGCACTCCCGGGAGCGCCTCCGCCCCGGGGACCGCGTCTACCTGCGCCTGGACCCCGAGCACACACTGGCCGTCAGGCCCTGAGCGGGGACCTCCCACATGTCCTTTGTGGAACTCGACAGCCTCACCAAGCGCTTCGGCGAGGAGGTCGCCGTCAGCAGCATCGACCTGAGCATCGAGCAGGGCGAGTTCGTCACCCTGCTCGGCCCCTCGGGCTGCGGGAAGACGACCACCCTGCGCTGCATCGCCGGGCTCGAGCGGCCCGACGGCGGCGAGATCCGCATCGAGGGCGACGTCGTCACCTCCGTGAGCAAGGGCGTCCACCTCACCCCCGAGCAGCGGAACCTGGGGATGGTCTTCCAAAGCTACGCCGTCTGGCCCCACATGACGGTTTTCGACAACGTGGCCTACGGGCTGCGGGTCCGCCGGCGGGGCCGGGCGGAGATCAGGGAGAAGACGACCAAGGCCCTGGAGCTCGTGGGCCTCGGCCAGCTGGCCGAGCGCTTCGCCACCAAGCTCTCGGGCGGCCAGCGCCAGCGCGTGGCCCTGGCGCGGGCCATCGTCTACAACCCCAGGGTGGTGCTCTTCGACGAGCCCCTCAGCAACCTCGACGCCAAGCTGCGCGAGCAGATGCGGGTCGAGCTCGCCCGCCTCCAGCACGATGTGGGCATCACCTCCGTCTACGTCACCCACGACCAGGCCGAGGCCCTCGTCATGAGCGACCGGGTGGTGGTGATGAACAAGGGCGTCATCCAGCAGATCGGCGATCCCCACACCATCTACTCCCGCCCCGCCAACGCCTTCGTCGCCAACTTCATCGGCGTGGCCAACCTCCTGGAGGGCGGGCTGCTGGGCCGGAGCGGGGAGACGGCCGACATCGAGATCTCCCTGGGCCCCGGGCGCCCTCCCCTGCGCCTGAAGGCGGCCGGGGGCGAGGGCGCGCGCGCCGGCGACCGCGTCATCCTGAGCGTCCGGCCCGAGGACCTGAGCCTCCACGTCCACCTTCCCCAGGACGCCTCCAACCTGATCGAGGGGCAGGTCATCGACACCGTCTACCTGGGCAACTTCCTCGACTGCCAGGTCCAGGTCGGGCAGTACGAGGTCGGGGTCCAGATCGACCACTTCGAACAGCTCGCCAAGGGCCAGAAGGTGTATCTCACCTTCCGGCCCGACCACGCGCTCTGCCTGACCGAGTAGCATGTCCGCCAAAGCCTCCTGCGCCTTCCTGGCCGGGGGGGACGTCGCCCTCAACCGCCCCCGGGGCAAGGGCGCCTTCGGGCGCCTGGCCCCCCTCTTCCGCCGGGCCGGCCTCGCCTTCGCCAACCTCGAGTGCCCCCTCTCCCGCCGGGGCCGCGGCGCCCCGGACAAGATCCTGCTCCGCGGCGCGCCCGAGATGGACCAGGCGCTGCTCGAGGCGGGCTTCGGCCTCCTCTCCTTCGCCAACAACCACGCCATGGACTACGGCGAGGAGGCCTTCGCCGACACCCTCGCCCTCATGCGGGAGCGCCGCATCCCCCTGGCGGGCTGCGGGGCGGACCTCGCCCAGGCCCGCAAGCCCGTCGTCATCGAGAGGAAGGGACTCCGCGTCGGCTGCCTGGCCTACTCCTCCATCCTCCCCTACGGGAGCGCCGCGGGGCCCTCCAAGCCCGGGGTGAGCCCCCTCCGCGCCCTCACCGCCTACCGGCCCCGCATGAACCCCGCCGAGTACCCGGGCGCCCCCGCCGAGGTCCACACCTGGGCCGACCCCGGGGACCTCCAGGCGATGGTGAAGGCGGTCCGGGCGCTCCGGCCGAAGGTGGACGCCCTCGTCGTCAACCACCACTGGGGCACCAGCATGACCCACGAGGTGCGCGCCTTTCAGCGCGAGACCGCCCGCGCCGCCGTGGACGCCGGGGCCGACCTCGTCCTGGGCGGCCACCCCCACGTCCTCCAGGGGGTCGAGCTCTACAAGGGCCGTCCCATCGTCTACAGCATGGGCAACCTCGTTTTCGACATCGACGTCCCCTTCTTCACCGCGGCCACCCGGCAGACCTTCCTCTTCGGCTGCACCCTCTCGCGGCGGCGGGCCGCCGACCCCCACCTCATCCTCTGCCGGAGCGCGGTGCGGAACGCTCCCCGCCTCCTCTCCCCCGCGGGCGGCGCGGGGCGCGAGATCCTCCGCCTCCTGGAGCGCCTG
>MGDP01000064.1 GCA_001790955.1 Candidatus Tectomicrobia bacterium RIFCSPLOWO2_12_FULL_69_37
TCGAGGCGCCGGGAGGCCATGGTCCAGAGGTCCTTGCCGGCGGCGCGGAAGCGGAGCGCCAGGTTCTCCCGCGCGCAGGTCTTCAGGCACTCCCCGCAGTAGAAGCAGTAGGCGTTCGAGTCCATCTTCTGGGGGAACTCGAACATGGGGCAGCCGCGCCCCTGCTCGCAGCCGGTGTAGCAGAACTTGTCGGCGTCGCCCCGGCAGACCTCGAGGCTCTTGGGGCGCAGCTCGACCGGGGCGATCATCGAGTAGAGGCCGATGACCCCCCCGATGGGGCAGACGTAGCGGCAGAAGGTGCGGCGGGCGAAGAGGGCGCCCATCGCGATGGCGGCGGCGAAGAAGGCGGCGAGAATCCAAGCCGTCACGTAGGGGCTGCGGACGATGCCCCAGTAGCCGTCCGCCCAGGTCAAGAGGAAGAAGAGCGCCGTCGCGGGCCACAGCGTCCGCAGCCTGCGGGGCAGCTGGCGCTCCGCGCCCGAGAGGCGGCTCGTCCACTCGGCCGCCGCCCCGATGGGGCACATCACGCACCAGAAGCGCCCCGCCAGGACGAAGGTGAAGATCACCCCCGCCCACCAGAGCGTCCACATCAGCAGGGTCGAGAGGTTGCGAGAGGACTCGGGCGTGTCCACGAGGCCGAGCCAGATGATGAGGGCGAAGCCCAGGAGGAAGGGCGCCTGGAGGACGGGCTGCCACCAGGGGCTCCGCATCATGCGGGAGAGCCAAGGGAGGTCGAGGAGGTTGAAGGGCGCGGTTTCGAGGGGGGGCCTCAGGTAGCGCACCCGGAGCGCGTAGCCCGCGAGGACGAAGCTCAGGAGCGCCGCCCCGAGGGAGAACCAGAGCCGCAGGTTGAGCCCCGCCGGGGCCTTCACCTGGAAGGGGAGCTGGGTGAGGAGCACCTCCGGCTCCTCCCCCTTGCCCGGCAGCAGGAGGGCCACCTGGAGGAGGTGGGGGCCGATCAGGGAGGGCTGGAAGCTCACGAGGTAGTGGCCGGCTTCCGTCCCCTCGGGGGCCGCCTGGAAGCCGCGCAGGTCGGGCCGCCCGTCCGGCCCCCACTTGAGGAAGCTCCCCGGCGGGGGAGAGGCGTGGCTCCCGCCGGGGTGGCTGTCGTGGGTGCTCGCGGCGGGCTTGTCCCCGTCCGGCGGGGGGAGCTCCCGGAAGCCCTGGGGGATGCGCGGGGCGGCCAGCACCCGCGCCCCCGCGAGGGGGGCGCCCTTATCGAGGTCGATCACCCGGAGGACGAGGAAGAGGGGGCCGTCCATGCGGACGATCTCCTCCTTGTTCTCGATGAGGAACTGGTAGCGCCCCACGACGGCCCCGAAGTCCTCGTTTCCCGGCACGTGGGAGACGGCGCCGTGGGCGAGGGCCAGGGCGGGGGAGAGGAGGAGGGCGCCCAGGAGCGCGCCCGCCCAGATTTTCGAAAGCGCCTTCATCGGTCCCTCCGCCTCCGTTGGTGTTAGTCCCGGGGTCCTGTTCCGCACCCTCTCCCTCCGGGAGAGGGCCGGGGTGAGGGGCGTAGGGGCGTTCAATTGACTTCGGCGAGCCCTCGGCCCGAGCTCGGGCTGAAGGCTCAGTCGAGCCGAACGACCCTACAGGCGGCCCCGCGCGGCGGGTGTTTGGCGCCCCGCCGGGCTAGTTGGCGTACCGGCGGTCGAGCTCGGACTGGATCTGGGGGATCGTCTTGCCCTGCTTGCTCATCTGCGACGCTACCAGCGCCGTCTCGACGCAGACGTTTCACCCCGCCGCGTGGCTGTCGGCGAAGCAGGAGAGGTTGCTCTTGTGGCCGTGGCCCTCGACGCACTGGCACCAGCAGTAGAGCTGGTCGAGGATCTGGGGGATCTCCCGGGCCACCTGGTAGGCCTGGGCCACCACCCCCGTGAAGAGGACGGGCGAGAGGGTGGGCCGGCGCTCCCCGCCGGGGACGCGCGCCTTCAGGCTCGCGGTCGAGGAGGGGGCGGGGGCCTTCCAGTAGAAGACGCCCGCGGCCAGCCCCAGGGCGGCGAGGAGGCCGATGGCGATCCTCGCCCCGGCGCCCGGGGAGTTTTTGGGGGCTTTCCCCCGGTTTTTCTTGCTCATCCGCTTGCCTCCTGTGTGCCGTTCCGGTGGCCAGGGCTTCCGGATCGAAGCCGAGGGGCTGCGCATCCCGATTAAAGATATATTACTCCTCTATTCTCGGCAATCTTTTTTGACGCGGGAGGCCCGACTTTCGGGCGGAAGGCTTGTAATTTCATGAAAAACCCCCAGGGGGGCGGCCCCCCGGGGGGGGAAGCCGGGCCTGTCCGGCTAGTGGAGGAGGGCTTCGGCTTCCGCCTCCGCCTTCTCGTGAGCCTCCTCCAGCTCCTTGATGCGGATGGCGAAGACGGGGCAGGGGGCGTGCCGGAGCACCTGCTCGGTCACGCTGCCCAGGAACATGCGGTTCAGCCCCCGCCGCCCGTGGGTGGCCATGACGATCAGGTCGAAGCTCCCGTTCGCCGCCATCTGGATGATGTCGGTGGAGGGGTCGCCCCACAGGATGAGGGAGTGGCTCTTCTTTCCCCCGCCGGCCAGCCGGAGCATGGCCTCGATCTGGCCCTCGAGCCGGGAGCGGGCGTCCTCCCGGAACTTGGTGAGCTGGCCCGCCCGGTGCTCGCTGTAGGCCAGGGGAGGGAAGGTGGAATCGTAGGCGCTCGAGGGGATGTGGTCCGCCTCCCTCGCCACGTGCAGCGCCACGACGTCGGCGTCCCACTTCGCGGCGATCTGCACCCCCGCCTCGAGGACGTCGGCGCTGATCTCCGAGAAATCGATGGGCACGAGGACTCTGCTGGGCTTGAACACGGTCATGGCGCTCCTCCCTCTCAGGGCGATGGACGTTCCTATGCGGGCCGGCGCGGGGTTCCGCCCCTCGTTTCCGCCCCTCGTTTCCGCGCCCTCCCGATCCGCGGGCCCGGGCGCCCTACCAGGCAAGGTCCATCATCAGCTCCTCGTCCTCCTCCTCCCCTTCCTCGAGGAGGACGGCGTCGCCCGGACGCACCCGGTCGAGGACCTTCACGCCCGCGCTCTGGCCCGGCAAGGCCTTGAGCACGCGGCGGTGCTCGATCTCCAGGGACTCGACCGGCTGCTCCAGGTCGGTCGTGTGGCCCTCGATGTGGACCCGGTCGCCCACCCGCAGCGGTTCCTCCAGCTCAAGCGCGGCGACCCCGATCTTCTTGTAGTAGTGGGTGATCTTCCCTATCCGGTGCTGTTTCATGGCTTCCTCCCGCATCCTCGGCGGCCGTCCCGCCCGCGGGCGGGCCCCGCCGGGCGGATCAGTTCCGCATCCGCGCCTTCTTCGGCTCCCTCAGGTGGATGAGATAGGTCCTCATCCCCTTGGCGGGCAGGCTGACCTTCGTCGCGCCCTTCGCTCCGTCGGCGGCCGCCCGGACTTCATACTCGCCGGGCTCGCCCTTGAGCAGGAGCCAGGGGCCTGCGCTCATGACCTTCCGCTCCTCGCCGCCCCTGCGGACCACGACCTCCACGCCGGCGAAGAACTCCCCCTTCGGGCTGGCGAAGACGAGCTTGGCCTGGTAGCCGGCGGGGATTTCCGCCCGCTCCTCCAGGCCCACCCCGGCAGAGAGGCTCTGGAGCTTGTCCAGGGCGCCCTTCCCCTCGGCCGCCCCGGCGGGGGCGGAGAGCAGGAACAGCGCGGTGAAGAGGGCGGCGATTACGGCGATGAGGATTTTCATGGCGATACCCCCTCCCAAACCTCCCGCTGGCTCACGCATCGCGGGAACCTGCACGTTTGCCTCGAAAGAGCGTTGCCGGCGGCGGAACGCGCGGAGAACTTGTGCCGCCACCCGAGGGAGAGCAAGCTCTCCCAGACGCCCTGCGGGGTGCCCCAGTCGCTCCACTCCACCCCGCCGAGCGGAGCCATGAGCAGCGAGTCCGCCTCCCGCTCGAGCACTTGGGTGGAGAGGTTGAAGGGCTCGATCCTCCCGAACACCCTGTCGAGCTCCCGCTTCCAGGCTCCCTCCCGGCGGAGCGCCAGGTACAGGGACACTTCTCCGGCGGCCCCGGGATAGCGCTTCCCGATCAGCCGGTGCATCGCCCGCGCCTTCCCCGCCATGATGAAGGTGTTCCACAGGGCGCCCTCGGCGAGGAGAGCCTCGGCGGCCTCCAGGGGAGGCTTCTCGACGAAGCGGGCTACCCGGTGCAGGGGGGAGGGGCTCCGCGGCACCGGAGCCCCGGGAAGAATCCACCCCACGCCGCTGCGCGCTCCGGCCGGGCGGGCGGCGAGGAGGACGACGGACTCTTCGCCCGCCTCTTGGAGGGCCGAGAAAGCCCGCGCGACGGAGCGCCTCAGCTCCCGCTCGGGGAAGATGAAGTGATCCGTAGGGAGGCTCAAGAAGGTGGCGTCCGGGTCGCGCTCCAGCAGGTGGGCGAGGGCGAGGAGGACGGCGGGCCCCGTGTCCAAGCCCCGGGGCTGGATGAGGAAGTTGCGCGTGGGCAGCTGCGGCAGCTGGCTGAGCGCCCAGCGCTCCTGCCCCTCGGTGATGACGGCCAGGATGCGGTCCGGCGAGGCGTGGGCCAGCGCCCGGCCGTAGGTGTGCTGGAGCATGGAGCGCGTGCCGATGATGGTGGCGAATTGCTTGGGCCGCCGGTCCGCGTGGAGCCGCCCGACGAGGCAGGAGAGCCTCTGCCCCTCGCCTCCCGCGAGGAGGATGACCCAGGCCCGGCCCTCCGCGGCGGGCGGAAGCGGCGGGGCCTGGCCCCGGCCTTCGAGAGGGATTTCCGCTGTCGGGCGCATGGGAGGTCTCCTTGGCCGCCGGCTCCGGGCCGGACGAGGAGCCGGACTCCCTGCAAGGGCGCGATTCGCCTACCCCGGATAAAGAGCAAACCCGGTGCCGGAGGCCGCAGGGAGGGAGCCCGGTCCGGCTCCCGGAATTCATGGCGGATTTGGGCGAGATTCCCGGCGCGTCCGCCGGGGCGGGGAAGGGGCGGGTGGAGCGGCGTGGCAGAATTCCCGTTTTAGGGGGGAGGATGAGGCATCCTGCGCCAGGCGGGGAAGATGAGCAGCCGTCTCCTGGCGGGGCGGTGCGCCCGAAAGGTCCGGATTCCGGCCCGGGCGGCGCCCTCACCGGAATTCCAGAGCCCCGGCGCGGTGGCATGGGGCTTGCTGAAAGGAGAGGAGGAGCCCTTCCGGTTGGAGGGCCCACGCCCCTTCCTGGCGCCGCCGGCCGGGAGGCAATCATGGCCAGGAATTCCAGCTCGACCGAGATGGTGTGGCGCTGCCCCAAGTGCGGACGGATTTTCCGCGGGCACGTCTTCGAGGCGTGCACCTCGATGAGCGGACCCACGTGCAACACCTGCGCGCTGCCGCTGGTGTGGGTCGCGGTGGAGTCGGGGCGGGCGGTGATCGGCCGCCAGGAATGGCTGGAGATCGAGAAAGAGGAGGACCTGGTGGCGGAGGTCCTCGAAGACGAGGATGGATGACGGGCGAAGACGAGCGTCCTTCCCCCGCCCCCGCTCCCCGCGGGGGCGGTTTTTTTCGTCCGATGTTATAATACCCCCTCACCCGAGAGCGAATGCGCGCAGGCGGTTTCCGGCCGCATGCGCGCGGGAGGGCCCGCGATGATCCGCACACCCGTCTGCGAACTGCTGGGCATCACCCACCCGGTCTTCCTCGGAGGGATGGCCCGGGGCAATACGGCCCCCCGGCTGGTGGCGGCCGTCTCGGAGGCCGGGGGCCTCGGCGCCCTCGGAGCCACCGGGCTGAGCCCCCGGGAGGTGAAGGAGACTTGCGCGGCCATCCGCGAGGCGACGGAGAGGCCCTACGCCTTGAACTACCTCATCTTCCGCTCCGAGGAGGAGGGTTTCGCCGCCGGCCTGGCCGAGCGGCCCGCCGTCATGGCCTTCGCCTGGGCGAGGCGGGAGCAGCCGCTCAAGGAATACTTCGGCCGCGCCCGCGGCGCGGGCTGCAAGGTGATGTTCATGGCGGGGCGGGTGGACGAGGCCCGGCGGGCGGCCGAGGCGGGGGCGGACGTCATCGTGGCCCAGGGCTCCGAGGGGGGCGGCCACGTGGGCTGGATGGGCGCGCTGGCGCTGGTCCCGATGATGGTGGACGCCGTCGCCCCGGTGCCGGTCGTCGCGGCCGGGGGCATCGCGGACGGGCGGGGCCTCGCCGCCGCGCTTTGCCTGGGGGCCCAGGGGGCGCTCATGGGCACGCGCTTCCTGGCGACGGAGGAGTCGCCGCTGCCCCAGGCCTTCAAGGAGGTCATCGTCCGCAGCGACGGGCACGACACCATGCTGACCGAGATCCCCGACATCGCCTCGGGCCAGGTGTGGCCCGGCGCCATGGCGCGGGCGTGGCGCAACCGCTTCATCGAGCGCTGGGCGGGCCGGGAGTGGGAGCTGCGCCAGAACCGGGCCGAGGTCTTTGACGCCCTCCAGGAGGCGCGCAAGCGCGGCGACCCCGGCGAGGCCTCCCTCCTGATCGGGCAGGACGCGGGCCTCATCCGCTCGGTCGTGCCGGCGGCGGAAGTCGTGCGGCGCGTGGTCGAGGAGGCGGAGGAGATCCTCTCCGAGCGCCTGCCCGCCCTCGTGCGGCTCTCCCGCAGCGGCGAGCGCCCGGCGGGCGCCGTGGGCCCCGGCCCGGGCGAGCGGCCCGTCGCGCCCGAGTAAGGGCGGGTTTAAAACCCGCCCCTACAGTTGCCCGGAATGATGTTCCTGGGCAGGGGCGCCGGAAATCCGCGCCTAGGGCTTCCGCAGCGTCAGCATCACCCAGCTGTGGACGAAGGTGAGCCGGTCCCCTTCGAGCCTGAGCCCGATCCCCGCGCCCGCGCCCCGGCGGGCGAGGGCCTCCATCACCACCCGGACGGAGCGGGTGCGGGCGGGGGCGTTGGCGATCGCGG
>MGDP01000065.1 GCA_001790955.1 Candidatus Tectomicrobia bacterium RIFCSPLOWO2_12_FULL_69_37
CCCAGCGCGAGCGGGGCCTCGGGCCCCACCACCACGAGGCCGGGCCGCTCCCGCCGGGCGAGGGCGAGGAGGCCCTGGACGTCCTCGGCCGCGACGGGCTCGTTCCGCCCCTCCAGGGCGGTGCCCGCGTTCCCGGGGGCGCAGACGACCTCGCTCACCGCGGGGCTCTGGCGGAGCTTCCAGGCCAGGGCGTGTTCCCGGCCTCCCGAGCCCACGACGAGGATTTTCACGGGTTTTCCCTCCGGCCTTGGCGGGACGGGCGAACCCTAGCCGCCCGGCGGAGGGGTGTCAATCGGGCGAAGGGGCGGCGCACCCGCGGCGGGGCAATGTGTTTTTTGGGGGGGGCACCCGCCGGCCGCGGTTACGTGTTAGAATGGGCATACGCCTTCCGACATGCCGGAGAAGGGGAACCCACATGCGCAAAGCGGGGGTGCTGGGCGCCTTTGCCCTGGTTTCGTTCCTGGCCGCCGCGGCGGGGGGAGCCTGGGCGGCCGATCGGGCCGAGGTGGACCTCGAGCTCATCCTCGCGGTGGACGTCTCGGGGAGCATCGACGAGGACGAGGGCCGCCTCCAGCGCGAGGGCTACCTGCGGGCGCTGACCGACCCGGGCGTCATCCGCGCCATCCAGGCGGGCCGGCGGAAGAAGATCGCCATCGCCTACGTCGAGTGGGCGGGCTACCGCTGGCAGCGGCTGGTGGCCGACTGGACCCTCGTCCAGGACACGGCGACCGCCCGGGCGCTCACCGAGAAGATCAAGGCCTCCGAGCGCGTCGCCGGCCCCTTCACCTCGCTCAGCGGCATCATCGACTACTCCGTCCCCCTCTTCGGGAAGGCCTACAAGGGGCACCGGCAGGTGCTCGACATCTCGGGCGACGGCCCCAACAACCGGGGCCGCCCCGTGGCCCTCGCGCGCGACCAGGCGGTGGCCAAGGGCATCGTCATCAACGGCCTGCCCATCATCAACGAGCGGCCCAACCCCTGGGGCCGGATGCCCATGCAGCACCTCGACCTCTACTACCGCAACTGCGTGGTCGGGGGGCAGGGGTCCTTCCTGGTGGTGGCGAGGAACTTCATCGACTTCGCCCGCGCGGTGCGCCGCAAGCTCATCCTCGAGATCGTGGGCACGACGCCTCCCGGGCGGCCCGTCCTCGCGGCGGCCCAGCCCTCCGGCGTCCCGCACTGCGACGCCTTCCTCCGCCCGACCCAGAACTACGAGGATTATTAAGAAACCATCCCCCCAATACCTCCCCCCCTGAGGGGGGAAGGGGGAATCCGCCCCCCTTCACGGGGGGAGGGAGCACCGAAGGTGCGATGGGGGGTGGGGTTGTCAAGAAACCACCCCCCCAATACCACCCCCCTCCGATCCTGCCGCAAAAGAGGCAGGGGCGCGCCTCGCTCATGGCCGCTCCACCTCCACCGAGGCCCACTCCTCCAGCCGGTCCCGGCGGGTGACGCGGAGGCCGGACTCCTCGGCCGCCCGCGCGAGGGCCTCCGCCTGCTCGTAGCCGACCCCGCTCAGCACCCCGCGTCCCCCCTGGCCGCGTCCGCCCGGCGCCATCGCCTCGGCGAAGCGGGGCATGAGCTCCCGCAGGGGGGTGAGGAAGATGTTCGCGGCGAGGAGCTCCACCCGCCCCGCCCAATTCCCGAGGAGGGAGGGCTCCAGCGTCCCCAGCCCGGCGCGGACGCGCCCCTCCAGGCCGTTCGCCCGGGCGGCCGCGAGGGTGCCCTCCACCGCCAGGGGGTCGAGGTCGAGCGCCAGCGCCTCGGCCGCCCCGAGCCGGAGGGCCGCCACGGTGAGGATGCCCGAGCCGCACCCCACGTCCAGGAAGCGCGCCGGGGGCCTCTCCGCGCAGAGCCGTTCGAGGGCCAGGAGGCAGAGCCGGGTGGAGGGATGGCGGCCCGTGCCGAAGGCCATGCCCGGGTCGAGGACGACCTCGGCCCGGCCCGGGGGCGGCGGGGCGTTCTCCCACGGGGGCCGCAGCCAGAGGCGCTCCCCGACGGGCTGGGCGGTGAAGAAGCCGCGCGTCTTCTCCACCCAGTTCACGTCCTCGACCTGGCGGAGGGTGACGGCCTCCTTCCCGAGGCCCATGGCCGAGAGGGCCGCCTCGGCGGCGCGGAGCCGCTCTGCGGCTCCCGGCTCCAGGCGGAAGTGGGTGAGGAGGAGGCGGGTGCCCGGGGGCCCGGGCCGCTCCTCCACCGCCGAGGCCCCGGTCCCGATGAGGCGGGCGGCGGCCTCCTCCGCGATTTCGGCGGGCAGCTGGGCGATGAGCTCGAGCCAGGGGGAGGTCACAGGTGTGCTAGCCGCTCCTTCTGGGCAGCTCGACCACGGCGCTCCCGGCGGTGGCCTGCTCGCCCTCCTGGTTCAGGCCGGTGATCTCGACGGTGACGGTGCGCGCCACCTCGTCCTTGGCCGTCACCTTGCCGCTGTACCAGACGGTGTCCCCGTAGATCATGGGGCGGCGCACCTGAACGTAGAGCTTTTTCAAGAAGCCCTCGTCCCCCATCCAGTTCGTGACGAAGGGACTCACCCAGGCGAAGCGCATGACCCCGTTGTCGAAGGGCCCGGGCATCCCGCGCTGGGCGGCGAGGTGGAAGTCCTCGTGCTGCTGGGAGTTCTTGACCTGGATCCCGATCGGGGGGATGGGGACGGCGTTGTGGGGGGCCTTCTCCAGGTCCAGCCAGCCCCGCCGCCCGGCCTTGTAGGAGGGGCCGTTCCCGGCGTTCCAGGCCACCATGTCCCCGATTGTGAGGGGCCCCCGCACCATCGGGGGCAGCGCGTCCCCGGCCTTCACGTCCTCGGCGCAGAGCCGCGACGCCCCGGTGCGCCTCTCCCCCTTGTAGGCCGCGGCGATCCTCGCCATCTCCTCCTCGCCGTATTTCTTGATGGGGCGCTCGTAGAGGAGCGCGGTGCCCTCCTGGAGGGTGCGGATCATGGTGCCCGTGCCCGTGGCCACGACTTCATCCGCCTGGTTCCGGTAGGTGCACTCGGAGACGACGAAGATGAGCTTGCGGCCCGCCTTGTTCGCCTTGACGTAGGATTCCTTCTGCACCGAGGCGGCCTTGAGCTTCTCCCCCGCCCGGATGCGCCTGCGCCACTCGAATTCAACCCCGCCAATCAGCGAGGAGAGCGGCGCCGCCATGGGCGCCCCGTGGAGGATGGGGTAGAGCACCGAGACGAGGAAGGCGGGAGGCGCCAGGAGCCCCCCGTGCGGGGTCCGCGCGGCGTAGGCCGGGTCGAGCCACAGCGGGTTGTCGTCGTCCGTGCCGTAGGCGAAGTGGCGGATGGCGTCGGGCGCGGCCTCGGTGTTCCAGGCCTCGCGCTCGCGCACCTCCCGGCCGTCGAGGGCCTTCGTGCGGGCGATGAATTCCTCGATCAAGGCGGCGGTCTCGGCGGGCAAGGGAGATTCCTCATGATGGGTGGATGGGGAATGGGGACGCCTGTTAGGTAGCAGGAAAGGCGGGGAGGGGCAAGGCGGGGAGGGGCAAGGCGGGGAGGGGGGATCGGGCCGCCGGAAATGCAGGGGCGTTCCATGGAACGCCCCTACGGGAAGGATAATCGGGTGTCGTACGTAGGGGCGAATCTTGCATTCGCCCCGGTTGCCTGCGTCAGGGCGAACACGAGAGGCCTTCGCCCGCCATAGGGGGCTTCGGCCCCCGAGGGCGGGTTCGCCCCTACAAGCCTGTTGGTTTCCTCACCCCAGAAACCCCTTCACCTTCTCCCAGAACTTCCGCATCCGGGGATTCGTCGAAGGAGAGGAGAGGCGCTGGAACTCCTCCAGCAGCTTCTTCTGGCGCTCGTTCAGGCGGGTGGGGGTCTCGACCACCACGCGCACGCGCTGGTCCCCGGGCCGGATGGTCCCGGGGGGGCAGAGGCCCTTGCCCCGCAGCCGGAAGACCCGGCCCGACTGGGTGCCGGCCGGGATGCGCACCTTCACCTCGCCCGAGAGGGTGGGGACGGCCACCTCGTCCCCGAGCGCCGCCTGGGGGAAGCTCACGGGGAGGTCGAAGAGGAGGTCGAGGCCCTCGCGCTTGAAGAGGGGGTGGGGGCGGACGGCGACGGTGACGACCAAATCGCCCGCCTCCCCGCGCGCCCGGCCCTCGTCCCCCTTGCCCCGGAGCTTGAGGTGGGCGCCGTCCTCGGCGCAGGCGGGGACCTGGACCCGCAGCCTCTCCTCGCGCCGCTTGCGCCCCTCGCCGCCGCAAGACGGGCAGCGCTCCCGGACGGCCCGGCCCCGGCCCTCGCAGGCCGAGCAGGGGATGGTCACGCCGGCGAGCCCGCGCTGGTACTTGAGCTCCCCGGTGCCCTTGCAGAGGGGGCACCCGGCGGGCTGGGCGGCGGGGTCCTCGCCCTTGCCCCGGCAGGCCTCGCAGCGCACCCAGCGGGAGGAGGCGATCTCCCTGGCGGCGCCGCCGGCGGCCTCCTCCAGCGTGATCTCCAGCCGCGCCTGGAGGTCGCGGGGGCCGTCCCCGGGGCGGGCCCCGGGGGGGCGGGCGCGGCGGAAGATCTGGGCGAAGATCTCCTCCCACTGCTCGTCGAAGCCGCCGGGCCCCGGGCGCTTGCCCGCGTCGTGGGCGGAACGGCGCAGCGGGTCGCGCAGCACCTCGTAGGCCAGCACCACCTCCTTGAAGCGCTCCCCGGCCCCGGGGTCGCCCGGGTTGCGGTCGGGGTGGTGGGCGAGGGCGAGGCGGCGGTAGGCCGCGCGCAGCTCGGCGGGGCTGGCGTCGCGGCGGACGCCCAGGACGGCGTAGGGGTCGGCGATCTTCACGCGGCTAGGCGGGAGGGGCGCAGGGCTCCCCGGGCGGCGGGCCGCCCGGGGCGGGCCTCACCGGGCCTCCCCGTGGGAGATGAACTGGGCGAGGGAGTCCGCCGTCCAGTCCACGAGGGGGATGATGCGGTCGTAGTGCATGCGCTTGGGGCCGATGACGCCGATGGTGCCGAGGGGCTTGCCGCCCACGTAGAGGCAGCGGGCCACGAGGCTGCAGTCGTCCATCCCCTCGATCTGGTTCTCGGCCCCGATGAAGACGGCCACCTCGGCCGAGGCGAGGCAGCGGTCGAGGAGCTGGACGAGCTTGTTCTTCTCCTCGAAGGCCCGGTAGAGGCTCCGCAGCTTCTCCACGTCGCCGGAGAAGTCCGGCTGGGAGAGGACGCGCGAGGCGCCCTCGACGACGAGGGTCTCGCCCCCCTCCTCGGCTCCCTCGACGAAGGCGCGGCGGCTGAGCTCGAGCGCCCGCCGGTAGAGCTGGTCGAAGGTGTCGCGGTCCTCCCGCATGCGCTCGACGATCTTCTGGCGGACCTCGCGCAGGGAGAGGTCCTTGAACTCGTCGTTCAGGTAGCGGGAGATGCGGTCGAGCTCCTCCTGGAGGAGGTCCTCCTCGATGGCGGCGATGCGGGTCTGCACGAGCCCGCTCTTGGCCACGATGACGACGAGGACCTGGCGCCCGGCCATGCGGATGAACTCGATGTGCTGGAACTCGAGCTGCCCGCCCCCCGGCAGGAGCACCAGGCCCGCCTGGTTGGTGAGCTCGGAGAGCACGCGGGAGGCGTGGGCCAGGATCTGCTCGACCTGGCGGATCTCCCGGCTGTAGCCCGCCTCGATGGTGAGGCGCTCCTCGGCGGTGGGCTCGTGGCGGCCCATGAGGCCGTTCACGTAGATGCGGTAGCCGAGGTCGGTGGGCATCCGGCCCGCCGAGACGTGGGGCTTGGTGAGGAGGCCGGCCTCGGCCAGGTCGCTCAGGATGTTGCGGATGGTGGCCGGGCTGCACGCGATGGGGGCGCGCTTGGAAAGGGTGCGGCTCCCGACGGGCTCGCCGGTCTCGACGAAGAGGTTGACGACGGCCCGGAGGATCTCCTGGCTGCGGAATGTGAGGTCGGTGCTCTCCATCGGAGCCCTCGGCCGGAAGCGGGCGCTTGGGGTTAGCACTCCCCGAGTGGGAGTGCTAACCCCAAAAATACGGGCGCGCGCGGGCGCTGTCAAGCGTTTTCCCCCGGAAGAGGGCGGGCTCGCGCGCCGGGGAGAGGAAGCGTATAGTGTTGTTTTTTGAAGGGGAACTCCTCCCCCGGAGAGCCACCCATGCGCATCCCGAAGCCCTGGAGCCAGGCCGCGGCCCCGCCGGGCTCCTCCCCCGCAGGGGAAGGGTCCCCCCTGGCCCGCTTGCGCGAGATGCGCCGCAGCGGCCGGAGGCTCCAGTACCACGTGATCGGGGGGACGGCCCTGCTGCTGGGCGTCCTCGTGCTCTTCTCGATCAAGCTCTACACGGACGCCCGGCTGGACATCGAGGACCAGTTCAACCGCCAGCAGCTCCTCATCGCCGAGCAGGCGGGCGGGCGGATCGCCTTCTTCCTGAGCGAGCTGACGGCGAGCCTGGGCTACAGCGCCCGCTTCCTGCGCACGGTGGGCCGCGACCATCCGGGGCGCATGAGCGCGATGACCGGCCTCTACGAACGCTTGGGCGGGAGCTTCAGGGTGAGCGAGGTGGGCTACCTGCGCGGGGTGAGGGGGCCGGCCCCCTCCGGCACGAACGAGTACGCCGACGCCCTCCTGCAGTGCCAGCCGGCGCAGGGCGTCTGCCTCCAGGTGGTGCGCGAGATGGGCGGGGAGCCCGCCTACGTCCTCGGCGGCGCGCGGGTGGGGGAGGGGGACTGGCTCTACGCCAAGGTGACGCTGGACGACCTGGACCACTCCTTCGTCCAGCCGGTCCAGTCGGGGCTGAAGGGCCGGGCCTGGCTGGTGGACCAGGACGGGCGCGTCCTGCTCTCCCCGGCCGTGCCCGGGATGGTGGGGCTCCGGCTCGGGGACCTGGCCCAGACGCTCGGGGACAAGCGCCTCGGCGCCGCCGCCCGGCAGATGATGCTGGGGGTCCAGGGCTACGACTGGCACCCGTACTTCCGCCCGGGGGAGAAGGGGTGGGGCCACCGCTACCTGACGGCCTACAGCCCCTTCCTGGTGGGCGAGGAGACGTGGACGCTGGCGGTCACCGCGCCCTCCTCCGAGGTGGTCGAGACGGTGCGCCGCGCCTTCCGCAAGGGGTTCCTGCTGACGGGCTTCGGCTTCATCGTGGTCATCGCGTCGGCGCTCCTGGTGCTCGACCGCGACCGCCGGCGCATCCGCGCCGAGGAGAACCTGCTCTGGTCCGAGCAGGTGTTCGAGAGCAAGCGCCGCCTCCAGGCCCTCTTCGACGGGATCACGGACGGCATCTGCATCGTGGGGAGGGACTTCCGCATCCAGATGGTCAACCGCGCCATGGCCCGCCTGCTCGGCAAGCGGATCGCGGACCTCCTCGGCCGGCCCTGGGGCGGGGAGGACTCGCCCGTGCCGCCCGCCCTCGGCGACCGCGCCCCCGCGGCCGCCACCTTCCAGGACGGGCGGCGGGGCTTCGCCGAGCGCGCCTGGGCCATGCCGGACGGCAAGCGCATGGACGTCGAGGTCTACACCTACCCCATCTTCCGGACGGAGGGCGAGGCGCCCCAGGTCATCCTCTACCTCAAGGACGTGACCGAGCGCCGGGCCCTCCAGCGCGAGGTGCAGCAGCGCGACCGCCTGAGCATCGTGGGCAAGATGAGCGCCCAGGTGGCCCACTCCATCCG
>MGDP01000066.1 GCA_001790955.1 Candidatus Tectomicrobia bacterium RIFCSPLOWO2_12_FULL_69_37
CGTCATCGCCGAGCGCACGGGGCTGACCGTGGTCTCGGACTTCCGCGCGCGCGACGTGGCCGCCGGGGGCTCGGGCGCCCCCCTCGCCCCCTGGGCCCACCGCTTCCTCTTCGAGCGGCCGGACGCGCCCGTGGCCTTCCTCAACCTGGGCGGCATCTCGAACCTCACCTACATCCCCCCGGCGGGGAGGAAGGGGCTCTTCGGCTTCGACTGCGGGCCCGCCAACCTGGCGATCGACGCCTGGGTGGAGCGGCGGACGGAGGGGGCCGAGCGCTTCGACCGGGGAGGCCGGCTCGCCGCCCGGGGACGGGTGGACGAGGGCGCGCTGGACGCCTTGCTGCGCCACCCCTTCCTCCAGCTCCCGCCCCCCAAGAGCACCGGGCGGGAGAGCTTCGGCGCGGCCTTCCTCGAGCGCGCCCTCGCTCCCCTGCGGGAGCGTGGCGCCCCGCCCGAGGACAAGCTGGCCACCCTGACCGCCTTCTCGGCCGAGTGCGTCCTGCACGCCGTGCGGAACCACTTCCCCCCCGGGCCGCCCCCCGCGGAGCTCCTGGTGGGAGGAGGGGGATATCAGAATGAGACCCTCATGCGGCGCCTGCGCGAGGGCCTCGCTCCCCTCCCCGTCCGCTCAAGCGGGGAGCGGGGAATCCCGCCCGGGGCGGTCGAGGCCGTGGCCTTCGCCCTCCTGGGCTGGGCGGCGCTGCGGGGGGTGCCCGCCAACGTCCCGGCGGCCACGGGGGCGAAGCGGGAGGCCGTCCTGGGCCACATCACCCCGGGGGATCGCCTCCCGCCGCCCGGGGGCTGAAATCCCAAAAAGTGACTCCCCCCCAAGCCCGGACCCCCGAATCTGGGGCATAATGCGGGGAAGGCGCACCGAAGGAGCCTGCATGGACGCAACCCTCCAGGATGAGGCCGTCGAGCTGACGCGCGACCTCGTCCGGATCCCGAGCGAGAACCCGACCGGCACCGAGGCCCGGGTGGCGGAGCGGCTGGAGGACTACCTGCTGAGGCTGGGGCTCCCGGTCGAGCGGGACCGGGTGGCCGAGGGGCGCGAGAACGTGGTCGCCGAGATCGGGGGCTCGGCCTCCCAGCCCGCCCTCGTCTTCCTCAACCACATGGACACCGTGCCCGCGGGCGAGGGCTGGACACGCGACCCCTTCGCGGCCGAGTTCGCCGACGGGAAGCTCTGGGGCCGGGGCGCCTGCGACATGAAGGGCGGCCTCGCGGCCGCGCTCGTGGCCCTCAAGGCCCTCAAGGGCAAGGTCGACCGCGGGGCGCGCCCCCGCCGCACCGTGCGCTGCTGCATGGTGGTGGACGAGGAGAGCCCCTGGATGCGGGGCGCCGCCGCCGCCATCGAGCGCGGGCGGGTGGGCGCGCGGGACATCGTGCTCGCCTGCGAGCCCACCCGGATGCGGCTCGTCACCGCCCAGAAGGGCGCGATGTGGTACGAGGTCCTCGTCTCGGGGCGGAGCGCGCACGCCTCGGTCCCGCACGCAGGGGCGGACGCCCTGCTCGCCGCCGCGCGGGCGGTGCTCAGGCTCCACGCGGCGGCCGCCGCCCTCCAGGCTTCGGACCCTCTCCTGGGCCGGACGACCGTGGTCGCGAGCGTCATCGCCGGGGGGCGCAAGACCAACGTCGTGGCCGACCGGTGCCGCATGGAAGTGGACGTGCGCTTCGTCCCCCCCCTCGGGGTGGGGGACGCGCGCCGCCTGGTCGAGGGCGCCGCGGCGGCGGCCTGCGCCGAGACGCCGGGGACCGCGGCCGAGGTGCGCGCCCTCTCGGTGGACCGGCCCCCCGTCCTCGCCGACCTGGGGAGCGAGGGGGGGCGCATCCTCGCCCTGGCGTTGCGCGAGGGGGCGGGCCTCGCGCCCGAGCCGGCCGGAGTGAGCTATTATTCCGACGCCGGGCTGGCCGCCGCGCGCACGGGCAGCCGGCAGTGCTTTCTCCTGGGCCCCGGGAGCGTGGAGCAGGCCCACGGCCCGGACGAGTTCGTGGACGTCGGGGAGCTGCGCCGCGCGGCGCTCGTCTTCGCGCGGCTGACCGAGCGCTTCGCCCTCGGCGGAGGCTGAGAGGATCCCCCGGGGAGGGCCCGCGCCGCCCGGCCGCCGGGCGGGGGGAGGCCCCCCCCTTCACCCGCCCGCGGGCGTGGCCGAGAGGCCCGCACGGGGAGAGGCGGAAGACATGGCGACCGAACCCGGCCCCGAGCCCCAGCCCGCTTACCAGAAGCTCAGCTTCAAGAAGGAGGCCATCCCGCCCCAGCTCCTGGCCCTCATCCGCAAGCTCCAGAAGAGCTATCTCTTCTTCGGCGACATGCTCGACGAGGAGGTGAGCCAGTTCCTCAAGCTGTGCCGGCGCGAGAACTTCGAGGACGGGAAGAAGATCTTCTCCCAGGGCGAGCTCGGCAACTCCTTCTACCTCGTCGTCTCCGGCGGGGTGCGCATCCTCGTGGAGAACACCGAGGTGGCGCAGCTCGGGCCCGGCCAGGTGTTCGGCGAGATGGCCATCCTGGAGGAGGCCCCGCGCAACGCCTCCGCGGTGGCCGCGGGGAACACGCTCCTCTTCTCCATCTCCCGGAGCGTGCTGGCCACCCGGGCCCCGGCGCTGGGCTTCAAGGTGGTGGTCGGGCTCGCCCGCCAGCTTTCCGTGAAGCTCCGCGAGGCGAACGAACTCATCCGCAAGCAGGACCCGCCGAAGTGACGGGGAGCGGCGGGGCCGCGCCCCGCCTCCACGCGCCCTCCGCTGAGGAGGCTCCCGTGCCGCCCTCCGGCCCTCCCCAGCCCCAAGGCGCGCCCCCGGGCCCGGGCGCCCTCCCGCTCACGCGCGAGGGCGCCCAGACCGTCGAATCCCTCCTCGGCAAGCTCCAGGACGGCTACTCCTTCTTCTCCGGCATGAGCCAGCAGGAGCTCGTCTGGTTCCTGCGGCTGTGCAGCCGCCGCTCCTACGACCCGGGCGAGGTCATCTTCCAGGAAGGGGAGATGGGGGACTGTTTCTACCTCATCGTCTACGGGGAGGTCGCCATCAGCCGGGACGGCAAGCCGATCGCCCGGGTGGGGGAGGGGAGCTGCTTCGGGGAGATGGCCGTGCTGGAGAACACCCCGCGGAACGCGGCCGCGGAGGCCGCGGCGAAGACCCTCGTCTTCTGCGTCGAGCGCGAGATCCTGACGAACGTCTTCCCCTCGCTCGGCTTCAAGGTGGCCTCGAGCCTCGCCAAGGACCTCTCCCAGAAGCTGCGGGACACCGACGACCGGCTGAAGCGCAAGGCGAAAGAATAGGGGGCGGGCACAACACCCGCCCCCACGGAGGAATCTCTCGCCCCGGCCTGTCCCCTACCCTACCCGCCCCGCTCCACCTCCTCCAGCATGGCCCGGACCTTCTCGAGCTGCTCCCCGGCGCCCGCCTCCTTGAACAGCGCGCGCGCCTCGCCCAGCCTCGCGCGCGCCCGCTCCAGGTTCCCCTGCTCGAGGTGGAGGCGGCCGAGGTTCCCGAGGCTGGTGGCCTGTCCGACGAGGTGCGCCTCCTCGCGGTTGATCTGGAGCGCCCGCTCGTAGGCCGCCTCGGCCTCCTCCAGGTCCCCCCGGAAGTAGTGGATGTTCCCGATGTTGCTCATGTGCGCCGCCTCGCCCTTGCGGTTGCCCATCTCCCGGTGGATGGCGGCGGCCTTCTCGTAGTAGCCCAGGGCGCGGGTGAACTGGTCGAGCGCGGTGTAGGTGCCGCCCATCTGGCCCAGCGCCAGGGCCTCGCCCGCCGCGTCCCCCCGCTCGCGGCAGACGCGGGCCGCCTCCTCCAGGTTCTTGAGCGCGGCGTCGGACTCGCCCAGCTGGGTCTGGGCCGAGGCGAGGGCGACGAGGGCCCGGGCCCACTCGGCGTCCTCGCCCCCCCTGCGGAAGTGATTGGCCGACTCGGCCAGGTGCCCGCGCGCCCGCTCGGCCTCCCCCAGCCGGCGCAGGAGCTGGCCCGCGCGCAGGTGGAGGCGGGAGAGCTGGGCGGGGGCGCCCTTGGGGCCGGCCGCCTCGATGGCCGAGACCGTGGCCTCGGCGGCCCGGGCATGGTCCCCCTTCACCTGGTAGAAGAAGCCCAGGTTGCGGAAGGCGGCGGCGCGCAGCGGCGCGTCGTTGCCCGCCTCGCGGACGGCCTCCTTGCAGTAGGCGATGGCGGGGTCCATCTTCCCCCGCGCGAAGGTGGCGACGGCGAGGGCGTTCAGCACCGGCCCCAGCCGCCGCGCGCGGCGGAGCGCCTCCTTGAAGTGGTTCGAGGCCTCCTCGCAGCGGCCCAGCAGGTGCTCCACGATGCCCAGGCGCAGGTACTCCTCGGGCTGGACGGCGGCCTTGGCCGCCTGGCGCTCGCGCAGGTCGGACTCGGCCGCCTGGCTCACCCCCTCCGCCCAGGCCGGCAGCCGGACCTCCCCCTCCTCCGCGAGGAGGAAGTCGCCGGCGCAGTGGTCCGAGGCCAGCTTCCGAACCAGGTCGGCCGGGGAGCTGGCCGCGGGCGCCTCCGCCGCGGCGGGCGCGGGCACCCGGGCCGCAAGCGCGGCTTCCTCCTCCGGCATGGGGGGGGGTGCGGAGGGGACGGCGGCGGGGCGGGCGGGCGCCGGGGGCGTGGAGGGCGCCGGGAGGCGGGAGGAGGCGACGCCCTCCTGCTCGGAGATGTTTTCGAGCGCCTCGTTGGACTCGTAGAGGAGGGCGTTGCCGATGGGCTCCTCGGAGACCTCCTCCGCGGGGAGGCCCCGCTCGCTCCGCAGGACGGCGAAGACGTCCCCGCCCCCCTCCTCCTCGGAGGGAAGGTCGGGCAGGCCCTCCCCGGCGCGGGCGGCGGGAGGAGCCGCGGCGGCGGGGGCCTCCGCCTCCACCTCCTCCATGTCCTCAAGGACGATGGCCTCCCCCGCTTCTTCCGCCTCTTCCCCGATCTCCCCGGAGGGAAGGCCGGCCGTCTCCGGCTGAACGCCTCCCGCCTCCTCTTCCATCACGAGGGCGGCGGGCTCCCCGCCGGCCGGAGCCTCCTCCTCGGCGAGGAAGACGGCTTCCTCCTCCACCTCCGCCGTCTCCTCCCCGGTTTCCCTGGCGAAGACCGGCGCCTCTTCCCCCGGAGCCGGACGCGCCCCCGCCGGCTCGGCCAGGCCGGGCGGGAAGGACTCCGGCTGGGCCGCTTGGGCGGGTTCCCCGGGCGCCTCCCCCTCGTCCGCCGGCTCCAGGTCGAGGCCGGGCGAGATCGCGGCGGGCTCCTCCTCTTCCAGGAGCGGATCGGGAAGCTCCTGGGCCGGGGCCTCCTCCTCGGCGAAGAGCGAGGCGTCCTCCAGCGGCTCTCCCACCGCCGCCCCGGCGGGGGCGCTTTCCCGGGAATCCGGCTCCTCCTCCCCGGGAAGGTCCGGAAGGATACCGTCCGGTTCCTCCTCAGCCAGCGCGGGGGCCCGCCCCTCCGCCTCGGGAGGCGAGGGCGCCTCGGACCCGAGGCCCAGGAAGTCCCCCGCTTCCTCAGCCGCTTCCTCGGCCGGGGGAGCCGGGGGCGCGGCCGCCGGGGCCAGGGGCGGCTGCTCCTCCGGGGAGGCCGCGATGTGGGGGCTCCAGGGCAGGGAGGCGGCATCGGGGGGGGCGGCCGGGACGGGGGGCGCCCCGGCGGGGACGTCCGCCACCGCGATGCCCATGAGCTGGGCCACCGAGCGGCGGAAGGGCGCATCCTTGGGGGTGGGGAGGTCCTCCCACCAGGGGCGCCGCCCGCCGTTGCCGGAGGGCCGCGCCGCGCCCGGCGGAGGCGGGGGAGGCGCGGGCGCCTTCGCAGCGGGGGGGGCCGCTCCGGGGGCGGAGGCGATGAGCTCGAGGCTCTCCTTGCCGCCTTCTTCTTCTTGTTCTTGGGGGGGACGGGGAGGGCTGGACGCGGCGGCGCGGGCGGCCTCGATCTGGCGCCTCTGCTCTTCCCTCCGCCTCTCCTCGTCGGCGGTGATGGGGATGGCTTCGAGGTTCTTCATCCGGGAGAGCACGCTCCCGTCCGAGGCGGGGCGCGAGGCGACGTACTGCTCGTCGGGCTCGGCGGCGGGGGGGCCGCCGGCCACCCTCTCCACCTCGTCGGGCACCCCGGTCCCCCAGGGGGTGGCCTGGCCGCCCTTCTGGAGGTAGGGGTCCCAGGTGTCGGCGGGGAAGCTGCCCCGGCGCCCGGCGCGGCGGGAGTGGAGCCACACCGCCACCAGGGCGATGGCGGCGAGGACGCCCACGAGGCCCAGGGTGCCGTAGAGGCCCATCATCGGAGGGGCCCGCCGTTCGAGGGGGGCTTTCGCAGGCCGCGCCCCGGGCGGGCGCCGGTGTGGGCGCCCCCCTCCACCACCGGGACGCCGTTCACGAGCACCGTCCCGATCCCCTCGGGGTAGGCCATGGGCCGCTCGTAGGTGGTGGCGTCGCGCACGCGCGCGGGGTCGAAGAGGACGAGGTCGGCCTTCATCCCCGCCCGCAGGACCCCGCGGTCCCGGATGCCCAGGCGGCGCGCGGGGGCGGAGGTCATTTTGCGGACGGCCTCGGCGAGGGGGAAGAGCCCCTCGTCCCTGGCGAGGTTGCCGAGCACGGCGGGGAAGGTGCCGAAGTTCCGGGGATGAGGGCGGCCCGCCCCGAGGGGGGGCTCGTGGGTGAGGGCGCCCGCGTCCGACCCCACCATGACGTAGGGCTTCCGGAGGATGCGGCGCATGTTCTCGCCGCTCATCATGAAGATGAGGATCTCCACCTGGAGGCGGTTCTCGGCCAGGAGGTCCAGCATCGCGTCCGCCGCCGGGAGCCCGCGCTTCTCCCCCAGCCCGGCGAGGGTGAGGCCCTCGCAGCCGCGGTTTCTCTCCGTGAAGGCCCGGCTGATGAGGACGCGCTCCCAATACCCGGGCTCGGGATGGGCGGCGAGGACCTCGGCGCGGATGCGGGCGCGGCTCTCCTCCGAGCGGAGGCGGGCGAGCCGCTCCTCCAGGCTCCCGTCGTGCGCCCAGTCGGGCAGCAGGGCGCTCAGGTGGGTATTCGAGGCGGTGTAGGGGTAGCGATCGCAGGTGACGTCCTGCCCGCGATCGCGCGCGCCCTCGATGAGCGCGAAGGCGGCGTCGAGCTTCCCCCAGTTCTTCTCGCCCGCCGTCTTCAGGTGGCTGATCTGGAGGGGAAGGCCGGCGTCCCGCGCCGCGCCGATGACCTCCTCGATGGCTTCGAGCAAGCCCTCCCCCTCGCTGCGCATGTGGGTGGCGAGGAGGCCGCCGCGCCGGCCCGCCGCGCGGCAGAGGGCGGTCAGCTCCTCCCGGCCGGCGAAGCAGGCGGGGGCGTAGATGAGCCCGGTCGAGAGGCCGAAGGCGCCTTCGGCCATCCCCTGGGCGACCATGGCCTCCATGCGGGCGAGCTCCCCGGCGGTGGCGGGCCGGGCGCTGCCGCCCATGACGCTCCCGCGCACGGTGTTGTGCCCCACGAGGGCGGCGTAGTTCACCGAGATCCCGGCCTCCTCCAGGCGGCGCAGGTGGCCGTCGAGGGTGTCGAAGGGCAGGGCGAGATCGTACTGCTCGCGGTAGGTCTGGACGCGCTCGGCCCGCTCGGGGCCCGCGACGGGGGCGGCGGAGTAGCCGCAGTTGCCCCCCACGTCCGTCGTCACCCCCTGGCGCACCTTGGCCTCGGCGGCGGGGTTGATGAGGAGGTAGTAGTCGGAGTGGCCGTGGATGTCCACGAAGCCGGGGCACAGCGCCAGGCCCTGGGCGGCGATCGTCCGGCGAGCCTGGCCGCCCAGGCGGGAGCCCATGGCCGCGATGCTGTCGCCCGAGACGGCCAGGTCGCCCGCGAAGGGCTCCCCTCCCTCCCCGTCGATGAGAAGCGCGCCGCGGAACACGAGGTCGTACATGGCGCCAGGCCTTTGTGGCGGCGGGGCGTGAGGCGCCGCTCAGGGCAAGGAAAACAATCCCTTCCGCATTATGGTGGAATCCCTAGGGCGCCGCAAATGGAAGGGTTCCGGAGGCCCACTCCCCCCCTGCCAGGACGGCCCGGATTTCGAGCGTGCGGGGGTCGAGGACGCAGAGGTCCGCCCGCGCGCCGGGGAGGAGGCGGCCGACCTCTTCCTGGGCCGAGAGGAGGCGGGCGGGGTGCTGGGTGGCGGCGGCCACCGCGAGGTCCGCTGGGAGGCCCGTCCACTCCTTATATAGAGGGAGCATCTCCCCCAGGGAGAGGCGGCTGCCGGTGAGGACGCCCCCCCGCCGCACCGCGCGCTCCTCCAGCGAGGCGCCGGCGGCCTCGCCCGAGAGCCCCCGGTCGGAGACCAGGTCCGAGGTGAGGGCGACGCGCGCCCACCCCCGCATCCGGACGAGAGAGGCGGCCGCCTCCGGCTTCACGTGGACGCCGTCCGCGATGAGCCCCGCCATGAGGCGCGCGTCCGAGATCACCGCCGCCATCGGGCCGGGCGGGAGGACGCCGGGCGCCTGGGGGACGGAGGCGCCCCCGGAGCCGGGCGCGCCGTAGCGGTTGTAGGCGTGGACGGCGAAGCGGGCCCCCGCCGCGAGGAAGCGCTCCACTTCATCGTCCGCCGCCGCGGTGTGGCCCATCGCCACGGCCACCCCGCGCGCGCTCATCGCCCGCGCGGCCCCGGCCGCGCCCTCCACCTCCGGCGAGAGGGTGAGGAGGCGCAGCCCCGGCCTCCCCGAGGGGCCGAAGCCCCCCGCCGCCCCTCCGACGCGCTCGAGCTCCGCCGGGTCCACGGGCCGGATGTGCTCCAGGGGGTGGGCCCCGCGCATGAGGGGGTTGAGGCAGGGGCCTTCGAGGTGGAGGCCCAGGATGGCGGCGCCCGCCCGCCGCGCGCGCTGCTGGCGCTCCCAGGCTTCCCGCACCGCCCGGGCGGCGCGGAGGAGGTCGCCGGGGGAAGACGCCGTGGCCGTCGGAAGAAACGAGGTGGTGCCCCGGCGGGCGAGCGCGCGGGCCAGGCGCAGGAGGCCCTCCGGATCCCCGTCCAGGACGGCCTCGGGGCCCAGGCCGTTCACCTGGAGGTCGACGAGGCCCGGGCAGACGGCGGCGCCGCCCAGCTCGACCTTGCGGATGCCCGGCGGAAGCGGCAGCGCGCCCCGCGGGCCCACGTAAGCGAAACGCCCCCCTTCGGCGAGAAGGAGGGCGTCCGGGATGCGCTCAAGAGGGGTCCAGGCCTCGCAGCCGGTGAGGGCCAGGGCCTCCGGCATGCTATTTCTTGCGGAGCTTCTTGAGACCTTCGCGCACTTCCTCGTTGGCCTGGATCAAGGTCTCGACGTTCTGCCGGGCGGCGCCGTAGAGCGCCGCCTCCAGGAGGTTCAGGATGAGGCGCCCGGCCAGGGTGTTCACCCCCGGCATGGGAGGGGGCAGCTCCTTCGCCTTCTCGGGGTTCTTGGCGTACTCCTGCACCCGGGCCCCTACCTCGCGGTCGTCGTAGAGCTCTTTCAGGCCGTAGCGGTAGGTGAGCTTGACGTAGTCGCGCTCCTTGCGCTCCTGGTCCCGGGTCTCGCGGACGATGTTCTCCATGTCCGCCGCC
>MGDP01000067.1 GCA_001790955.1 Candidatus Tectomicrobia bacterium RIFCSPLOWO2_12_FULL_69_37
AGAGATGACCACCATCGTTCAGATCGCGGCGAGGGAAATTCTCGATTCCCGGGGGAATCCCACCGTCGAGGCGGATGTCCTCCTGGCCGGGGGCGGCTTCGGGCGGGCGGCCGTGCCCAGCGGCGCGAGCACGGGCAAGCGCGAGGCGGTCGAGCTCCGCGACGGCCGCAAGGCCTACTTCCTGGGCAAGGGGGTGACCAAGGCGGTCGAGAACGTCCGCAAGGTGATCGCCCCCGCCCTCCTCGGCATGGACGCCGCCGACCAGCGGTCGGTGGACCAGCGGATGCGCGAGGCGGACGGCACGAGGAACAAGGGCCGCCTCGGTGCGAACGCCATCCTCGCGGTCTCCATCGCGGCGGCCAAGGCGGCGGCGGACGCCCACGACCTCCCCCTCTACCGCTACCTGGGCGGGGCGGGGGCCTGCACCCTCCCCGTGCCGATGATGAACATCGTGAACGGGGGCGCCCACTCGGACAACCGGGTGGACTTCCAGGAGTTCATGGTGATGCCCGTGGGGGCCAAGAGCTTCCCCGAGGGGCTCCGGATGGGGGTGGAGGTCTTCCACCACCTGAAGGCCGTCCTCAAGAAGCGGGGCTACGGCACCAACGTGGGGGACGAGGGCGGCTTCGCTCCCGACCTCAAGAGCAACGACGAGGCCATCGAGACCATCCTCGAGGCCGTCGTCCAGGCGGGCTACAAGCCGGGGCAGGACGCCATGATCGCCCTCGACCCCGCCTCGAGCGAGCTCTACGAGAACGGCAAGTACGTCTTCCGCTGGTCGGACAAGAGCCAGAAGAGCTCCGACGATCTGGTGAAGTTTCTCGAGGGCTGGGTGCGCCAGTACCCGATCATCAGCATCGAGGACGGCTGCGCCGAGGACGACTGGGCCGGGTGGGCCGCGCTCACCCAGGCGCTGGGCGGCAAGGTGCAGCTCGTGGGGGACGACGTCTTCGTGACGAACACCGAGATCCTGGCCAAGGGCATCGCCGAGGGCGTGGCCAACAGCATCCTGATCAAGGTGAACCAGATCGGCACCTTGAGCGAAACCCTCGACGCCATCCAGATGGCCACGAGGGCGGGCTACACCTCGGTCATCTCCCACCGCTCGGGGGAAACCGAGGACACCACCATCGCCGACCTCGCGGTGGCCTCGAACGCGGGCCAGATCAAGACCGGCTCGGCGAGCCGCACCGACCGGCTGGCCAAGTACAACCAGCTCCTGCGCATCGCGGAGGAGCTGGGGGGCTCAGCCGTCTTCCCAGGCATGGGGGCGTTCTTCAACATCCGCAAGAAGGCGAAGGCGCCCGCCGCCCCGCGCAAGCGGTAGCCGAAAACTTCGACGCCGCCGGGCGGCCGGCCGCACCGGCGGCGTCTACAGCTCGCGGGGCGCGCTTCCCTGCGACTGGCGGAGTTCCCCGAGCTGTGAGGGCTCTTAGGCGGCAGAGAGCTGGCTCTTGACGGCCCTGAGGCGGAGCGCGCCTCCCGTCTGAATCCCCATGCACTCCGGGCAGCAGCCGGAGTGAACCGGGATCGCCTGCGTGTAGAGGGATTTCTGCAGCGCCGCGGGCTGGGCCTGGGCGAGCTCTTTGCCTTCGACCAGGATCTCCGAGCACATCCAGCATTGGATCGCCACAGTCGGCCTCCTCTCTCTGTTCCGCGGTGTTTCCCGCGCCAACACTTGTTTTATCGGCCGGCGGCGGAGATGGTTGAGGACGCTTTTTCGCAAAAGTGAATGATTTCGGGCTCAAGTCGGGCCGAAGGCTGCCGATAGGAAAGTCATCGAGAGTGAGAAAGGGACCGATCTATCTCTGGGAGAGCAGAAGGAGGAGCCTCCCCTTGGAGTCGGCCAAGGCGAGGTCCTCCCGGCCGTCTCCGTCGAAGTCCCCCGTCACGATGTTGGACTGGACCGGCGAGGGAAGGGAAAGGGCCCACCGCAGCCTCCAGCGGTTGCCCACCAGGGCCAGGGCGGCCAGACGGTTCCGGCCCCGCTCCTGAAGGACCACCTCGGTGAAGCCGCCCCGCCGGAGGAGGGCGAACTGCCACAAGTTGCGCGACCCGATCGTGTGGGTCGTGAAGCCGGACCGCCGGGCCCGCTCCCGCAGCTCTTCCCCCCGCAGCCGCAACGCGAGCAGCGCGCCCGCCCCGTGCGGCGTCTCCACCGCCAGCACCTTCAGGCCCGACCGGTCCACGTCGAACGCGCCCAGCAGGTGGGACCAGCGGTTGCCCCCCCCGGCGGGCTGGTTCCGCGCCTTGACCGCCAGCTTCCCGTCCCGCAGCCCGAGCACGAGGTGGGCGGCCCCCCCGGCGGGATCGCTCCGCGTGATCAGGATCTCCTCGCGCCCGTCCCCGTCCAGGTCGGCCGCCAGGGCGCCCAGGCTCTCGAACACCCCGCTCCCCCCTGCGGGGAAGGAGGCAAAGGGAAGCAGCTTGTCCCCCTCGACCCGGAAGGCGCGGAGCTCGGTGGGCTCGACCGCGTCCCCCAGCACCCCGTGGCGGTAGCGGTCCGAGGGGGCGGCGGGCACGATGAGCTCCTTCCGTCCGTCCCCGTCCAGGTCGGCGGCCGTCAGGAGGGCGTCGCGCAGGACGGCCGAGGGCAGCGCGGAGCTCCCCGGCGCGAGGCGCTGCACCTCGTGCCATCCGCCGGCGCTTCGCCGGAAGAGGACCAGGGAGCCGTCCTCGCCCGCGGCGGCCGCCGTGCCGAGGGCGAGCCCGGTGGGGCGGGAGAGGGCGGAGAGCGGCACGCTCGGGCGCACGAACCGCCACTCGCGGGCCAGGGTGCTCACGATGACGAAGAACCCGTCCCGCCCGGGGCCCGCGAGCTGCCCTCCGCCCAGATCGGCGGGAGGGACGTCGACGGTGAGGTCGGAGGGGATGGGGTTGGGTTCCCACTGGATGTTTTTCTTGGCGCTTTCGGGGCCCAGGCGGGGGATATGGAATCTTCCATCCGCCGTGAGGACCAGGAGACTCAGCGCCGTTTCCTTCTGTCTCTTGCGCGGCGGGGCGGTGAAGAGCCAGCGGGGCTCCGGGCCGGGCAGGGGGAGGCGGACCACCCGGTGGGTCTCGGGGGGGTCGGCCAGGTCTCCGATCTCGGCCGCCCACCCGATGGCGGGGGAAAGGAGGAGGGCGGCCAGGCAGAGGCCGGGCCAGGTTCTCATCGGAGAGGACCCAAACAACCCAGGCATCCCCCCCTCCTCCTCCGGGATGGGGCCGGGAGGCGCCCGGGGCGGCTTCCGCCGCCGGCCCGGAGACCCGCGCCCGCTAGCCCGCCGTGATGCCCCCGTCGGCCATGACGATGGAGCCGTTCATGAACTCGTTCTCGGGGGACACCAGGAATAGGGCCGTCGCCGCCATGTTCTCCACGTCCCCGAACTGGCGGATGGGGATCTTGTTCCGGCGGTTCTCGGCGAACTCCGGGTCGCTGGCCAGGCGCTGCTTCACCCGGCCGCTCTCGACCACCCCCGGCGCCAGGCAGTTGACCCGGATCCCGAGCGGCCCCAGCTCGATGGCCAGGCACTTGGTCAGGTTGTGCATCACGGCCTTCGTGCATGAGTAGAGGCTGAAGCTCGCCGTGCCGTGCTCGCCCGCGTCGGAGCCCAGCATGAGGATCTTCCCGCTCTTCTGGGGGACCATGATGCGGGCGGCCTCGCGGGAGGCGAGGTAGGCCGCCTTGGCGTTCACCTGGAAGAGGAGATCAATTTCGTCGTCCTCCACCTCGGTGATCAGCTTGAAGTTGCGCGTCCCGGCGCAGTTGACGAGGATGTCCAGCCCGCCCAGGAACTCCGCGCCGTCGCGGACGAGCTGGGCGGCGTCCTGGGAGCTGGCGAGGCTGTAGCCCTTGCCGCCCGCCCGCACGCCGTGCTTGGCGCACCCCTCGATGGTCCGGCGGAGGCCCTCGGCGTTGCTCCCGCCCGCCGCCCAGATGCTGGCGCCCTCGGAGGCGAACTTCATGGCGAAGGCGGCCCCCATGCCGGACGAAGCCCCGGTGACGACCGCGCGCTTTCCTTCGAGAACCCTTTGCGGCATGCAATCCTCCAGGCATTCGCATACGTGGGAAGACAGGATGGCCGGTATTATCCGATGGAAGGATGGCCGGACGTCAACCGGGGGCGGGCGAAGGGCGGTCCCTTTCTCATGGCGTCCGCAGGCTCACTCTTGAGGAGGAAGACATGGCGAAGAAGGTCGAGCACCTGCACTGGCCCGGCGCCCCGGACCTCTGGATGCCCTACGCCCCGGCCATCCGGGTGACGGGGGGCTCCACCGTCTACCTCGCCGGTGTGACGGCCGCGCCCGTCTACCACCACCATCCCCACCGGCCCGAGGAGTTCGACGCCATGCCCCGGGACATGGCGGGCCAGGCGCGCGCCGCGCTGGAGAACCTGAAGCGCAGCCTCGAGGCGGTCGGCGCGGCCTTCTCCGACGTGGTGACCGCCAACCGCTACGTCACCGACCTCTCGGAACAGGACGCCCTGAACCGGGTGTGGGCGGAGTATTTCGGGGAGTCCCGGCCCACCACCACGACGGTCCAGGTCGTGCGGCTGGCCACCGATCCGAGGTGCCTCGTCGAGATCAACGCCGTGGCCGTCACCGGATAGGAGAGCGGAGGGGGGGCGTCCCGGGCGAGGGTGAATATCTGCCCGGCTGGCCCCGCATCGGTCTTGTCACTCCTGCAACGCTTTGATAGTATTGGAAAAGTAACATTGGTCCGCCCCGGCCTCTCCCCTCCATATGCAGGCGCCATGGCCCGTCGAGCCAAAGATCCTCAAAGGCGAATCGAGGCCCTCGAGCAGCAGATGGAGAAGAGTCCGTCCTCGCCCGCCTTTTTCCCGCTGGCTTCGCTCCTCTGGCAGCAGGGGGACGGCCCCCGCGCCGAGAAGCTGCTGCGGTCCGGCCTCGGGGTCCACCCCGCCTACGCAGCCCCGCGCGTCCTGCTGGGGGAAGTCCTGCTGGCCATGGATCGGCCGGAGGAGGCCGCCGAGGAGCTGGCCGCGGCCGTCGGGAAGTCCCCCTGGAACCTCCAGGGCCAGCGCCTGCTCGCGGAGTGCCGGAAGCGGGCGGGCGACGAGGCGGGAGCGCGCCGGGCCCTCCGCCTCGCCGCGATGTTCGACCCCTCGAACCCCGAGTCGCGCGCCCTGCTCGAGGAGGCCCCGAGACCCGCCGCGCCCGCCGCCCGGCGGAAGGGCGCGCCCGCTTCCACCGAGGCGGAAGCGCCGGCCCCCATCCCCACCCCCTCGCTGGCCCAGCTCTACACCTCCCAGGGCCACCACGCCCAGGCGGCCGAGGTGTACCGGCAGCTTCTCGAGAAGGAGCCCGGGAACGCCGAATGGCGGAAGCAGCTTGGCCTCCTCGAGGCCCGGCTGACGGGGGGCAAGAAGGCGGCTCCTCCCGCCCCCGCCCCGGCCCCGGCGGGGGGGGGCTTCGACATGGATTTCGAGGAGGAGCTCGCCGGGCCCGCCGAAGGGGTGAAGGCCGGCATCGCCTCCCCCGGCGATTCCGATCTGGACGCCTTGCTGAATGAGGCGGACCGGGCGGGGTCCTCCCTCCCGGCTCTCGAAGAGGAGGATGAAGCGCTGGCCCTCCCAGAGAGCGCCGAGAAGGCGGGCGCGCCGGGTGGCATGGCGGGGGGCGCGGCCCCCGAGGACGATTTGGAGTCCTTCCTCGCGGAGGAGGATGAATCGGCCGGGGCGGCTCCGGCGCCCCGTGCCGCCGCTGCTCCGGATGTGGTGCTCGACGAGGATCTGGAGAGTCTCTTCGCCGAGGAGGAGGGGGAGGCCGAGTCCCTTACTCCGCAGGCGGCCCCACGGGCGGCCCCGGCCGCAGGCTCCGCCCCGGATGTGGTGCTGGACGAGGACCTGGAAAACCTTTTCGCGGACGAGGAAGGAGAGGCCGAGTCCCTTCCTCTCCACGCCGCTCCCCCGGCGGCGGGCGGAGCGGAGGCTGCCGCCGGCGAGATCGGCCTCGAGGCCATGTTCGCCGAAGAGGGGGAGGGCGCGCCGGCGGCTGCGGCACCCGCTGTCTCAGCGGCATCGGGCGGGGACGCCGCTCCGGATGCGGTGCTCGACGAGGACCTGGAGGGTCTATTCGCGGAAGAGGGAGCGGAGGGAGAATTGGTTCCCGCTCCAGCGGCGGCCGCTCCAGCGGGTGTTCCCGCCGATGAGCTATCCGACGAACTGGACCTGGATGCGTTGTTCGAGGAGGAGGGCGGTGCGCCAGCGGCAGCATCCGCGCCCGGGGCCGATCCCGGCGTGATCCCGGACGATGAGCTGGAGGGCCTCCTCGCCGAGGCTGATGCGGCGGCCGCCCCTCCGGCCGTAGAGCCGGTGGGGACGGGCGGGGAGCTCGATCTGGACATGGAGGTGGAACTGGAGGAGGGGGACCTCGGCCTCGTTTCCGAGGAGTTGGAACCCGGCGGGGCGGACGAGACGGAAGAGCTTGTCTCCTCCGCCGGCGGGGAGGCGGCTCGGCCAGCTTCCCCGCCCGGGCCGGAGCGTGCGCCCCGGGCGGAGGAGGTGGAGGTGGCCCCCGTCCTCCGGAGCCTCATCGGGCTCTACGTCGAGGAGGGGAATCTGGCCCAAGCCCTCGACCTTTGCCGCAAGGCGTCCGCCGTCGGCGCGCCCTCGGGCTGGCTGACCAGCCGGATGCAGGAGATCGAGGGCCAGCTCGCCGCCGGGGCCCGGTTGCAGGAATCCGGCAAAGGGGATAAGGAAGGAGAGGTCCGTTCCTTGTCCCCCGCCGAAGTGGTCGAACGCCTGGAAGGCTGGCTCCAGACCCTCCAGCGCCGGAAGGCGGGGGCCTCCGCGAACCAGTAGACCAATCTGTGCGCAAGCCGGGGGAGGCGGCTCCCTCGCTAGGGGCAAGGATTCTCGCTGAGGGAGCACCGAATGACCCCACCCGTGAAGGCTGGTCCGGCCGTCCAGGGTGTTCCCGGCGAAGAGCGGCTCGCCGCCATGCCGCTCGACGCCCTCTGCGTCCATACCATCCGCACCCTGGCCATGGACGCGGTGCAGAAGGCCAACTCGGGCCATCCCGGCGCCCCGATGTCCCTGGCGCCGCTGGCCTACGTCCTGTGGACGAGGTTTCTCCGCCACAATCCCCGGAATCCCGCGTGGTTCAACCGGGACCGCTTCGTCCTCTCGTGCGGGCACGCCTCGATGCTGCTCTACGCCGTTCTCCACCTGACGGGCTACGACCTCCCGATCGAGGAGGTCGTCCGCTTCCGCCAGTGGGGGAGCCTCACGCCCGGCCATCCCGAGTACGGCCTCACCCCCGGCGTCGAGACCACCACCGGCCCCCTGGGCCAGGGCTTCATGAACGCGGTGGGGATGGCGATGGCCGAGGCCCACCTCGCGGCCCGCTACAACCGGCCGGGGAACGAGGTGGTGGACCATCGCACCTTCGTCCTCCTGAGCGACGGGGACCTGATGGAGGGGGCTTCGCACGAGGCCGCCTCGCTGGCGGGCCACCTGGGGCTCGGCAAGCTCATCGGCGTCTTCGACGACAACCGCGTCACTATCGACGGGAGCACCGACCTCGCCTCTTCGGACGACGTCGAGGCCCGCTTCGCCGCCTACGGCTGGCACGTCATCAACCTGGGCGAGAGGGCCGAGGACCTCGACGCCCTCTCCCGTGCCCTCGAGAGCGCCGCCGCCGAGACCCGCCGGCCCTCCCTCGTCATCGTCCGCTCCCGCATCGGCTTCGGCTCGCCCAACGCCGAGGGCAAGTCGAAAGCCCACGGGGAGGCCCTGGGCGAGGAGGAGGTCAAGCGGACCAAGGGGGTGTACGGCTGGCCCGAGGACGCGCACTTCCTCGTCCCCGGCCGGGTGAGCGATCACATGCGCGGAGCGGCCGAGCGGGGCGCGAGGCTGGAGCAAGCCTGGAGGGAGAAGCTGGAGGCTTACCGGCGCGCCCATCCGGCCGAGGCCGCCTCCCTCGAGGCCGCCATGTCTGCTAGGCTGCCCGCCGGCTGGGACGCCGGCCTCCCCGCCTTCAAGCCCGAGGACGGCCCGCTGGCCACCCGCGCGGCCTCGGGCAAGGCGCTCAACGTCCTGGCCGCCCGCATCCCCGCCCTGATCGGGGGGAGCGCCGACCTCGCCTCCTCGAACAACTCCCTCATCCAGGGCTCGGGCGACCTCCGCAAGGGCCATCACGGGGAGCGCAACATCCGGTGGGGGGTGCGCGAGCACGCCATGGCCGGCGCCTGCAACGGGATGGCGCTCCACGGCGGGGTGCGGCCCTACGCGGCGACCTTCTTCGTCTTCACCGACTACGCCCGCCCCGCTCTCCGCCTGGCGGCCCTCATGGGGCTCCCGGTCATCTACATCCTGACCCACGATTCCATCGGCCTGGGGGAGGACGGCCCCACCCACCAACCCATCGAGCATCTGGCTTCGCTGCGCGCCGTGCCGAACCTCTGCCTCATCCGGCCCGCCGACGCGAACGAGGCCGTCATCGCCTGGCGGGCCGCCGTCCAGCGGACGGAGGGGCCGACCCTGCTCGTGCTCACCCGGCAGGCCGTGCCGGTGCTTGACCGCTCCCGCACCGCAAGCGCGGAGGGCCTCCTCAAGGGGGCCTACGTGCTCTCCCGCGAGAAGGGGAGGGAGCCCGCCCTCGTGCTCATCGGCACGGGCTCGGAGGTCTCCGTCGTCCTCGACGCCCAAGGCGCTCTCGCCCGGGAAGGGGTGGATGCCCGGGTCGTGAGCATGCCGAGCTGGGAGCTCTTCCGGGCCCAGCCGCGGACCTACCGCGAGGAAGTGCTCCCCCCCGCCGTCCGGGCGCGGCTGGCGGTGGAGGCGGGGGCCGCCTTCGGCTGGCGCGAGTGGGTGGGCGACGCGGGCGACGTGATGGGGATTGACCGCTTCGGGGCGAGCGCCCCGGCCAAGGAGAACTTCAAGCGCTTCGGCCTCACCGCGGAGAACGTGGCGGAGCGGGCGAAGAGGCTCCTCGGCCGCTGAGCCCAGCCGTGCCCCGCCGCCCGCGCGCCGCGGCCGCGCCGTGCGAACCGCCGCCTGGCAGCCGGATGCCCGATGATCCGCTTGATCGGCGTTTGGAAGCGCTATGAGGAAGGCGGCTTCGCCCTCCAGGAGATGAACCTCCACATCCCGCGCGGGGAGTTCATCTTCATCACCGGCCCGAGCGGCGCCGGGAAGACCACCCTCCTCTCGCTCATCTACGGGGCCGAGTCCGTCGACCGCGGGCAGATCTTTATCGCGGGGCGCAACATCACCCGCCTGTTGCGGAAGGACCTCCCCCACCTGCGGCGGGGGATCGGCGTCGTGTTCCAGGACTTCAAGCTGCTCCCCAGGCGCACCGTGTTCGACAACATCGCCTTCTGCCAGCGCGCCATCGGGGTGCCGGCCCGCGAGGCCCGGCGGCGCGTGTACGCCGTCTTGAAGCTGGTGGGGCTGGCCGCGAAGCGCAACACCTTCCCCCGCTTCCTCTCGGGCGGGGAGCAGCAGCGGGTGGCCATCGCGCGGGCACTTGTCAACCGGCCGCCCCTCCTCATCGCGGACGAACCCACGGGCAACCTGGACCAGACCATGGCCCGCGAGGTGATGGACCTCTTCCGGGCGATCAACCGCATGGCGACGACGGTGGTCGTTGCCACGCACGACCATTCCCTCGTCGAGTACATGGCCAAGCGGGCCATGCGGCTGGAGAACGGCCGGATTTCGGATGGGCGCTAGGTGATCCGCTGGCTGCAGTGCTTCCCCTATTTCCTGCGCGAGGCGCTCAAGGACCTGCGCGAGAACGCGGGCGGCGCCGCCATCGCCCTGGGCACGACGACCATCAGCCTGATCTTCCTCGGAGCGCTCTGGATCGTGCAGCTGAACGTCACGATCCTGGTCGAATCCTGGCGGGAGCGCTTCCAGCTCACCATCTTCCTCGGGGTCCAGGCCACGGCCGGGCAGAAGGAGGCGCTCCGCAAGGCGGTTCTCGCCGGCGCCGGGGTGGAGCGGGTCGAGGAAGTGGACTCCGAGGAAGCCCTCCGGGAGATGAAGAACTGGCTCGGCCAGGACGCCGACCTGCTCCAGGGGCTGGACGGCTCGTTCCTCCCCCCCTCCTTCCGCGTAATCTTTAGGCCGGGCCAGCGCGACCTCTCCCACGTCGAGCGGCTGATGGCCCAGGTGAGGACGATGCCCGGGGTCGAGCGGACGCGGAGCGACATCCTGTGGCTCCGCCGGCTGGAAGGCGTCATCCGCTTCGTCGCTCTCGCCGTCTGGACGCTTTCGTTCCTGCTGAGCCTGGGGGTGGTGTTCATCATCGGCAACACCATCCGCCTCACCCTGTTCGCCCGCCGGGAGGACATCGCCATCATGCACCTGGTGGGGGCGACCGACCTGTTCATCAAGACGCCCTACGTCACCGAGGGGGTGCTGTGCGGGGCGGGGGGCGGGCTGCTGGCCTTCGGGGTGCTGTGGGGGGTGTTCCACGGCTTGTTCCAGCCCATCGCGGGCAGCGTGACCGGAGCGGATTTTGCCATCCAGGCGGGCGGATGGAGGCTGATCCTGGGTCTGGCCGGGGCCGGGGCGGCGCTGGGGTTCATCGGGAGCGCCGTGTCGGTGCGCCATTTCCTGCGGGGAGGCCGGTGATGGGCGCGCGGCCCAAGGGGAGGGGGGGTCGCCGGGAGCATCGAATTGCTGGGGGGCTGCCCTTCGCGGTAGGATGGGTCCTGGTGTTCGCCGCCTTTGGCTCGGGGATTCCGGGGGTTACGGCCGCCGCCCCGGGCGGCGATGCGGGGCCTCTCGCCCGGGTGGAGCAGGAGATCCGCCGCCGGGAAGAGAGGCTCCGCGCCATGGAGCAACTCCTGGCCCAGGAGCGCGACCGCGAGGCCCAGCAGCGGCGCCGGGCGGAGTCCATCTTGGAGACGCTGGACTCCGCAGCCGCGCACCTGGCGGCCGAGGATGAGCGGCTCCGCCTCCTGGGGCAGCGGCTGCAACGATCGGAGTTCAGGCTGGAGGAGGTCCAGGGCCGGGTCCGCGCGATTCGTACAGAGCGGGAGGCCCTGAAGGCACGCTTGGTCGATCGCCTCCGGGAACTGTACATGGGAGGCCCGGCGGGCACGCTGCGGCTCCTCATCATGTCGCGGTCGGTGGAGGACATGCTGGACCGCTGGTCGCTGGCGGCGGTCCTCTCCCGGCATGACGCGCGGCTGATGGAGAGCTTCCGCCGGAGCGAGCTGACCCTGGGGGAGCTGGAGGCGGAGGTCCGGAAGGAAGTGAATGAGCGGGCGGCCATTCTCGCCCGCCAGTCGGAGGCCAAGAAGCGCCTCGCCGTTCTCTACACCCGGCGCTCGTCGCAGCTGGACGAGCTGGAGAAGGACAAGGGCAAGCGCCGGAGGCTGCTGGAGGAGATGGAGCGCTCCCGCGACATCCTGCGGGACTCCATCGCCTCCCTCCTCACGGTCAGGGACGTGCCGGGAGCGGGGCGCGGAGGGCCGCTGGCCGAGGGCACCTTGCCATGGCCCGTGACGGGGGTGCCGCTCCCCCCGGAAGGGGTCACGCGGGAGGCGCGGAGCCTCCGTATCCAGGCCCCCGAGGGCGCGCCCATCCGGCCCGTGGCCCTGGGCGAGATCGTCTTCGCCGATTGGGTGCGGGGCTATGGGCACCTCCTGGTGCTCCGCCACGCGGGCGGGATGTACACCGTGTACGGCGGGGCGGGGGACGTGTATGTGGGCCGGGGAGAGAAGGTGGACGCCGAGAAGGTCATCGCCCGGGTCGGGACGACCGAGGCGCTGGGCGGCGCGGCGTTGTACTTTGAGATTCGCAAGGGGGCCATTCCGCTGGATCCGCTGCGGTGGCTCTCACCGCGGCGTTGAGGGAAGGAGCTCCGCCGGGTTCCATCCCAAGGAGAAGCAGGCATGACGAAGAAAGGCGTGGTGGGTGGGTGGCTGATGTGGGTGCTGGCCGTGCTGGTCCTGGCCGCCGGCCTGGCGGCGAGCCCCATGGGGAACACCGCCGCCCGGGAGGAGTCCGCCTATTCGGAGCTGCGGACCTTCACCGAGGTGCTCAGCCTCGTCGAGGAGAACTACGTCAACCCCATCGAGCAGAAGAAGCTCGTCCGTGGCGCCATCAACGGCATGCTCCGCACCCTGGACCCCCACACGAGCTACCTGACCCCCGAGTTCTACAAGGAGATGCAGGTTGAGACGACGGGGCGGTTCGGCGGGCTGGGGATCGAGATCACCATCCGCGACGACGCGCTGACCGTGGTCACCCCCATCGAGGACACCCCCGCCTTCCGCGCCGGAATCAAGGCCGGGGACCAGATCATCGCGGTGGAAGGGGAGAGCACCAAGGACATGAACCTCCAGGACGCCGTGCGGCGCCTGCGGGGGGAGCCCGGCAGCTCGGTGAAGATCTCGGTGCGCCGCAAGGGGGTGGAGAAGCCCCTCGATTTCTCGATCGCGCGAGAGATCATCCGCATCAAGAGCGTGCGCAGCCGGATGCTCCCCGACCGGATCGGCTACATCCGCCTGCGGAGCTTCCAGGGGACGACGGGCGCCGAGGTGCGCGACGCGCTCAGCCAGCTCATGGGCCAGAAGGCCCGCGGGCTGATCTTCGACCTGCGCAACAATCCGGGCGGGCTGCTCTCCCAGGCGGTCGAGGTTTCGGACGTCTTCCTGGAGCCGGGCAAGCTCATCGTCTACACGAAGGGCAGGCTTGAGAGCCAGCAGCAGCGCTTCACCTCTTCGGCGCGCGGGATCGGGGCCGAGATGCCGCTTCTCGTGGTCGTCAACGCGGGAAGCGCCAGCGCGTCGGAGATCGTGGCGGGGGCCCTCCAGGACCTCAAGCGGGCGCCGGTGCTGGGCGAGAAGACCTTCGGGAAGGGCTCGGTTCAGACCATCGTGCCCCTCTCGGATGGCTCCGGCCTGCGCCTGACGACAGCCCTCTACTATACGCCGAAGGGCCGCCTCATCCAGGGCGAGGGCATCGAGCCCGACATCAAGGTGCCGTCCGAGACCCCGCTCCCCCCGGGCGCCGAGCACCTGCGCGAGAAGGATCTCCCGGGCCATCTGCCCAGCGAGGGGGAGAAGAAGGGCGCCCAGGATAAGGCGGGCAAGACCTCTCCCGCCGCCCCCGTCCGTCCCTCCCGCATGCCGGGCGGAGAGGAGAAGGACAATCAGCTGGATGCGGCCGTGGACTACATGAAGAAGCAGATCCTGGCGAAGGAGAGGAAAGGATGAGGCCGGCGCCGCTCCGGGGCCTCTGATTTGCCGGGTGCGAAGATTTCCGTTCCGTTCGGCCCCGCCGGGAAATGGAGCCCGGGGGGCCGAACTTTTCTCGCCGCCGTCCTGGCGGTGTGCCTGGCCGCGGGGGCGCGTCCGTCCGGGGGGGAGGGCGCGGGGGGAGAGAAGGAGCCCCGCGCGGCCATCCTGATCGATGACATGGGGCAGGACCTGGAGGCCGCCCGCGAGCTTCTCGCCCTGGACCTCCCTCTCGGTTTCGCGGTCCTGCCCTTTCTCGCCCATTCCCGGGAGGTGGCCCAGGCGGCGGCGGAGCGGGGGAGGGAGGTCGTCCTCCACCTTCCGCTCGAGCCCCGGGCCGCCGATCGGGCCCGGCCCGGGCCGGGGGCGCTCTCCCTCTCGCAAGGGGAAGCCGAGTGGCGCCGCAGGCTCAGCGAGGCCCTGGCCGCGGTCCCGGGAAGCATCGGGGTGAGCAACCACATGGGTTCCCGCTTCACCGAGCGGGAGGGGGCGATGGAAGTAGTCCTCGGAGAGATACGGGCGAGGGGCCTGTTCTTCGTGGACAGCCTCACCTCCTCCCATTCGGTGGGATGGAAGGTGGCCAGGCGGCTCGGGGTGCGCTCGGCCCGGCGGTCGGTGTTCCTGGACAACGAGAGGGGGGAGGAGGCGGTGGCCATCCAGCTCGACCGTCTCCTTGAAGAAGCGAGGAGATGGGGGAAAGCCGTAGGCATCGGCCATCCCCGTCCTGCGACCATCGCCGCCCTGCGGCGGGCGGTTTCCCGGCTTCGGATCTCGGGTGTCCGGCTGGTCCCGCCGAGCGAGGTGGCCGAATGACCGGCGGTCAAAGGCTCATTTTGGGTATTGAGACAAGCTGCGATGAAACAGCGGCTTCGGTGCTCTTGTTTGAGAATCCAGGTGAATCCCCGGTTTCTCCCCGGGTGCTCTCCGACGTGGTAGCCAGCCAGTACGATCTGCACGGCCGCTTCGGGGGGGTGGTGCCCGAGCTGGCCTCCCGGCGCCACGTGGAGATGATTGAGCCGGTCCTCCGCGCCGCCCTGGAGGACGCGGGGGTCTCCCTGGGGGACATCGGAGCGGTGGCCGTGACGCGGGGGCCGGGGCTCGTCATCGCCCTGCTGGTGGGGCTCTCCGCCGCAAAGGCCATCGCCTGGAGCCGGGGCATCCCCCTGGTCGGGGTCCACCACCTGGCCGGTCACATCTATTCCCTCTTCCTCGGCGGCTCCGGGCCGGAGGAGACATCGGGCGCGGCGGGCGGGCCTCCTCCCTTCCCGCACTTGGCCCTCGTGGTTTCGGGCGGGCATACCGACTTCTACCGGGTCGAGGGGCCGGGGCGGGAGGTCCATCTCGGCGGGACCCTGGACGACGCGGTGGGAGAGGCCTACGACAAGGTGGCCGCCTCCATGGGGCTGGGCTACCCGGGCGGCCCGCGGGTGGACGAGCTGCACGCCGCTTTCCGCGCCTCGGTCCGCCCGGGCGAGGAGCCCGTCTCTCTGCCTCGTCCCTATCTTGAGGGTAAACCTTACAACTTCAGCTTTAGCGGGCTGAAAACAGCCGTGTTAAGCTATTTGCGGGAACGCGGCCTCTATCGCGACGACCCCTCCCTCGCTCCCTGGGCCCGGCCGGGCGGGATGGATGCAGGGGAGGCCAGGGCGCTCGCGGCGGGATTCCAGGAGGCGGCGGTCGAGGTGCTGGTGGAAAAGGCAGACCGGGCGGCCCGGGCCCAGCGGCTCCGGGCGGTCTCGGTGAGCGGGGGGGTGGCCTCGAACAGCCACCTCCGGGACAGCCTGGCCCGGCGGGCCCAGGCCTCGGGCTGGGCGCTCCATCTTCCCGCCCGGCGCTATTGCACGGATAATGCGGCCATGATCGCCTGCGCGGGCGCCTTCGCCCTGGTGAGCGGGGGCGAAGCGCCGGATTACCTGGCGCTCGACGCCGACCCCGCCTGGGAGCTGGACAGCCCGGGCGGTGTGTCCGTGGCCCGGAAGAAGGGCCGAAGAAGAGGATAGGAAAGCCATGCGGCCGGAAGAAGCGGGTCCCCCCGAGATCGAAGAGGCGCTGGCGGAGGTGCCGCCTCCCCCCCCGGGCTTCCTGGAGCCCCTGGTGATCGGGGAGCTCCGCCTCAAGAGCCGCCTCGTGATGGCTCCCATGGCGGGCTACACGAACCTGTCCTTCCGCCGGCTGGTCTCGGCGCGGGGGGCGGGGATGGTGGCCACCGAGATGGTGAGCAGCCAGGCCCTCGTGCGGTGCCACCCGAAGACCTTCGCCCTCATGCGGATCGAGGCGGGCGAGCGGCCCGTCTCGGTCCAGCTCTTCGGGGCGGACCCCGCGATGATGGGCGAGGCGGCCGCCATCGTGGAAGAGAGGGGGGCCGACGTCATCGACCTGAACTGCGGCTGCCCGGTCAAGAAGATCACCAAGACCGAGGCGGGCTCCGCCCTCCTCTGCGACCCGGATCGTGCGGGCGAGATCGTGTCGGCCATGGTCCGCTCGGTGCGGAAGCCCGTCACCGTCAAGATGCGCACGGGCTGGGACACCATCGGCACCCGGCAGGCCGAGCACTTCGCCAAGGCAGTGGAGGAGGCGGGCGCCGCGGCCATCACCGTCCACGGGCGGACGCGCCAAGCCATGTTCGGCGGGGCGGTGGACTTCGAGGCCATCGCCCGGGTCAAGCGCGCCGTCTCCATACCCGTCCTGGGGAACGGGAGTATCCTCGCGCCGGGGGACGCCATGCGGATGATCGAGCGCACCGGAGTGGATGGCCTGATGATCGGGCGGGGGGCCATCGGCAACCCGTGGATATTCTCCCGCCTCATCCATTGGTTCCGGACGGGGGAGCTTCCCCCGCCGCCCTCCCCGGCGGAGCGCCGCGCGGTGGCTCTCGCGCACCTGCGCGGCCTGCGGGACGAGCTGGGGGAGCGGATGGGCGTCCTCCACGCGCGGAAGCACCTGGCCGCCTACACCCGGGGGATGCGGGGCGGGGCGGCCTTCCGGGAGCGGGTGAACCAGCTCGAATCCCTGGAGGAGGTCGTCCGGGCCGTCGAGGCGTTCTTCGGCGAGCCGGAGGCCGCCGCGGCAGAGAGGCGTCCGGATGCGGCTTGAGGGGAGGCGGGCGCTGGTGACGGGCGGGGGCCGGGGCATCGGCCGGGCCGTCGCGCTCGCCTTTGCCGCCGAGGGGGCGGATGTGGCCGTCGCCGCCCGCACCCGCTCCGAGATCGAGGCGGTGAAGGAGGAGGTCGGGAGCCGGGGCCGCAAGAGCCTCGCGCTCCCCTGCGACGTGGGCGCGCCGGGAGAGGTCGAGAGCGTGGTGGAGGAAGTGGTGCGCGCCTGGGGCGGGGTGGACGTCCTCGTGGCGAACGCCGGGCTCCTGCGCCACGCCTCGGTGGAGGAGACGACCGAGGCCTTGTGGGACGAGGTGCTCCGGGTCAACCTCACCGGGGTGTTCCGGGCGGTCCGGGCCGTGCTCCCGGCCATGGCCGCGCGCGGCTGGGGGCGGGTGATCGCGATGAGCTCGGTCTCCGGCAAGATCGGGGGGGCCAACCGGAGCGCGTATCACGCCGCCAAGCACGGGGTGATCGGGCTGGTGCGCTCGGCCGCGCTCGAGGTGGCCGCCCGGGGGGTGACCGTGAACGCCATCTGCCCGGGCTTTGTGGAAACCCGCATGATCTCCGACAATAGGCGGGACTTCGCCCGCTTCGGGGACGGCCGCGGCGAGGAGGAGACGCTCCGCCGGTTCCGGGAGGAAATCCCGATGAAGCGCTTCCTCGACCCCTCCGAGGTGGCGGCGATGGCCGTCTACCTGGCCGGTGAAGACGCGCGGGGCATCACCGGCCAGGCGTTCACCATTTCGTGCGGGGCAGTGCAGGTCTAGCCCCGCCGCCCGCGCACCGCTCCTCCGCCCGGGGAGAGGTTCCACCGATGTCCCGTCGCCCGCACCGCCTCAATTCGCTCTCCTCCGGGCGGCGCCCCTCGCTTCCGGGCCCGGCCCTCGCGGCGGACGGTGGACAGTCTCTCCGCTCCCCCCCTCCGAAGAGAGAGCGGCACGAAGAAACGGCGCCCCCTCACCCTGCCCCTCCGAGGAGAAAGAGGCGCTTGCTCCCCCGGCTGATGCGGGGCGTGCTGGTCTTCGCCCTGCTGGGGGCGGCGATCGGGCTGGTCGCGGGCGCCGCGGGAGGAATCGCCTACTACCGGAAGGTGGCCCGGGAGCTTCCCGACGTGGAGCTCCTGCGGACCTACCGGCCCAGCCTCGTCACCCGGGTGTTCGATCAGCACGGCGGGCTGGTGCGCGAGTTTTTCGTGGAGAGGCGCTTCCTCCTCCCGCTGGAAGAGATTCCCCAGACCGTCATCCAGGCCACCCTCGCCACCGAGGATTCCCGCTTCGAGGATCACCCCGGCATCGACGTCATCGGCATCGCCCGGGCCGCCCTGCGGAACCTCTCCGGCGGGGAGATCGTCCAGGGCGGCAGCACCATCACCCAGCAGCTCGCCAAGACCCTCTTCCTCACGCCCGAGCGCAGCCTGGACCGCAAGCTCCGCGAGGCGGTGCTGGCCATCCGCATCGAGGGCCGCTTCAACAAGCGGGAGATCCTCAACCTCTACCTGAACCAGATCTACTACGGGCACGGCGCCTACGGCATCGAGGCCGCGGCGCGCGTCTACTTTGGCAAGGGGGCGAAGGCCCTCTCCCTGCCGGAGGCGGCCCTCCTCGCCGGGCTCCCCCGGGCTCCCTCGGCCTACAGCCCCTTCCGCTCCCTCGATCGCGCGAGGCGGCGCCGCACCCACGTGCTGCGGCGGATGTACGACGAGGGATACATCCCAGCCATGGAGCGCGACCTGGCCTCGCGCGCCCCCGTTTTCCTCGCTAAGGCGCCCCCCAGCGGGGGGGAGGCCGAGTACCCCGTCGAGCAGGCGCGGCGCCAGGTGGAGCGTCAGTTCGGCTCCCAGCGCCTCTACCGGGACGGACTCCACATCCACACCACGATCAACTCGGACATCCAGCACGAGGCGACGCTGGCCCTGCGCCGGGGGCTTCGGGAGGTGGACCGGCGGCGCGGCTACCGGGGGCCCATCGGGCGGGTGGGCCTCCGCTGGAGCGAGGAGCGGATATGGAAGTTCGTCTCCATCTTCGTCGCCCAGCGGGAGGAGTGGCCGGAGCTGCGCGCGGGCCAGTGGGAGCCCGCGGTGGTGGAGAAGGTCTCCCCGCGGCGGGCGGACCTCAAGCTTCAGGGCGGCCCGGGCTATCTCCTTCTTGAGGACGCCGAGTGGGCGCGCCCGCTCGATCCCAGCCGGAACGGGACCGGAGAGAAGCTCGCGAGCTTGCAGGGGGCGTTCCGCCCCGGAGACGTGATCCTCGTCGAGCGGCTCCAGGCGAACGGCAAGGCCGAGGCCGCGGGCCCCGCCCGGGTGAGGCTCGTCCAGGAGCCCCAGGTGCAGGGCGCCGTGGTGGTGCTGGAGCCCCGGACGGGGGCCATCCGGGCGATGGCGGGCGGCTACGACTTCGAGCGCAGCCGCTTCAACCGGGCGGTCCAGGCCGTGCGCCCTCCCGGCTCCGCCTTCAAGCCGTTCACGTATCTCACCTCCCTGCGCGAGGGATGGACGCCCTCGGACGTCATCCTCGACGCGCCCGTGATCTTCCCCTCGGGAGGCCCCGCGGGGGAGTGGAAGCCCACCAACTTCGAGGAAAGGTTCTTCGGCCCCACCACCCTGCTCGAAGCCATCACCCACTCGCGCAACGTGGTCACGGTGAAGCTGGCGAGCGCGGTGGGGGTGCGGAAGATCATCCGGCGCGCCCGCGAGCTGGGCATCCGCTCGCCCCTGAAACCCAACCTCTCTCTCGCCCTGGGCTCAAGCGGAGTGACCCTGCTGGACCTGACCTCCGCCTACGGCACCCTGGCCAACGGGGGGGTGCGGGTGGAGCCCCACATCCTCCAGCGCGTGGAGGACGCCGGCGGCCGCGCGGTCTGGGGAGCCTCGCCCTCGGTGAGCCGGGCGGTCCCCCCGGAAGAGGCCTACGTGATGCTGGACCTCCTCAGGCGCGTGGTTGAGTCGGGGACGGCCGCCCGCGCCGGCCGGGAACTCAAGCGGCCCCTGGCGGGCAAGACGGGCACGACGAACGACTATCAGGACGCCTGGTTCGTCGGGGTCTCCCCCCTGTTCGCCGTTGGGGTCTGGGTGGGGATGGACGACAAGGCCACCCTGGGCCGCGACGAGACCGGCGGACGCGCGGCGCTCCCTATCTGGATGGACGTGGTCGCCGCCCTCCACGACGGGCTTCCCTCCGTGGACTTTCAGCGGCCCCCGAAGGTCTCGATGGTTTACGTGGACCCCAAGACGGGCGCCCGCCTCGAGCAAGGGGAGCCGGGGGGAGTGTGGCAGGCGTACCTCAAGGGGACCGAGCCCGACTTCTCTCCCCGGGAGGCGCGGCCGGACGAGTTCAAGGCCCTGGCGCCGGAGGAGCCTGAGGGCGGGGAGGGGGCTCCCCGCGAGGGGGGAAATCCCTCCCTCTCCCAGCCGGGCGGCGGGCTCGGCCTTCCGGCGCGGGCGGGCTCCCAGGGACCGTCCTTCGATCCGTTCCGCGGGGACAGGGGCCGGTGATGCTTCCTCCCGGCGGGAGGGAGGCTAGGGGAGGGAGGATTGGGGCCCGGCGGCGGGCGGCGCCGGCGCGGGGGTTCCGCCCAGCCCTTCCCGGTGGGGCGTGATCATCTGCAGGTGCACGATCTTCTTCCGCTTGACGGTGAGGACGAAGAGCTGCCGCAGGGCGTCCCCGTCCGGCCCCATGTCCGTCAGGCCCATGATTCCCTCGAAGCCGCGCAGGCCGGCCAAGTAGCTCCGCATCTCGCGGCGGGTCCTGGCGCCCCGGACGAACCCGTCGAAGACGATCTTCGCCGCGTCGTAGCCCAGGGCCGAGAAGATGTCCGGCTTGCGGCCGAAGAGCTGGAGGTACTCCTTGGCGAACCGGGCGACCCGGGGCTCCTCGGAGTCGGCGAAGAAGCCGTCCACGAAGATCGCCCTCTCGACGTAGCGCTCGCCGAAGCGGAGCAGCTCTTCGCTGTCCCAGCCGTGACCCCCCAGGAGGCGGATGCCGTGCATGTTGTAGAAGGGGATCTGCGGAGCGATGAGCACCGCCTTGTCGTGGTAGGCGGGGACGAAGAGGGCCTCGAAGGTGAGAGTCAGGCGGAAGGGCTCGCCGGGCTTGAGGCCCAGGGCGCGCCGCTGGCGGGCGAGCTGGGTGTCGTCGAGCCCGCCCAGCGCCCGCATCTGGGGGCCGAAGTCGTTCGCGTCATGGGGGAAGGGGATGGACTTGGCGATCTGCCCGCCCAGCCGGTGGACGCTCTCGGCGAAGAAACGGGCCAGCTCGCGGCCGTCGGTGTCGTCTGGGTAGAGCACGGCGAACTGGCGAAGGCCGAGCACGCGGACGGCGTAGGCCGCGATCCCCGCGCTTTGCAGCTTGTTGGTGAGGGTGTTCCGGAAGAACCAGGGGCCCCGCTCCGTCATCCGGGTGCGGATGGCGAAAGGAGTCAGCAGGGGCGTCTCGAGCTTGCCCGCCGCCGCGCCCGCCGCCTCCGCCGCCGAGCTCAAGAAGGGGCCGATGAGAGCCACCACCTTCTCCTGCTGGATGAGCTCCTCGGTCTTCTCGACCGCGTCGCCCGGCGAGCCGGCCGAGCCCCGGGTGTCCCGGACGGCGATCTGGATCTGGAGCTTGGGGTGCTCCTCGAGCACGTGGCGGAGGGCCAGCTGGATGCCCTGGTAGACGCGCTCGCCCGCGGCGGCGGCGGGCCCCGAGAGGGGCAGGAGCACCCCCACCCGCCCTTGGTTCACGGCGAGCTGATCGTGCAGGCCCTTCTCCAGCGCCGCGGCGGCCTCGCGCTCGGGGTGGTCGGGGTAGTCCTCGAGGAAGCGGCGGATGGCGGCCAGGGCGGCCTGGGGCCTGCCGTCCGAAGCCGCCTGCCGGGCAAGGGCCAGCCGGAGGATGGGCCCGGTCGGGGCCTTCCGGAACTTCTCGGTCGCGGAGACGAGCTGATGCTGGGCCACCTTCCCCTCGGCCAGGAACCGCAGCCGGGCCTGGAGGCGCTCCTGGAGGGGGATCGCCTCGCCCGTGCTCAGCGCCTCGGCGTAGGAGAGGAGGGCGGCGAAGAGGTCGTTCCGCGCTTCATAGACCTCGCCCAGGGCGGCCAGCAGGAAGCCGCGCCGCAGAGGGTGCCGCTCCCGGCTCAGGCTTCCGCGCAGGGGGAGCCAGGCGTGCTCCGCGTCCCCGGCGGCCTGGAGGGAGAGGCCGAGCCAGAATTCGCTGTCCGAATAGAGGGAGGAGAGAGGGAATCGGCTCTGGAGGGCCTTCAAGTGCCCGGCGGCCTCGGCGTATCGCCCGTCGGCGTAGGCGATGCGGGCCAGGTCGAAGAGGGCCGCCTCGGCCCGGACGCCTTGGGGCTCCTGGCTCGCCAGGTTGAGGAGCTCCTCGCGCGGGCGGTCGGGCCGGGAGGGCGCGGGCGCAATCCATTTCTCGCCCCGGGGAGCCTGGGCGAAGACAAAGGACGAAGCGCTGGCCGCATGGGAGCAGATCGCGCCTCCCAGGATCCAGGCGGTCATGAGAAAGGCGGTTCCGGCGTGGACGAGTCGTCTCATCGTGAAATTGGAAAAGGTCTTGCGGGAAAGAGGAACTGGACGGTACTGCCTCCCCAGTCAGGGTAGGAACTGAGGGGGAGGGTGTCAAGGATGCCCGCCGGGACCCTTCCCGCGGCCGATTTGCGCCGGGGGAGGGGGGAGCGGTAGTCTCAGTGGAACTGCCGCCCGAGGATGCGCGCGTGACCACCCCTCTCCCTCCCTCCCAGCCGGGTCCCCTGGAGTGGCCCCCGGCTTCCTGGAGGCCGGGCTTCGACCCCCGCGACTTCGCGCCCGAGGGGGGGCCGGCCCGCTCTCCCATGCGGGCGGCGAGGCGCTGGGCGCTCCCCGCCCTCCTGTTGCTGGCGACGGTGCTCACCACCCTGCTCGCCGGGGCCTTCCAGCGCGGAGTTCTCCCGCAGGCCGTCCTCGCCCATCCCTGGCTGCTCGCCCGGGGCATTCCCTTCGCCGCGACCCTGCTCCTGATCCTGGGCGCCCACGAGTGCGGCCACTACCTCGCCAGCCGGCGGTGGGGGGTAGACGCCTCGCTCCCCTATTTCCTCCCAGCCCCGACCCTCTTCGGGACGTTCGGCGCCGTCATCCGCATCCGGGGGCGGATCCTCAACCGGAACGCCCTCCTGGAGGTGGCGGCGGCGGGTCCCTTGGCGGGCATGGTGGTGGCCCTCCCGGCCGTCTTGATCGGCCTCTCGCTCTCGCGGGTCGTCTCGGGGGGAGGGGGGGGCTCGGCGTCCGGCCTCGGGCTGGGGACGCCCTGGCTCTTCGACCTCGCGGCCCGGCTCGTCCTGGGCCCGCTGGGGGAGGGGAGCGACGTGGTACTCCACCCCATCGCTTTCGCGGGCTGGTGCGGCTTCCTGGTCACCGCCCTCAACCTGATCCCGGCGGGGCAGCTCGACGGGGGCCACATCGTCTACACCCTCTTCGGCCGCTGGCACCGGCCGATCACGTTCGGGGTGGGCTTCGGCCTGCTGGCCATGGCCTACTGGTGGGAGGGCTGGCTCCTGTGGGGGTCGATCGTGCTGGTGCTGAGCCGGGGCCACCCGCCGCTGCTGGATGAGTGGGAGCCGCTTTCCGCCGGGAGGAGGCGGGTCGGCTACGGGTGCCTGGTTTTGCTGGCCTTGACCTTCATCTGGGTTCCGATCCACCTTCCCTAGGGTTTCCCTCGCCCCGGAAGGAGCGCCGTGTTCGGCAAATCGCGTTTCCCCCTCGCGGTGGACATCGGCAGCTACGCCGTCAAGCTGGTCCAGTTCGAGCACAAGAAGAAGAAACTTGCGCTCAAGCGCCTGGGCATGGCCTCGATGGCCCCCGGCGCGGTGGCCGAGGGCTTGATCCGCGACCCCGAGGAGGTGATGCGGGCCTTCGAGGAGCTGGTCGCTGCCGAGAAGGCGAAAGAGCGCGAAGTGGTGGTCGCCCTCTCCGGCTCGGCCGCCGTGGTGCGCCCGGTGCGCATCCCCTCCGACGCCGCCCTGCCGGTGGAGGAGGCCATCGAGGCGGAGGCCGCGCAGATTCTCCCCTTCCCGGTCGAGGAGGCCCGCCTCTCCCACAGCCGGATGGGGCGGGTGGAGGCCGAGGGAAAGAGGATGGAGGAGTTCCTCCTCGTGGCCGTGCGGCGGAAGCCCCTGGCCGAGCTGGTGGAGCTCTTCCGCCACATCGAGTACGAGCCGAAGATCGTGGACGTCGCCCTCCTCGCCCTGGAGGGCGCGGTGGAGCTCGCGGGGATCGGCGAGGCGGGCGAGTCCATCGCCCTCGTGGACGTGGGGGCCAGCCAGACCCTCGTCCACCTCCTGCGGAGCGGGCGCACCCTGCTGACCCGGGTCATCCCTTACGGCGGGGCGGCGGTGACGGCGGCCCTGGCGAAGAGCCTCAAGGTGAGCCCCTCCGACGCCGAGGCCATGAAGCTCGGGACGAAGCCGGTCTCGAGCCCGCGCGCGGCGGCCGAGGCGGTGCGCGGGGAGGCGGAGCGCCTGGGGCTGGAGCTGGGGCGGACCTTCCAACTCCTGGGGGAGATGCTCCCCGGAGAGCGCATCACCCGCCTGGTGCTGTGCGGCGGCGGGGTCCACCTCGAGGGCCTGCCGGCCTTCCTGGCCACCTCGCTGGACATCCCCGCCAAGATCCTCCAGCCCTTCCGCAACGTCCAGGTGGCCCCGGAGACGTTCGACCCGCAATACGTGGAAGCCCTCGGGCCCGTCGCCGCCGTGGCGGCGGGCCTGGCCTACCGGGCGATGGAGGAGGATGAGGAGTGAGGATGGTCCGGGTGGCCTTCGGCGAGCGGAGCTATACCATCTGGATCGGCGCCTCCGCGCTGCGCCGCCTGGGGGAGACCGCCCGCGCCTGTTTCCCGGGCGGGCGGGCCCTGGTGGTGAGCGACCGCAACGTGGCGCGGCGCTACGGGCCGCTGGCCCTCGCCTCTCTCCGGAAGAGCGGAATCCGGGCGGAGATCCTGGCCGTTCCCGCGGGGGAGCGCAGCAAGTCGCTCGCCCAGCTCTCCCGGATCTTCGATCGGCTGGCCGCCCTCCAGCTCGACCGCGGCTGCGGCCTAGTGGCCCTGGGGGGCGGGGTGATCGGCGACCTGGGGGGCTTCGCCGCCGCCGCCTTCCTGCGCGGGATCCCCTGCATCCAGGCGCCCACCTCCCTCCTGGCCCAGGTGGACAGCTCGGTGGGCGGCAAGACGGGCGTCGACCACCGCCTGGGCAAGAACCTGATCGGCGCTTTCTACCAGCCGGCCGCCGTCCTGAGCGACATTGCGAGCCTGGACACTCTCCCCGCGCGGGAGTTCCGCTCGGGCATGGCCGAGGTGGTGAAGCACGCCGTCATCGCGGACGCGGGGCTGTTCGCCTACCTGGAGCGCAACGCCGCCCGCATCCAGGCCCGGGACAAGGGGGCGCTCGAGCGGGTGGTGGCCGAGAACTGCCGCCTCAAGGCGCGCATCGTGGAGAGGGACGAGCGGGAATCAGGCCCCCGCATGGCCCTCAACTTCGGCCACACCCTCGGCCACGCCATCGAGACCCTCGCCGGCTACTCCCGGCGGCTGCTGCACGGGGAAGCCGTGGCCATCGGCATGGCGGCGGCGGCGCGCCTCTCGCGCGAGGAGGGCCTGTGCGCGAAAGAAGATGTCGAGCGGCTGACCGCCCTGCTCGGGGGCTTCGGGCTGCCCACCTCCCTGCGCCGCCCGCCCGCCCAGCCCCAGCTCGCGGGGGCGGTCGGGAGCGACAAGAAGAGGCTGAGGGGGAAGCCCCGCTTCGTCCTCCTGGAGCGGATCGGGAAGGTCCGCTACGGCTGCGAGCTCTCCTCCCGGGATTGGCGGCCCGCCCTGGCCGGCCGGGCGGTGAAGAGCTGACCGCCTTCCGGGCGCGTTGACGGCCCCCCGGGGCTGCCCTACCATCCCGCCGGTTTTGGGCGAGCGGCCAGTCCCCTATTGGATGGTGCGACGTGCGAATCCTGCTCCTGAACGGGCCCAACCTGAACCTCCTCGGCATGCGCGAGCCGGAAAAATACGGGCGGACCTCCCTGGCCGGCCTGGAGGAGGCCCTCCGCGCCCAGGCGAAGGCGGAGGGGGTGGACCTCGATTGCCTCCAGTCCAACGTCGAGGGGGAGTTGGTGGACGCCCTCCAGCGGGCGGCGGGGCTGAAGCCCCCCGAGGCGGGCCGGGCCCCGGAGGGCAAGTGCGTGGCCTGCATCTTCAACCCCGGGGGCTACACCCACACCAGCGTGGCGCTCCGGGACGCGGTCGCGGGCACGGGCCTTCCCGTCTACGAGGTGCACGTCACGAACGTCCTCAGCCGGGAGGACTTCCGGCACCGCTCCATGATCGGCCCGGTGGCCGCCGGGTCCATCATCGGCCTGGGGCTCCAGGGCTACGCCCTGGCGCTCCGGGCGGCCATCGACCGCCACGTGAAGGGCGCGGGCTTCCCCCCGGAGACGCGCGCGTGAGGGACCGGCTGGCGCGCCTGCGCCGGGCGATGCGGAAGAAGGGCATCCCGGCCCTGGCCGTCCTCGACCTCCGCAACGTCCGCTATCTGACGGGCTTCACGGGCTCGGCCGGGGCCTGCCTGGTGACGCCGGGGTCGGCGGTCTTCATCACCGACTTCCGCTACCGGGCCCAGGCGGCGCGGGAGGTGGGGCGCCCCTTCCGCTACGGCGAGCACCGCGGCGCCCTGGCGGGCCTGAGCGAGGAGGCCAGGCGGCTGCGGCTGAAGCGGCTGGCCTTCGAGGAGAACCACCTCTCCTACGGGGATTTCCGGCGCTTGCGGAAGCTCGCCAGGGGATTGAAGCTTTCCCCGGCCTCCCCCCTGATCGAGGAGCTCCGCCAGCGGAAGGAGGCGCCCGAGGTCCGCCTCCTGCGGCGGGGAGCGAAGCTGAACGGGCGGGCGCTGGCCCAGGCGCTGCGCGCCGTCCGGCCCGGCGTTCGGGAGCGGGAGATCGCGCTGGCGCTCGAGGCCGCCATGCGGGACCTCGGGGCGTCGGGGCCTTCCTTCACGACCATCGTGGCCTCGGGGCCGCGCTCGGCGCTCCCCCACGGGGTGGCCTCGGACCGGAAGGTGCGGCGCGGGGACCTGATCACGATCGACTACGGCGCGGTCGTGGAGGGCTACCACGCCGACACCACCCGGGTGGTCTCCCTCGGGAAGCCCTCGCGGAAGTGGAGGGAGATCTACCGCATCGTCCTGGAGGCGCAGATGGCGGCCGTCGAGGCGGTGGCCCCGGGCGTCCCGGCGGCGGAAGTGGACGCGGCGGCGCGCCGGATCATCGAGAAGGCCGGCTACGCCAAGGCCTTCGGGCACGGGACGGGCCACGGCGTGGGGCTCGAGATCCACGAGGGCCCCCGCGTGGCCCCGGGCTCGCGTGATATCCTCGAGCCGGGGATGGTGGTGACGGTCGAGCCGGGCATCTACCTCCCGGGCTGGGGCGGGGTGCGCATCGAGGACATGGTCCTCGTCACCGGGAAGGGGAAGGAAGTCCTGACCAAGCTCATTTCCAAGGAGCTGGTGATCCTGTAGCCGGCGGTATCAGGGAGGTTCGAAAGAGGCATGCCTTCGACGAGCGAGTTCCGAAACGGGCTCAAGGTGGAGCTGGAGGGGGAGCCCTACACCATCGTGGAGTTCCAGCACGTGAAGCCCGGCAAGGGCGGGGCCTTCGTGCGG
>MGDP01000068.1 GCA_001790955.1 Candidatus Tectomicrobia bacterium RIFCSPLOWO2_12_FULL_69_37
CTTGTCTCTACTTTGACCACATTTTCTCTATATAGAGACGGTATGGATCATATCCCTTCAGCCATCCGGCACGCCCTGGACACCATCGAGGCCTTCCAGTTCGGGCCCCAGGAGTTCAGCGCGCGCGAGCTCCACGAGATGCTCCACATCCCGCGGGCGACGCAGTACCGCGTACTGCGCGCCCTGGAGGAGCGGGGCTATCTCCGGCGGGAGGGCCAGACCGGCCGCTACCGCATGGGCTACAAGATCCTCCAGCTCGCCGCCTTGGCTCAGGACCAGATGGAGCTGGTGCGCATCGCCCAGGACGTCCTCCACCGCATGTGGACCGAGACCCGGGAGACGGCCCAGCTCGCCGTCCTCGACGGGACCGAGGCCGTCTACCTCCGTGTGCTGGAAAGCCCCGTGCCCCACCGCTTCGTCCTGCGGCCGGGGGTGCGGGCGCCCGTCCATTGCATTTCCCCGGGGCTGGCCATCCTCGCCTTCGCGCCGGAGGAGAAGGTGGAGGAGGTCATCCGGGCGGGCCTGAAGCGCTTCACCAGCAGGACCCTCACCACCCCCGCCACCCTCCGCGCGCGGCTGGAAGAGGTCCGCCGGAAGGGCTACGCCGTCAACCGGGGCGAGTGGAGGGAGAGCGGGGGGGGGATCTCGGCCCCCGTCTTCGACTTCCGCGGCCAGGCGGTGGCGGCCATCGGGCTCTCGGGCCCGAACGACCGGCTCACGGAAGATCGCGTGCCGGGCATCGCGCGCGCGGTCCGCGAGGGGGCCTCGGAGCTCTCGAAGATTCTTGGAGGGACACCGCCGCACCCGCATGGGGCGGGCGGCGGGGCTGTGGTCATCGGGGCGACCCGGAACGGTCAGGCAAAGGAGAAAGTCAATGGAATACAAAAGCGCATCTGAAGCCAAGGCGTACTGCAAGGCCCACATGAAGGGCGTCTGGGCCGCTCTGACGACCCCCTTCACCCCCTCCGGGGAACTGGACGAGGAGGGGCTGCGCCGCAACGTCCGCCGGTGCATCGACGACCTGAAGATCGACGGCTTCTTCTGCAACGGCCTGATGGGCGAATTCTGGTCGCTCAACCCGCAGGAGCGGAAGCGGGCCCAGCACATCGTCTGCGAGGAGAGCCGTGGCAAGGCCCAGACCATCCCGCACACGGCCCACATTAACATCAGCGAGGCCGTCGAGCTCACCCACCACGCCGAGGAAGTGGGCGGCGACTACGTGATCATGATCAACCCGGTCTACGGCGCCCACGACGACGACGAGATATTCCTCTACTTCCAGGCCATCGCCAAGCAGACCGAGATGGGCATCGCGCTCTTCAACCAGCCGAAGTCGGGCACGACGCTCAGCCCCGCGCTCGTCGAGCGTCTGACCGACATTCCCAACATCTGCTGCATCAAGAACGCGGTCAACAGCATGGATCACATGCAGGAAGTGCGCCGCCGGGTGGGCGACAAGATCGTCGTCTGCGACCCCAACGATGAGAACATGCTCGTCGGCATGGCCCACTTCGGGATGCAGGTGCACATGTCCTCCCCCTGCCCCTTCCTCTACCAGGTGCCCGGCTACACCCCGATGAAGGACATGTACGACGCAATCCAGAAGGGCGACATGGTCAAGGCGTGGAAGATTCACTATGAGCTCGAGCCCCTGCGCCAGGTGCGCAAGAAGTACTTCACCACGGGCCCGAACGGGCGGACCACGGCCTACCTGAAGGAGTGGAGCAAGCTCCTGGGGATGGCGGCGGGCGAGCCCCGCCCGCCCATCGTCGCCCTGACCGACAAGGAGCGGAAGCAGTTCCAGGAGGATTTGGCCAAGACGGGAATCCTCGATAAAGTGAAGGCCTAGCCTGACGATCCTTGAGTCCACCGGGGGCGAGGGGGATGCCTTCGCCCCCGGTGGACGGTGTTCCTGAAGCGGCGGTGAGGCCGGGGCGCATGGTCTGCCGCTGGGTGCCGCTGGCCCGATCCCGCCCCGCAGAAGGAGGAATTGCCATGCTGTCCATGCTTGCCGCCGCTCTCGCGGCCCTGGCCCTGTCTTTCGGGCCGGCGACAGACGCCCAGGCCGCGAAGCGGGGAGGCACTCTCCGCATCGCGATGGAGGGGGAAGCGCCCGACTTGGACGCGGTCAAAATCGGCTTCCCGCTCAAGGTGTACCGGGAAACGCTGGGCTCCGGCCTGACGATCGTGAATGAGAACTTCGAGATCGTCGGGGATCTGGCCAAGAGTTGGGAGGTCTCCGAGGACGGGCGCGTCATCACCTTCACGCTCCACCCCGGCGGCACCTACCACGACGGCACGCCGCTCGACGCCGCGTCGGTCAAGTGGAATCTCGACCTCATCACCGGCGAGACCGTGCCCAAGTGGCTCCAGGAGCTGAGGAAGAAGAACCCGAAGGCCCCGTCGGGCAACAGCTTCGCCAGCTACTTGAATCACATCGAGAAAGTCGCGGTCGTGGACAAGTACACCGTCCGCGTCCACCAGAAGGACATCGGCAAGGCGCAGACCCTCGACGTGCTGGGCAGCGTGTTCTCCCGCCTCGTGCTCGTCTCCCCCAAAGCCTACGACACGGACATCGAGAAGTTCCGCCGCCACCCCGTCTTGAGCGGGCCCTTCAAGTTCGTCGAGTGGAAGCGCAACCAGCACCTCTTCGCCGAGCGCCACACGGGATACTTCGACAAGAGCCTCCCCCACGTCGACCGCATCGAGTTCTACTTCATCCCGGACGCGAACCAGCGGGTGAACGCCCTCATCGCCGGCCAGATCGACGTCGTCAACAATCTTCCCCTTCCCCTCTACGAGACGGCCAAGAAAGCGCCGGGCGTGAAGGTCTACATGGGGAGGGCCACCAACAATTATGCCTTCCCCTACAACCTCCAGCTCCCGCAATGGAAGGATGTCCGCGTCCGCAAGGCCATCTCCTGCTACGGCGTGGAGCGGGCCCAGATCGTGAAGACCGCCCTGCGGGGACTGGGCCAGCCCTGGAACAGCTTCTCCCCCCCGGGAGCCAATGACGCGCTCGACCTCACCTCCCTCTGCCCCTACGATCCGGACAAGGCCAAGAAGCTCCTGGCAGAGGCGGGCTACGGCCCGGGCAAGCCCTTCAAGTTCGCCATGACCATCAACAACTCCGACCCGGCCCACATCGAGGTGGCCCAGGCGCTGAAGTCCCAGTTTGCCAAGATCGGCGCCGAGATGGACATCCGGGTGGTGGACTACGCGACCTGGAACCGCGCCTTCGTGGCCCAGCGCAAGCTGGAAATCACGCTCCAGAACACGCTTTCCTCCCTCAACGTGAACTCCAACTCACACGTCGTTTACACGAAGTCGAAGCTCGATTACTATAACGTGAAGGATCCTAAGCTCGACGCGTTGATAGAGGGGTGGCGCTCGACCATCGATCCCCGCAAGCAGCTGGAGGCCAGCCACCGGATTCAGCGCTACATGGCCGAGATGGCGTACTACCCCGTCATCGCCGCCTTCCCGTTCATCCAGGCGACGCGGGCGGATGTGCAGGGCTTCAAGTACCTCGGCAAGCTGGTGAACGACTTCCGCGGGGTGTGGCTGGACAAGTGAGCTTGCGCGGTCCGGCCAGGGATCGGGGCGGCCCTTGCGGGAGTTTTTCCCGGCCTTTGATAAGTGGAAGGAGGAAGCTCGTCATGCTGCCTATGCTCATCGCAGCCCTCGCAACCCTGGCCCTCCTCGCAGGCCCGGCGGCCAGCGCCCAGACCCCGAAGCGCGGGGGCACCCTCAGGATCGCGACCGAGGGAGAAGCGTTCGATCTCAACCCCATCGGGATCAGCGGCGCCCTGAAGGTCTACCGGGAGATCATGGGCGGAGCCCTTCTCCGCCTCGACGAGAACTTCAACCCCATAGGCGATCTGGCCGAGAGCTGGGAAGTCTCCGAGGACGGGCGCGTCGTCACCTTCAAGCTCCACCCCGGGGGCACCTACCACGACGGCACCTCGCTCGACGCCGAGTCCGTCAAGTGGAACCTCGACATCGTCTCCCGCAAGGTCGTGCCGAAGTGGGTCCAGGAGCGCGAGAAAAAAGATCCCAAGTACAAGTGGCAGAACCTCTTCATCAACTACCTCTACCACATAGATAAGGTAGAGGTCGTGAACAAGTACACGCTCCGCGTCCACCAAAAGGACAAGGGCAAGGGCCAGCTCATCGACGCCATGACGGGTACCTTGGCCCGCTTCGTGCTCGTCTCCCCCAAGGCCTACGACATGGACATCGAGAAGTTCCGGCGCCACCCCGTCCTGAGCGGGCCCTACAAGTTCGTGGAGTGGAAGCGAAACCAGCACCTCTTCGCCGAGCGCCACAAGGGGTTCTACCGGAAGGGCCAGCCCTACCTCGACCGGATCGAGTTTTACTTCATACCCGACGCCAACCAGCGGATGAACGCTCTCATTGGCGGCCAGATCGACGTCATCAACAACCTGCCCCTCTCCCTCCACGAGACGATGAAAAAGGTCCCCGGCGCGGTCGTCCACCGGGGACGGGCCACCATCAACTACGCCTTTCCCTTCAACAACCAGATGGACCCATGGAAGGACATCCGGGTGCGCAAGGCCATCTCCTGCTACGGCGTGGACCGCGCCCAGGTCGTGAAGACCGCCCTCCGGGGGCTCGCCAAGCCCTGGGCGACCTTCGCGCCCGGAGGAGCCGTGGACGCCCTGGACCTCACGGCGGAATGCCCCTATGACCCTGAGAAGGCCAAGAAGCTCTTGGCCGAGGCCGGCTACGGCCCGGGCAAGCCGCTCAAGTTCACCATGACGACCAACAACTCGGACCCGGCCCACATCGAGGTGTCCCAGGCGCTCAAGCTCCAGTTCGCCAAGTTCGGCGCCGAGATGGAGATCCGGGTGGTGGATTACGCCACCTGGAACCGCGCCTTCGTGGGCCAGCACAAGGTCCAGATCACGCTCCAGAACACCCTCTCCTCCCGCAGCGTGAACAGCAACTCCCACGTCGTTTACTCGAAGGCGGGGAACGACTACTATAGAGTTAGGGACCCCAAGCTGGACGACCTGCTGGACGCCTGGCGCTCGACCGTCGACCCGCGCAAGCAGCTCGAGGCCAGCCACGCGATCCAGCGCTACATCCTGGCGCAGGCGTATTATCCCAACATCGCCACCTTCTCCTTCCTGGAGGTGACGCGGGACTACGTGAAGGGGTTCAAATATCTTGGCAAGCTGATGTTCGATTACAGTGAAGTGTGGCTGGACAAATAGCCGGGAGACAACGGCGAGATGAGGGCGTACGTCATCCGGCGGCTGCTGCTGCTCATCCCGACGCTGCTCGGGATCACGATGGTGGTCTTCCTGGCGATCCAGTCCATCCCCGGCGACCCCATCGAGGCCTACCTCGGCCAGTTCTACGAGGAGGAGCTGGCGGCCTCCCTCCGGAAGCAGTATGGCCTCGACAAGCCCATCTACGTTCAGTACGTGCTCTGGCTCGGCCGGCTTGCCCGCGGGGACTGGGGCAAGGAAGTCCTCTCGGGCCTGCCGGTCCTCGATCAGATTCGCGAGCGGTTGCCGGTGAGCCTCGAACTCATTTTCGGAGCGATGATCGTGGCGCTCCTGGTGGCCATCCCGGCGGGGATCACTTCGGCCGTCCGCCCCTACACCGCCAGCGACTACACCGCCACGACCGGGGCCATGGTGGGCATCTCCGTGCCCGAGTTCTTCGGCGGCATCCTGCTCGTTCTCCTCTTCTCGCTGGGGCTGGGCATCCTTCCCGTCCAGGGCTTCAAGCCCTGGTCCCAGGGCGCCGGGGACCATCTCGCCCACATGGTCCTGCCGGTGCTCACCCTGGGCCTCACCCGGGGCGCCCTCCTCACCCGCATGGTGCGGGGGTGCATGCTGGAAGTGGTCGGCCAGGATTACGTGAAGACCGCCCGCGCGAAGGGCGCCTCCGAGTTCCTTGTCATCAGCAAGCACGCCCTGAAGAACGCCATGATCCCCGTGATCACGGTCCTGGGGCTCCAGGTCGGCTTCCTCGTGGGCGGCTCCATCGTTGTCGAGACCATCTTCTCCGTCCCCGGCCTGGGCCAGTACGGGATCAACGCCATCTCCAGCCGGGACTACCCTGCCGTCATGGGCTTTATTCTGGTATCATCGCTCACATTCGTCATGGCGAACCTGATGGTGGATTTGGCCTACGCTTTCCTTGACCCGAGGATCCGGTATGAAGATTGAGCCCGGCCGCCAGAGCGCCCAGGATTACGCTTCCGGCGGGGGGAACGGCTACGCCGCCACGGGCGTCCGGGAGCCGGCCCTGCCGCGGGCGGCCACGCCCGCTGACGAGGAAATGCCTTTCGAAACCATGCTCGCCATGATCTGGCGGAACCTCTGCCGGAGCAAGACGGCGGTCTTCGGCTTCATAATCGTGACGGCAATCGTCTTCGTGGCCCTGACGGCCGACATCATCGCTCCATACTCCTACGAGAACCCCGCGGGCGGCAGCCTCCTGCCCCCCTCCCTGAAATTCCCCTTCGGGACGGACCCTCTCGGCCGCGACATCCTCACCCGCGTCATCTACGGCACCCGGGTCGCCCTGTACGTGGGCCTGGGCTCCATCACGCTGGCGGTCCTGCTCGGGATTCCCCTCGGGGTGTGCTCCGGCTACTACGGGGGATGGGTCGACTTGGTCGTCATGCGGGTCATGGACCTCATCCTCGCCTTCCCCATCTTCCTGCTCGCCATCGTCATCATGATCATCCTGGGGCCCAGCACGGCCAACGTAGTTTTGGCCTTGGCGATCGTGCGCATCCCCATCTTTGCGCGCGTGATCCGGGGAAGCGTCCTCACCGTGAAGGAGCTGGACTTCGTCTCCGGGGCCCGGAGCGTCTCGGCCACGGATTTCCGGCTCCTCTTCCTGCACATCCTGCCCAACTGCCTCGCCCCCATCATCGTCACGGCCACCGTATCCACCGCCTTCGCCATCCTGGTCGAGGCGAACCTCTCCTTCCTGGGCCTGGGCACTCAACCCCCGACGCCCTCCTGGGGCTTCGACCTGAAGCAGAACATGACCTCCCTCTCCGAGCGGCCCTTCATCGTGATCGCCCCCGGGCTCGCCATCATGTTCACTGTCCTGGGCTTCAACCTCTTCGGCGACGGCCTGCGGGACGCCCTCGACCCCCGAACGCGCAGCTGAGCCGGCGCCCGGCCGGCTCTCCCCTGGCTCTCTGGTTCGAGAGGAGTGGTGCGCATGGAATTCAGGCTGACCGAACGCCAGCTGGCTCTCCAGCGCATGGCCCGCGAGTTCGCCCGCAAGGAGATCCGTCCGGTGGCCCGCGAGCTGGACCGCAGGCCCAACCCCATGGACCGGAGCCCCGTCGAGGTGCTGGAGAAGGCGAGCCGGCTCGGCCTCAGGACCTTGGGCCTCGCCGAGGAGTGGGGCGGCGGCGGCGCTGACATGGTCACCCTGTGCATCGTGGGGGAGGAGCTGGGCTGGGGCGACCTCGGCACCAGCGTCATCCTGGAGCAGGATTGGAAGCTCTCCCGCATCTTCGAGACCCTGATGACGGAAGAGCAGAAGCGGCGTTTCCTCACCGCCTTCGCCGGGGATGACCACTACCACTTCAGCGTCGCCGGCTCCGAGCCCGACTCCGGCTCGGACAACCTCATCCCCTACGACGCTCCCGGCGTCGGCCTCCGAACCACCGCCGTCCGGAGCGGGGATGGATGGATGATCAACGGCCTCAAGCACTTCATCTTCAACGCGGGGCTCTCCAAGCTCTACATGGTCAACACTCGCACGGACCCCTCCGTGGGCGTCTCCCAGGGGTGCACCTACTTTCTCCTCACCCCCGACATGGAGGGCTTCACCTACGGCCGCTACCACGACAAGATGGGCATGCGCCTGGGCCCCAACCGCGAGCTCGTCTTCCGCAGCCTCTGGGCCGGCGATTCGAACCGCCTGGGCGAGGTGAACGGCGCCTACGCCGCCCGCCGGAAGGTCCGCGGCTCGAACATCGAGGCGGTCGCCCCCTGCCTGGGGGTGGCCCGCGCGGCCTACGAGGACGCCCTCGAGTATGCCCGCAACCGCGTCCAGGGGGGCCGGCCCATCATCGGCCACCAGGCGGTGGGCTTCCTGCTCTGCGACTGCTTCATCCAGCTCGAGGCCGCCCGGCGGCTCCTCCACTACGCCGCCTGGACGACCGAGAACCCCGAGACCTACGACCCCAAGACGGCCTTCATGACCAAGGCCCACATGGGGGAGGTCTGCTTCGAGGTCGCCCGCAAGGCCATGGAGGTCTGGGGGGGCATGGGCTACATGACTGAGGCCCCCATGGAGAAGTACCTGCGGGACGTGACGGCCTTCCTGCACTCCGAGGCCACGAACCAGGTCATGCGCATCCGCTCCATGCCCTTCCTGTAGCCCGGAAGCGGGACACACTTTTCAAGCGTAAGGAGATGCCCGTGAAGGCCATGCGCATTCATGCCTACAGCGACACCCTGCAGGAACCCCTCCGCTTCGACGACGTCCCCGAGCCCAAGCCCGGCCCGGGCGATCTCCTCGTCCGCGTCAAGGCCATCGGGGTGAACCCGATCGACCTCTCCATCCGGCGGGGCCTCCCGAACTACGTCGCCGGCCTCAAGCTCCCGCATCTGGTCGGGAGCGAGTGCTCGGGCGAGGTCGCGGCCTGCGGGGAAGGGGTGAAGAACTTCGCCCCGGGAGACCGGGTGTTCGCCTACTGCCCCAAGCGGGAGGCCTACGCGGAGTACACCCTTATCGAGGCACGGGCCGCCGCCCGGATGCCCCAGTCCATGACCTTCTCCCAGGGGGCCACCCTCGCGGTGGCCTTCCAGACGGCCTGGCACGCCCTCGTCATCCAGGCCAAGGCGGGGCCCGGAGAGGCCGTCCTCGTCCAGGGAGGGGCGGGCGGAGTGGGCATCGCCACCATCCAGCTGGCCCGCGCGCTAGGCTGCCAGGTCATCACCACGGTAAGCTCGGAGGAAAAAGCCGCCTTCTGCCGCTCGCATGGGGCCCAGGCGGCCGTCAACTACCGGCAGGAAGACTTCTCCGCCCGTTGCAAGGAGTTCACCGGGGGCCGCGGGGTGGACGTCATCGTGGAGCTGGCCGCCTGCGACAACTTCGACAAGGACCTCGACGCCATCGCCACGAGGGGCCGGATCGTCCTGGTCGGGAT
>MGDP01000069.1 GCA_001790955.1 Candidatus Tectomicrobia bacterium RIFCSPLOWO2_12_FULL_69_37
CGTCATCCGGGGAGACGCCGGGAAGGGCTTCGCCGAGGCGGACCTCATCGTCGAGGCGCGCTACCGGACGGATTCCCAGGAGCACGCCTCCATCGAGACGCACGTCACCCTGGCCGAGGCGGACCCGGCCGGGCGGCTCAGCGTCTACGTCGCCTCCCAAACCCCCTTCCGCATCCAGTCCGACCTCGCCCGGGTGCTCAAGCTCCCGATCTCGCAGGTGCGCGTCGTGAGCTGCACCTCGGGCGGCGCCTTCGGCGGCAAGCACGAGATCATGCTGGAGTCCCTCGCCTCCCTCTGCACCATCAAGACCGGCCGGCCGGTCAAGTTCCGGATGACGCGGGAGGAGGAGTTCACCGTCTCCACCATCCGGCATCCCTTCGTCATGGACTACAAGGCCGGGGTGACGCGCGAGGGCCGGATCACCGCCCTTCACGTCCGCCTCCTGGTGGACGGGGGCGCCTACTGCCTCATGAGCCCCAGCGTGGCGTCCAAGGGGGCGCTCATGGCGCCCGGGCCCTACGCGATCCCGAACGTCCGGTCCGAGTTCCGCCTGGCCTACACGAACAACGGCGTCGGCGGGGCCGTGCGGGGCTTCGGGGCGACCCAGGCCAACTTCGCCTGCGAGCGGCACATGGACCTCGTCGCCCGCCGGCTCGGCATGGACCCGCTGGAGCTGCGCCGCCGCAACGCGATGAAGACGGGCGACGCCGCCCACAGCGGGGAGCGGATCGACAGCTGCGGCCTCGCCGAGACGCTGGAGAAGGCGGCGGCGGCCATCCGCTGGGGCGAGATCGGCCAGGCCAAGCCCTCGGGGAGGCTCCGGCGGGGGCGCGGGATGGCGGCGATGATCTACCCGGTCGCCGGCTTCGGCTCGGGCTCCCACAGCGGCGCCTTCGCGCGCGTGTACCCGGACGCCACGCTGACCGTCATCACGGGCTGCACCGACGTGGGCCAGGGCTCGAACGTCATCCTCCGCCAGATCGCGGCGGAGGAGCTGGGGGTCCCCTTCGAGCACGTGCGGCTCGTCACCGGGGACACCTCGGTCGTCCCCTTCGACGCCGGCTCGACGGGAAGCCGCGTCTCCCACCTGGGCGGGAAGGCCGTCAAGGCGGCCGTCTCCAAGGTGAAGGAGAAGCTCCTGGCCAAGGCGGCGGCGATGCTCGAGGCGGCCCCCCAGGATCTGCGGATCGCGGACGGGGAGGTCTTCGTCGCGGCGGCGCCCGAGCGCAAGAAGCGCCTCGCCGAGGTCGCCCTGGCCGCCCACCGCGGGGGGGACCTCATCCTGGGCGAGGCCGCCATCTACTCGAAGGACATCGGGGTGAACAAGGCGGACTACCAGGGCCGGGCCTTCGAGTGCTACGTCTTCGCCACCCAGTGCGCCGAGGTGGAGGTGGACACCGGCACCGGGGAGTACCGCGTCCTCCGCTTCGCCGCGGCGCACGACGTGGGGCGGGCGGTCAACCCCATGAACGTGGAGGGGCAGATCCACGGGGGCGCCAGCATGGGCCTCGGCCTCGGGACGATGGAGCTCATCGAGCGGCAAGGGGGGCGGGTGCGGAACCCCAGCCTGGCGGACTACCTCATCCCGACCGCGCAGGACATGCCGGAGGAGTTCACCCCCATCATCGTCGAGGCCCCCGAGCCGCGGGGGCCCTTCGGGGTGAAGGGGGTGGCCGAGCCGGCGGTGAACCCCACGGCGCCCGCGGTCGTGAACGCCATCTGCGACGCCATCGGGGCCGAGATCAACGACCTCCCCGCCACGCCCGAGGCCGTCCTGCGCGCCATGGGGAAGGTGGGCCTCGCCGGGGGGAAGGCCGCGGGGGCCGGGCGGGCGGCCTAGACCGGGGCCGGGAGGGCTAGGCGCGGGCCGCCGCGGGGCCGAAGTACCGCTTCTGGAAGTACAGGGAGATGCCCACCAGCCAGATCATCACGGGCACCTCCACCAGAGGGCCGATCACGGCGGCGAAGGCCGCGCCGGAGTTGATCCCGAACACCGCCACCGCCACGGCGATGGCCAGCTCGAAGTTGTTGCTGGCGGCGGTGAAGGAGAGGGTGGCCGTCTGGGAATAGTCCGCGCCGATCCTGCGCCCCATCCAGAAGCTGACCAGGAACATGACGACGAAGTAGACGAGCAGGGGGACGGCGATCCGGGCTACGTCCAGGGGGATCTCCACGATCAGGTTCCCCTTGAGGCTGAACATGACCAGGATCGTGAAGAGCAGGGCGGCCAGGGTGAGGGGGCTGACCCGGGGGATGAACTCGCGCTCGTACCACGCCCGCCCCTTGGCCTTCACCAGGACGAGGCGGGTGAGCATCCCCGCCAGGAAGGGGACGCCCAGGTAGATGAAGACGCTCTCCGCTATCTGCCCCATGCTCACGGCGACCGTGCTTCCCGACAGCCCGAACCAGGGGGGCAGCAGGGTGATGAAGAAGTAGGCGTAGACGCTGAAGAAGAGCACCTGGAACACGCTGTTGAAGGCGACAAGGCCCGCGGCGTACTCCGTGTCGCCCTTGGCCAGCTCGTTCCAGACGATCACCATCGCGATGCAGCGCGCCAGGCCGATCATGATGAGCCCGGCCATGTACTCCGGGTGGCCGGAGAGGAAGGTGATGGCGAGAAAGAACATGAGGACCGGGCCCACCACCCAGTTCTGGACGAGGGAGAGGGCCAGCACCCTCCAGTCGCGGAACACGCGCCCCAGCTCCTCGTACCTCACCTTGGCCAGGGGCGGGTACATCATCAGGATGAGCCCGGCGGCGATCGGGATGTTGGTGGTCCCGGCCTGGAAGCTGTTGATGACTCTCTCCACCCCCGGGATGGAGTAGCCGAGGCCCACCCCCAGCGCCATGGCCAGGAAGATCCAGAGGGTCAGGTAGCGGTCCATGAGGCAAAGGCGCTGGGTGATCGCGGTTTCCGTCGTCATCGCGGGGGTCTCCGCTGGCTGGGCCGGAGGGGGGCGGGAGCCGCGCCCGCGCGCCCCCGCTGGGTGCTGCACAGGACGGCGAGGTCGGCCGTGCGGATGCGCTCCAGGCGCTTCCGGTCCTCGAGGAGCTGCCCGTCCGGCGCCTGGGCGCACTCGCGGAGCCAATGCAGGGCGCGCCGGGCCTCCGGGGGGCTCTCCTTCTCATCGATCCGGTAGTGCACCCACCTCCCCGCCTTCCGGTGCCGCACCAGGCCCGCCTGGGCCAGGATGGACATGTGCTTCGAGACCGTGGAGGGGGAGAGGCCCAGCAGCTCGATGAGCTGGCAGACACAGAGCTCCCCCTCCCGCAGGGCCAGCACCGCGCGCAGGCGGTGAGGGTCGCTCAGGGCCTTGGCGGCCCCGGCGATGGCATCGGCTGTCTCGCTTCGATAATTCGTCATACGACGAAATATATGCCTTACGCCACCCTCTGTCAAGGCGGGAGACGGGGCAGCGGGGCAACGCGAGGGACGAGGTGCGGGGAGTCTCGTAGGGGCGTATTGCGATACGCCTCTGATGCCGTGTGTCCCCGCCTCCTCCCTCTCCCTTTGGGAGAGGGCCGGGGTGAGGGAAGATTCGAGGACACCGGGAGTTTTTTCCCTCCCCCCCATCCCCTCTCCCGGCGGGAGAGGGGAGCCGTGGCCAACATGGAGTTTCCTGCATCTAAGCGGCCACCCGCTCAGCGGCCTGCAAGATCCCCGCTCTAGTCCCTCTTGATGAACACCCCGTTGTAGAGCAGGGCGGCGACCGCGCCGCCCGCGAGGGGCCCGATCCAGTAGACGAGGTGGTTCAGCCCGTCGAAGCCGCCCCCCGCCAGGGCGGGGCCGAAGGTGCGGGCGGGGTTCATGGAGGCGCCCGTCAGGGGGCCGCCCACCAGGATGTCCGCCGCGATGGTGAGGCCGATGCCGAAGCCCCCGATCTGGGGGTGACGCTCGTCCGCGGCCGTCCCCCAGACGGCGGTCACGAGGAAGAAGGTCAGGATGAGCTCCAGGAGGACGGCGGCGCCGAAGCCCACCCCGGGGCCCAGGGCGGGGGTGCCGAGCTTCACCTTCATCCAGACGTCGGGGGCGAAGATGAGGCGCAGCAGCAGGCCCGCCACCGTCCCCCCCACGAGCTGGCTCAGCATGTAGGCGAGGCCCGTCCCGGTGTCCATCTTGCCCGTCACCATGAAGCCGAAGGTCACGGCGGGGTTGACGTGCCCGCCCGAGACGTGGCCGAAGACGGACACCATGATCGAGAGGATGAGGCCGTGGGCCACGGCGATCCCCAGGAGGCCCACCGCCCCGTTCGTCTGGGCGTTCAGGATGATGGACCCGGCCCCGATGAAGCACAGGCCGAAGGTGGCGACCGCCTCGGCGGCGCAGGCTCTTCCGGTTGGGTTCATGGCATGACTCCTCGGGGCCCGCCCGGGGCGGGCGGCGGGCGCGGCAGCAGGGATGGCGAAGCTGTTCGGGCGGGGGGTTCCTCCGGGATTATACCAAATGCGGGCGCCCCCGCGGCGCGGAAATCCGGGGGATCAGATCACCACGTTCCGGGGCTTCCCGGCGAGGAAGGCCGCCACGTTCTCGGCCGCGAGGAGGAGGCCCGCCTCGGTCACCTCGGGGGTGATCCCGGCGTTGTGGGGGGAGAGCACCACCTGGGGGAGCTTCGTGAGGGGATGGCCGGCGGGGAGGGGCTCCGCCTCGAAGACGTCGAGCCCCGCCCCCCCGAGCCTGCCCGAGGCCAGCGCCTCCAGGAGCGCCCCCTCGTCCACGACGGGCCCCCGGGCCGTGTTCACCAGGATGGCGCCGGGCTTCATCCGCGCGAAGGCCGCCTCCCCCACCATCCCCCGCGTCTCGGGGGAGAGGCGCACGTGGAGGGAGAGCACGTCCGCGCGCGCGTAGAGGTCGTCGAGCTCCGCCCACTCCAGCCCCGCCCCGGCGGCGAAGGCGGGGTCGGGGTGGAAGGTCCAGGCGAGAATCTTCATCCCCAGGCCCTTGGCCAGCCGGGCGGTCTCCCGGCCGATGGCCCCGAGGCCCACCAGGCCCAGGGTCTTCCCCCGGAGCTGCACCATGCCCCCGCGCGGCCACTCCCCCCGGCGGACGGCGGCGTCGTGGAAGGGGATGCGCCGGGCCGCCGCCAGCATGAGGGCGAGGGCGTGCTCGGCCACCGAGGCGGCGGCCACCCCCGGGGTGTTGGTCACCGTCACCCCCGCCGCCCGGGCGGCCTCGAGGTCCACGTTGTCGGTGCCCGTCCCCCAGATGGAGAGGTGGCGCAGCCCCTTGGCGCGGGAGAAGAAGCCCCGGTCGAAGCGGCTGTAGGCCCGGATGTTGACGACGACATCCGCCCCCTCCACCCGGCGGAAGAGCTCCTCGGCGCTCCCGGCCTTGGCCGTGTGGATCTCCACCTCCCCCAGCTCGCGCAGGCGCGCCTCGGCCCTGCTCCCGGAGAGGACGGAGGGGAAGTCGTCCGGCACGGCGATGCGCGGCATGGGCGGTTCTCCGGCGGGGGCGGAGGCGGTTTTATTTTGGGGCCAAATCGATCATGATGCCAAGACGCCGGGTGGACCCGCTCCGTTCATGGGAGGAACGACGCATGGCCGAAAAGCCCCTGGACCCCCGGCTCGACAGCGCCGAGCCCGGGCAGCGCTCCATCGACAAGCCCGAGCTCCCCCCCCAGGGCTACGCCTTCACCATGACGGCCGATACCGAGACCCTGCCGGGCAAGGGCCAGCTCAAGGCCGGCCGGCACCGCCACTTCGAGGTCTTCTGCGACGAGCCGCCCCGCATCGGGGGGCAGGACGCCTACCCCCAGCCGCTGTGCTACATCGCCATGGGGGTGGGCTTCTGACTGCTCACCCAGGTCGAGCGGTACGCTCACATGATGAAGGTCCCGGTCCAGAAGGCCTCCTGCCGGGTGGAGTTCGACTACTTCCTCAAGGGCTCGGTGCTCAAGGGCACGGTGGCCTCCGGCTGCACCGGGGTTCGCACCCACTTCGAGATCGAGTCTGGCGCCCCGCGGGAGCGGGTGCTCGCCCTCATCCGGAACGCGAAGCAGGGATGCTTCGCCGAGAACATGGTGAAGGAGGCCGTCCCCCTCGCGAGCACCATCAAGCTGAACGGGGAGCCGATCGCGCCCGAGGGGATCGCCTGATACCGGCGCCCGCGAAAGGAGGAGGATGCCGCCGTGGATACCCCGCTGGACCACATGAAAGAGAGCATGGTGCCGGGCGAACGGCCCATCGACAAGCCGGACCTCCCCCGGCAGGGCTACGTCCTCACCATCGCGGCCGACACCGAGACGATCGAGGGGAAGCTCCATCTGCGCCGGGGCCGCTGCGGGAAGTTCGAGGTGCTCTGCGACGAGCCCGGGATGATGGGAGGGGAGGGCGCCCACCCGACGCCGCTCGGCTACATCTCCATGGGGGTGGGCTTCTGACTGCTCACCCAGCTTGCGCGGTACGCGCACATGAAGAAGGTGCCGTTCAAGAGAGCCGCCTGCCGGGTGGAGATGGATTATTTCCTCAAGGGTTCCTTCCTGCGGGGGACGGTCGAATCGGGCTGCACCGAGGTCCGCACCCGCTTCGAGGTGGAGTCGGACGCCGCGCCGGAGGCCATCCGGCACGTCGTCCGCATGGCGAAGAAGGGCTGCTTCGCCGAGAACATGATCCAGGCCGCCGTCCCGCTCAAGAGCGCCATCCGCTTGAACGGGGTGCCCCTGCCCCTGGAAGGCATCACCTGAACGCGGTCCACCGGGGAGGAGCCGAATGACCCGACGGGCCTCCGTGCTCCGGTTCCTGCCGGCGTTGCGCCACGCCTTCCGGAACCCGATCTTCCTCCAGCACATCCTCCGGCTGGTGTGGATCGCCCCCCTCGTGGAGGGGCTGGAGGGACGGGTGCTCGACATCGGCAGCGGCCCCGGCACCTTCGACAAGTTCTATTCGCGCGCCCGGCGGCGGGTGAGCACCGACTGCCGCGCCACCTCGGAGGCCTTCAAGGGCGTCCCGCCCGAGGTCTGGGCGGACGGCCGGGCGCTCCCCTTCCGCGGCGGCGCCTTCGACCACGCCACCTGCTGGGAGGTGATCGAGCACCTGCCCGATCCCCTCCGCCTCATCCAGGAGGCGGCGCGCGTCCTCCGCCCGGGCGGGCTGCTCCTGCTGAGCACCCCGATGGCCTGGGGGCTGCACGGCGCGCCCCACGATTTCTACCGCTACACCCCCCACGGCCTCCGCCACCTGGCCGAGGCGGGCGGCTTCCGGGTGCGGGCCATCCACCCGACCTCGGGCACCCTCGCCCTCATCGGCCAGAACCTGAGCGTGTTCATCGGGGAGGAGATCTGCCGGGGGAACAAGGCCGCCCTCTTCCTCATGCGGCCGGTGTTCGGGCTGGTCCAGCTTCTCTTCCTCTTCCTCGACCTCCTGGCGGGCCGGCGCGGCCACAGCATGCACCACGTGGCGGTGCTGGAGAGGGTGTAGGGGAAATGTCCGAAGAAAAATCGAAAACTCAGATTTCTTGGTGCGGAAGAGATAATTGCAAGGTACATCTTCTCAAGGATTTGCGAAGAATTTGCTCAAGCGATCCTATCGTATTGTATTGAGATTATTGGTGTTTTCTCGTTGACAAAAAATCTCATAAGCGATAATTTATCTTTCGCGGCAAGGTTGCTCACTCCGCCGCCTTTGCCAAGAGAAAACCTTGCCCAGATGGGTATTTGAGCCGATAAGTGTTGTCGGTGGTCAGTAAGCCGTCAGGCCCTTTTCGCCCGGAGGGTTTTGTGGCTGCCAATAGCGAATCAAAGAAGCCTCGACTTCCCGAACCAGAATGGAGGGATAATCCCACTATTCCATTCGCTGATTATGTGCAGGTGACGACTTCCCCCGATGTGGGGAGCATCTTGACCTTCGCGCAAAGGATCAGAGCCGAAGAAAAGGCTCAGACGGTTAGCCAAATATTTCTTCCGCATTCGGTAACAGCGAAGCTTGTGGCAATATTATTGACTCATCTTAAGAACGTTGAAAACGACACAAAAAGAAAAATCCTGCCGGATAACCTGCAGGTCGAATTGCAGACAAAAGGGAACTAAAGGGCGGGAGACTACATGGGTCCGATGCTTGTCAGCTCCACGGCAGAAGTTGGAAGGAATCCTCGTGTCGTATCTGCAGCCACGATAGACGTGGGGGGTGAAAAATTCTACTCCATGACCGCATCCGTTCTTGAGATTGTTGAAGATGCCATTGATGTGCGCGACGCGATTAATGCAGAGGCCCGCGCTGAGGCTGAAGGAACGATCTCCTGGGACCGAATCAAAGAAGAATTCGGTCTGTGATTTATAAATGTGCCATACCTCATTGAGTTTTCGCCTGATGCCTATGAGGATTTTCAGGGTCTTCCTCGACGTGCAAGAGAAAACTTTGCGGGACGAATAGACTCTCTCCGGAACGATCCTCGACCCCATAATGCGAAGCATCTTGAGAAGAACTATTATAGGTTGAGATTTGCAAGTTACAGGGTCGTTTATAAAATCGAAGAAAATCCCGCGCAGAAAATCATGATCTTGAGAGCAGGCAACCGGAGAGATATATATCAAGGCTTAAGGTTCTCGTAATCAATGACCTTTGTCTACCGTATCTGATTCACCGTTCAGGATTTATACTCCCTCCCTCCGGCGGGAGCTGCCCCTCCGCCTCCTTCAGCAGTCGCACGATCTCCACCCCCAGCCCCACCCCAAAGCCTTCCAGGGATTCCCCCCGGACCCCCCGGGCGAAGGCCCGGAGGGCGGCGTTGAGGGGAGGCTCGTAGTCGTGGGGCACGGGCTCCCCCGGGCCTTCGGGGAGAGGCGGATCGCCCGCCCAGCCTTCCGGCAGGGGATGGCGCACCAGGCGCTGGGGCGCAAGGTCGTCGAACACCAGGGCGCATTCGCCGAACCAGGAAACGAACCGGCGCCGCTTTTCGGGAAAAATCTTCCCCACCCGGACCCCGGCCCGGACCCCGCCGGGGAACTCCAATTCCAGGGCGTAGTTCTCCCCCCGGCCCTCCGGGGTCTGGCGGCTCTCCTCCACCCGGGCGGCCAGGCGCAGGGGGGAGCCCCCCATCAGGTCCAGGCACAGGGCCAAGTCGTGGGGGGCGTAGTCCCAGAGGGAGGTGGTGTCCTTCCGGAAGGGGCCCCAGCTCCCCCCCTCGCTCCGGATGGCGCGCACCGGCCCCAGCCGGGCGGCCTCGCGCTTCAGGGCCCGGTAGGCCGGGTGGAAGAGGTGGATGTGGTCCACCAGCACGGGCACCCCGGCCCGCTCCACCGTCTCTTGCAGCCGCCGGGCTTCTTCAAGGTCCAGGGTAAGGGGCTTCTCGACCATCACGGGCAGACCCGCCCGCACGGCCGCCCCGGTCATCCCGGCGTGGAGGGCGGGCGGGGTGCAGACGATGACGCCGTCCAGGTCCCTCGCCTCGGCCACCTCGCGCCAGTCCGCCGTGATGCGGCAGGCGGGGTCCACGAGGGAGCGGCTCCCGGGGTTCGAGCTGCACAGCCGGGCGAGGGCGAGGTCCGGCAGATCCCGGAGGGTGCGGAGGTAGGCCCGGCCCCAGCGCCCCGCCCCGATGAGCCCAAGCCGCAGCGGAGGCATGGCGCTAGCGGGGCCGGCGCGCGCCGGCGGCCTCGGCGAGCACCGCCTCCAGCCGGTCCAGGTGATGACCGGGGAGGAAGCGGCGGCGCACCTCCTCGCGGCCCGCCGCGCCGTGGCGGAGGGCGAGGTCCGGGTCGCCGAGATAGGCGCCGAGCGCCCGGGCGAGGGCGGGGATGTCCTTGCGCGGGACGAGGGCGCCCGTCTTCCCGCCGCTCAGCCAGTCCGCGATGCCGCCCACCTCGAAGCCCACGGCGGGCAGGCCGTGGGCCATGGCCTCGATCCCCACGATGCCGAAGGGCTCGGGCCAGGTGGAGGGGATGGCCACCACCCGGGCGCGCGAGAAGACCCCGGTCAGCCTCTCCCGGGGGGCCCAGGGGGTGATCACCGCGCGGTGCCGCGCGGGGGCCTGCCGGGCCATCGCTTCGAGCTCCTTGCGGAAGGGCCCGTCCCCCACGAGTTCCAGCACCGCGGGCTCGTCGAGCAGGGGGAGGGCCTCGAAGAGGTGCTGGAAGCCCTTTTCGGCCTCCATGCGCCCCAGGGCGAGGATGCGCCGCTCCGCCGCGGGGCGGGCGCGCTCCATCGCGGGAGTGAGATCGGTGTAGAGGTAGAGCACCTCCACGAGCTCCGGCGCCGTGCCCCCGCGCACGAGGAGGTCCCGGGTGTAGCGGCTGGGGGCCAGGATGCGCTGGGCGAGGCGGGCGGCCTTGAGGTTCCGGCGGACGTCGTTCCATACCTTGAGGGCGGTGTCCGGGCGGCGGGGCATGCAGAGCTGGGTGTGGGCCTTCCAGAGGCAGTGGGCGTCGAAGGGCTTGGTGCAGACGCCCTCCCAGGTGCGGGGGAGGCGGCGGCCGGTCGGGCAGGTGAGGCGCAGCCCCATCGCGTACTGGACGCAGGGGGCCGCCCCGGCCAGGGCGAGGTTGACGGCGGGGTTCATGGCCTGGACGAGGTAGATCGCGTCCGGGGCGAAGGCCGCCGCCGCCCGCCTCGCGGCCTCGGCGGCGGCGGGGGAGGGGTCGTGGAGGAAGCCCATCGAGCCCGGGACGCGGAAGGCGGGGCGCCTGCCCTCCAGCTCGGGCGCGGCGGGGGCGTCGTGGAGCACCCCCACCTCGTGCCCCCGGGCCTCGAGGCGCGCCATCACGTCGAGCACGTAGACCTCGGCCCCGCCGGTGTGCGCGTAATGCTCGTTGCAGACGAGGATGCGCATGGTCAGCCCCGCCCCGGCTTGCGGAAGCACATGATCACGCTCTTGCAGAAGCGGTGGCCGAGGCGCGCTTCGAGCCCCCGCCAGAGAGCCTCCCAGGCGCGGTCCAGGGAGGCGAAGGGCGCGCCCGCGCGCCAGGGGTTGCGGCGGTGGAGCTTGCCGCAGAGGTCCCGCAGCACCCAGGCGGGCTCCCCCCAGGAGCGCCAGTAGCCCTCCCCGGCGCGCTCCCCGGGGATGAGGCCCGACCCGCGCCCCAAGGCCTCCAGCGCGCCCGCGGTGTAGCTCCGCTCCCACCCCCACGGCCACCTGCCCCGGAGGATCTGGATGCGCTTCATCACGGTGTAGCCGGTGAAGGCCTGGGGGACGCTGATGACGGCCCAGCCCCCCGGGGCGAGGAGGCGCTCCTGCTCGCGCATCATCCCTGTTGGGTCAGGGAAGTGCTCGGCGAGGCCCTGGTGGAAGACGAGGGAGAAGCACCCCGTCCGGAAGGGGAGGCGGAAGACGTCCCCGCGCGCGGGGTGCACCTTCTGGCCCGTCTGCTCGGCCGCCCGCCGGGCGAGGGCGAGGCTGCCGCGCGCGATGTCCACCCCGCAGAAGACGATCCCCGGGTGGCGCCGGGCCAGGATGCAGGAGTCGATGGCGGTGCCGCAGCCCAGCTCCAGGCAGCGCGCCCCCGCGGGGAGGGAGGCGAGGGCGCGGTCCAGCATGGCGTGGTAGCGGACGCGCTCCTCCAGGTGCCTCCGGACGTGGGGCCCGAGGTCGGTCCGCGCCTCCCAGTCGCGGTAGATGGCCTCGTACTTCTCGACCGGGATGGGCTGGGATGCCATGTGGATGTCCCTCCCGCGGGACGGAGAAACCCTCTCCTGACTATACCCGGTTTCCGCCCCAGGGCGGAGGGGGGGCGGATGCCGCGTGCGGTATCCCTGCGGTTCTCGCCCCGGGCGGGGGTCTGTGCAGGGGCGCACGGCCGTGCGCCCCTACGGGTGGCAGATCACAGGACGGGGTAGGGGCGGTCCCCCGCGGCCGCCCTAGGCCGGGGGGACCTCGATGGGGGCGGGCCGCCGGTCCCGGAGCTGCCGGCAGAGCTCCGTCAGCTGGCGCCTGCGGGACCAGAGGAAGAGGAGGAGCCCCGCCGCCAGCACCCCGCCGCCCGCGAGGCGGCCCGGCCAGGTGAGCCCCCCGCCGGCGGCGCGGCTGGCCAGCCAGGCCAGCCCGGCGGCGGCCGCCGCGAGGAGGGGGGTCCAGAAGCGGGGGAGCCCCCCCGTCTTCCGGCGGATGAACCAGGGGGCGATGAGGAGCACGGCGGTTTCGCTCAGCACCGTCGCCAGGGCGGCGCCGTGGCCCCCCCAGCGGGGGATCCACCAGAGGTTGAGGAGGACGTTCAGCAGGGCGGCCGTCACCCGGGTGGTCAGGAAGCCGCTCCCCTGCGCCCCCGTCGCGACCATGACGTGCCCGAAGGCGTTCGCGAGGTAGATGACCGGGGCGGCCAGGGCGAGGATCCGCAGCATGGAGGCGGCCTCGGCGAAGGAGGGGCTGAAGATGAGGCGGATGAGGTCCGTGCCGAACACGAGCAGGGCGCCCGCCACCAGGGCGCCCGCCGCCCCCATGTAGTCCACCGTCTCCTGGAAGAGCCGGCCGAAGCCGGCGGGGTCGGCGGGCCAGCGCTCCGAGAGCAGGGGCCCGAGCGAGGCGATGAGGAGGCCGGAGCCGAGCAGGGAGAGCTCGACGAACTTGTAGGCGGCGGCGTACTGGCCCACCGCCTCGGGCCCCTTCATCCACTCCAGCATCAGGGTGTCCACCCGGAAGTAGATCACCCAGAGGATGCCCGTCAGCCCGATCACCGCGGACTCGCGGAGGATGAAGGAGGCGCGGCCGCGGTCCCACCTCCAGCGCACGGGCATCCGGGCGCGCAGGCGGAGGTAGAGGAAGGCGGTGCGGATGATGCGCACCGCGAGGTGGGAGGCGATGAGCCACTCGATCGGCCAGCCCCTCGCCCGGCCCCAGAGCACCACCCCCAGGGTGAGCGCCTGGTGGAGGACCGAGGCCAGGGCCGGGGTGCTCCCCCACAGGCGGGCCCGGTGGACCACCTCGTAGGTGTCGAAGGCCGCGACGAAGTGGGTGAGGAGCAGCAGGACGACGGCCGCCGCGTAGCCCGCGGGGAAGTCCCTCGCCAGGAGGTAGGCGGCCCCCGCCGCGACGGCGGGGACCGCGAAGACGAGCTTGAGGACGATGCCCGCCGTCACGATGGAGCTTGTGTTCTCTTTGTCCCGCGCGGCCTCGCGGAGGAGGATGGCGTCGAAGCCGAAGTTGGCGATCACCGCCGTGAAGCTCAGGTAGACGAAGGCGAGGGCGTAGAGCCCGTAGTCGGCCACCCCGAGGTAGCGGGCGAGCGCCCGGGTGATGTAGAGGCCGATGAGGGCGTTGACGGCCGTTCCCGCGGTCAGCCAGGCGGTGTTCGAGAAGATGCGGGCCTTCGTCCGGTCGGCGGCCAACGGCGGGAAATCCTCAGGGGCGGGGCAGCGGGGTCATTATCGCCCGGCCGGGGCGCCTCACGCACCCGGCTTCCGGGCGGCGCGGTCGAGCTGGGCCCGGCAGGCGCGCAGGACTTCCCCGGCGCCGATCCGCAGGGCACCCTGGCCGTCCTCCGGGCCGGTCAGGCAGGCGATCCGCTCGGTCGCGGGGCGGTAGCGCCCCAGGTTCTCCGTCCTAAAGAGGGCGACGGCGGGGGCCCCCGCCGCCCAGGCGAGGTGGAGGGCGGCGGTGTCGGTGGTGAGGAAGAGGTCCAGCCGGCGCAGCAGGGCGGCGGTGCCGTGGAAGCTGATCCGGCCCACGGTGTCGAGGGCGCCTTCTCCCACCGCCCCGGCCAGCCGCGCCGTGAGATCGCTTTCGGCGGGCCCGCCGGTCAAGACGAACCGGGCCCCCCGCTCCCGCCGCAGCGCCTCCATCACCTGGCGGAAAGAGGACTCCGGCCAGGCCTTCTCGGGGCGGTCGCTCCCCGGGTTGACCCCCACGAGGGGGCCTTCTCCCGGGAGGGAGCGCGCCATCTCCTCCGCCCGGCGCTCCTCCTCGGAGGTGGGCCAGGCTTCGAGCCGGCCGCCCTGCGGGTCCTCCGCCCCGAGGAGGCGGACGAGGGCGAGGTTCGAGTCGCGCTCGTTGATGGGGGCCTCCAGGTTCTCTTCGAGCGCGAGGTGGAGGAAGGTGCCCGTCCCCAGGGTGTCCCGCCCCGCGAGGAGGGGGACGCCGAGGGAGCGGAGGAAGAGGCCCATCCGCACCGCGCCCTGGGGGGTGTAGAGGCCGATGAGGTTGAGGGCGAGGCCGTAGCCCGCGCGGCGGACGCGGCGGATGAGGGGGATGGCCTCCCGCCAGCGCAGGGGGCTTTGGTTCCCCTGGAAGCCGCGCGCCTCCAGGCTGAGGATCGAATCGAGGTAGGGGCAGCCCTGGGCGGCCCGGGCGGCCCGGGCGCTCGTCAGGAGGTCCAGCCGGGCCCCGGGGAAGGCGGCCTTCAGCGCCCGCAGGGCCGGCACGGCCAGCAGGAGATCCCCCATCCCGGCCACCTGGACGGCCAGGATGCGCGCGCCCCTCAAGTCCGGCGGCCGGGCGAGGCGCGGCACCCCGAGGAGCCTGAGAAGCCCCTTCTGGAGGGGGGTCGTGCCCTCTCGCGGGTCGGGTGCGTATCTCACGGAGGGGAGTATATCGCGCCCGCACTCCCGGGGGGGCACGGAAAAGGAGGGCGGTTTGACCGCCATTTCCCATGCTCCTAGACTGTTCTCCCACGGGTGGCCGAAAGAGGAGGGTACATGAGCGCGGCCGGTCTCACCTTCGAGGCCCTAACGGAGGGGCGCATCGCCCATATCACCGAGGCGTGCACCCTCTGCGGCAAGTGCTTCGAGGCTTGCCCGATGGTGCCCTACGCCTCCATCCGGGGGGCGGAGCCCGAGGCCGTCGTGCGCTCGGTCATCGATCTCCTGAACGACCGGCCCCACGCCCCCGAGGGCGCCGTCTGGGCCGAGACCTGCCAGAAGAGCGGGGTCTGCATCGAGGCCTGCCCCGAGGACGTGAACCCCCGCGAG
>MGDP01000070.1 GCA_001790955.1 Candidatus Tectomicrobia bacterium RIFCSPLOWO2_12_FULL_69_37
CACCGACACCATCGTCCACCAGGTCCAGAGCCTGATGGACCTCGTGAACGAGTTCAGCCGCTTCGCCCGGATGCCCGAGCCCCGCCTGCGGCCCACCGGCCTCAACCTCATCCTGGAGGAGGTGGTGAGCCTCTACCGGGCCCGCAAGGGCGGCGTCACGGTCTCGATGTTGGTCGACCCCTTGCTCCCCCCCATCATGGCCGACGCCGAACAGCTCCAGAGGGTTTTCATCAACCTCCTGGAGAACGCCTTCGAGTCCATGGGAGGGGGAGGGGAGGTGCGCGTGCGCGCCTTCGCCGACCGCCACCAGCTCGTCGTCGAGGTGGCCGATCAGGGCCAGGGCGTGCCCGAGGGCATGCAGGGGCGCATCTTCTCCCCCTACTTCTCCACCAAGGAGCACGGCTCGGGCCTGGGGCTCGCCATCTGCCACCGGGTCGTGGCCGACCACAACGGGCTCATCACCGTCCGCGGCAACGCCCCCCGGGGCTCCGTCTTCCGGGTGAGCCTCCCCCTCACGCACACGCCGCCGGCCGCTCCCGCCCCGCCCGCCGTGGAGAGGACCGCGTCCATTGGATAAGGGCCACGTGCTGATCGTTGATGACGAGGACGGCATCCTCTCCAGCCTGGAGGCGATCCTCCAGGACGAGGGCTACCGCGTCGCCAAGGCCAGCACCGGCGAGCACGCCCTCGACCTGGTCCGCGCCGAGGTGCCCGACGTCATCCTCGTGGACGTCTGGATGCCGGGGATCGACGGGATCAAGACCCTCCAGGCCGTGAAGGAGACCAGCGCCGACACCGAGGTCATCGTCATGTCGGGCCACGGCAACATCGACACCGCCGTGACGGCCACCAAGCTAGGCGCCTTCGACTTCATCGAGAAGCCCCTCTCCATGGAGACCGTCCTCCGGGTGGTGAGCCAGGCCGTGCAGAGCCGCCGCGCCCGCGACGCGAAGAGCGCGGGGCGCGCGGTCTCCTTCCTGGACGGGAACGACCCGAAGGTCGACGCCCTGTGCTCGGCCCTCGAGGAGGCGGCGGGGGACCTCCGGCCCCTCGTCCTCCTGGGAGAGCGGGGCACCGGCAAGCGGCACCTGGCCCACGTCCTCCACAACCGGGGCATCACCCGGGAAGGGCCCTTCGCCCCCCTCCACTGCCGCTCGCTCGCCTCGCCGAAGCGCAAGAGCGACCTCCAGGCCTCCCTCCGGCGCCTCCTGCCCAAGGAGGGGAGCGGCACCGTCTACCTGGACGGGTGGGAGCAGGCCCCGGCCGAGGAGCGGGCGGGCATCCTCGACGCCCTCGCCGCCTGGACCAAGGACGGCCACCGGCTGCTCGTGGCGATCGATGAGGACGGCGGCGAGGCCGTCTCCCTCTGGGATCAGGCGGCCGAGCGCCTCCGCGCCCGCAAGCTGCACCTGCCCCCTCTCCGCGAGCGGCGCGGGGACATCCTGACCCTCGCCAAATCCTTCCTCGCCGAGGCCGCCCGGGAGGGCGGCCGCGAGAGGGACTTCGCCGAGGACGCCCTGGCCTCCCTCTACCAGTACGACTGGCGGGGGAACGTCACCGAGCTCAAGAGCGCCGTCACGCGCGCCGCCTTCTCGGCCCCCGGCCGGATGGTCCGCGCCGAGCACCTCCCCTCCCCCCTCCACGGGGGGAGCCTCGAGGCGGGCGGCCCCGGGGCGGCCGACTTCAACGAGGCCCGCAAGGAGTGGGAGCGCAAGTTCCTCTCCCTCCACCTCATCCACCACCAGTGGAACGTGGCGGCCACCGCCCAGGCGATCGGGCTCACCCCCGCCACCCTCGGGCGGATGCTCAAGCGCCACGGCATCGAGCCGCCGGCCACCCCCCCCCGGAGCGCCCCGGGCGGCCGGCAGCGCACCATCGGCCACAGCCTCGTGCTCTACGGCCGGGGCCTCCACTCCGGCCTCAAGACCGGCCTCATCATCGAGCCCCTGCCCCCGAACAGCGGCATCCGCTTCGGCAGCCTCACGACCCCCGACACCGTCGCCGCCCGGGCGGAGTTCGTGGACAACACCAACCACGCCACCAACCTCCGCAACGGCCCCGTCGTGGCGCGCACCATCGAGCACCTGATGAGCGCCCTCCACGCCCACGGGGTGACGAACCTGCTCGTGAAGATCGGCGAGGAGGTGCCCGTCATGGACGGCTCCGCCGTGGAGTTCTGCCGCCTCCTGGAGGAGGCGGGCCTCGAGGAGCAGGGGGAGGGGGCCGCGCCCCTCACGCTGGACCGGGCCTACGAGGTGGGGGAGCCGGGCTCGCCGGAGGGCTACCTCCGGGCCGAGCCGGCCGACGAGCTCTCCATCTCCTACCTCCTCGACCTGCCCAAGCCGATCGGGCGCCAGGCCTGCCGCTACAGGCACACCGGGCCCGAAGCCTTCACCGCCGAGATCGCCCCCGCCCGGACCTTCAGCTTCATCTGGGAGCTGGAGAACCTGGAGCGGATGGGCCTCGGCGAGGGCGGGCGGTGGGGGAACTTCATCCTGGTGGACAAGGAGCGGGTGGTGAACACCGAGCTCCGCTTCCCGGACGAGTTCGTCCGCCACAAGATCCTGGACCTGATGGGGGACCTCTACCTCCTCGGCCGCCCCCTCCGGGCGAAGGTGACGGCCGAGCGCACCGGCCACCGCCACAACGTGGCTCTCGTCCGCCTCCTGACCGAAACCCTCCTCTAGGGCGGGGGGACACCGCCCCCGTATGGGATGGACCTGAGCTTGAGCCAGAAGCCCACTCTCACGTACCAGGCCGCGGGCGTGGACGTGGCGGCCGGCGACCGCTTCGTCCAGGCCATCTCCCGCTCGGTGCGCTCCACCCGCGCGGGCCACGAGAGCCGCCTCGTCAAGAGCCTGGCCGACTTCGCCGGGCTCCTCCGCCTCCCCGCGGGCCTGAAGGAGCCCGTCCTCGTCTCGGGGACGGACGGCGTCGGCACCAAGCTCCTCGTCGCCCAGCGGCTCGGCCGGCACGGCACGGTGGGGATCGACCTCGTGGCCATGTGCGTGAACGACGTGCTCACGGCGGGCGCGGCGCCGCTCTTCTTCCTCGACTACCTCGCCACCGGCAGGCTGGAGGCCGAGGTCCTCGCCGCCGTGGTGGAGGGGGTGGCCGAGGGCTGCCGGCGGGCGGGCTGCGTCCTCCTGGGCGGGGAGACCGCCGAGATGCCCGGCGTGTACGAGCCCGGGGTGTACGACCTCGCGGGCTTCGCCGTCGGGGTGGTCGAGCGGGAGGAAGCCGTGGACGGCAGCGCCGTCCGGGAGGGGGACTTGCTCCTGGGCCTTTCCTCATCCGGCCTGCACAGCAACGGCTACTCCCTCGTCCGGCGAGTCCTCCCGGACGCGGCGGAGTGGGAGCGCCCCGGGCCGCACCCCGAGCTGGAGAGGCCGATGGCGGACGTCCTCCTCGAGCCCACCCGCATCTACTCCCGAGCCGTGGCCGGCCTGCGCGGAAAGCGCGGCGTCCACGGCATGGCCCACATCACGGGAGGCGGGCTGCCCGGCAACGTCCGCCGCATCCTGCCCGAGGGGCTCCAGGCGCGCTTCGAGGCGGGGAGCTGGCCCGAGCCGCCCATCTTCTCCCTCCTGGCCCGGCGGGGGCCGGTCGCGCGGGCCGAGATGTTCCGCACCTTCAACATGGGGCTCGGCTGGGTGGTCGCGGCCGGCCGCGCGGAGGCGCGGGAGGTCGAGGACGCCCTCGTGCGCTCGGGCGAGGCCGTCCACCGCGTGGGGCGGGTGGCCCGCCGGGCCCCCGGGGAGCCCGAGGTGTGGATCGAGGGGGTGAGCGGATGAGCCCCCGGCGGCTGCGGCTGGCCGTCCTCGCCTCGGGGCGGGGGACCAACCTCCAGGCCCTGCTCGACGCGGGGCAGGACCCGGACTACCCGGCGGAGGTCGCCCTCGTCCTCAGCGACAGGGCGGACGCCCCCGCCCTCCGGCGCGCCCGGGAGGCGGGGGCCGAGGCGGAGTGGATCGACCCGGCCCCCGGCGGCCTCTTCGAGCGCATCGGGGGCCGGATCGAGGGGGCGGGGGCGGGGCTCGTCTGCTGCGCGGGCTTCATGCGCATCCTCCCGCCCGAGTTCGTGCGCCGCTTCGCGGGGAGGATCCTGAACATCCACCCCTCGCTGCTGCCGAGCTTCCCCGGCCTCCACGCCCAGCGGAAGGCGGTGCGCGCCGGGGTGCGGGTGGCGGGCTGCACCGTCCACTTCATCGACGAGGGGGTGGACACCGGCCCCGTCGTCCTCCAGGCCGCCGTGCCGGTGCTGCCCGGGGACGACGAGGAGGCGCTCTCCGGGCGCATCCTGCGCTACGAGCACCGCATCTACCCCCTGGCCGTCCGGCTCATCGCCGAGGGCCGGGTGCGCCTGGAGGGGCGGAAGGTCCTCATCGAGGGGACGGGGGGGGAAGGGCAGGGCTTCATCTCCCCCCCGCTCGCGGGCCTCCCGGGCGGCGGGGAAGGCCGTTGAGCCGCTCGCCGGGCGCCCTCGTCCGGGCATTTTCTTGACAGCCCGGGGGGGGCTCCCTAGAATCGGACCAGGCCCAGAGCGGCCGCCGGCCGCCTGGCCTTCCTCCGGGAGGACTCCTCATTCCGCGGGTTTGGACCGCAGCCCTTCTTTTCCCGGCCGTCTTTCTGCTCGTCACCCCGGCCGCCCGCGGCGCGGAGCCGTCCCGGGCGGAGGCGCTCATCGCCTCGCTCCAGCGCAAGTACGAGGCGACGGGCACCCTGGCGGCGGACTTCGAGCAGGAGAACGAGCTCCGCTCCCTGGGCCAGACCACCCGCTCGAAGGGGGTCATCCGGCTCCACAAGCCGGGCCGCATCCGGGTGGAGTACACCGAGCCCGAGAAGCAGCTCATCGTGGCGGACGGGAGCCGGCTCTGGGTCTACACGCCCCGGCTGAACCAGGTCATCGCGGGGGGGATGGCGGGGGGGCCCTCGACCCCGTTCCTCTTCCTGGCGGGGAAGGGCGACCTGAGAAAGAGCTTTGAGCTTAAGGTGGAGGAGTACGGCCTCCTCCCGCGCCCGGACGCGGTGTGGAAGGCCGGCCAGCCCCACCGGCTCTCGCTGAGGCCCCGGGGGGCGGGGGCCGGGTTCGCGCGGATGTGGCTCGAGGTGGACCCCCAGAGCTTCCAGATCACCGGGCTGGAGTACGCCGACCCGCTGGGGAACCTGAGCCGGATGCGCTTCATGCAGATCCGGGAGGGGGGGGAGCTTCCCGCCTCCCTCTTCCAGTTCCAGGTGCCGGATGGCGTGGAGGTCCTCCGCCTGCCGGGCGCGGGTTCCCAAGGCCGCTGAGAGGTGAATGTGTCTTTCCTGATGACGTTGCCGGTGTGGGACTGGCTCCTGAGCTTCGGCCAGACCGTCTTCTGGGCGGTCGCGGTCCTCGGGGCCCTCATCTTCGTCCACGAGCTGGGGCACCATCTCGCCGCCAAGAAGCTGGGCATCGGGGTGACCACCTTCTCCCTGGGCTTCGGCCGCAAGCTCTGGGCCTTCCAGCGCGGAGAGACCGAGTACCGCGTCTCCCTCGTCCCCCTGGGCGGCTACGTGAAGCTCGTGGGCGAGGACCCCGAGGCGGGCGCCGAGCCCCCCAAGGAACCCGGGAAGTCCTTCCACCTCCGGCCCGTGAGCCACCGCCTCCTCGTCATCGCGGCGGGGCCCGCGGCCAACATCCTCGCGGCCCTCGTGCTGAGCTGGCTCCTCCACATGATGGGGATCCCCATTCCCGGCACCTGGGTGGGCGGGGTGCTCCCGAACTCCCCCGCCGCGGCGGCCGGCCTGCGGGCGGGCGACCACATCGCGGCCATCGACGGGACCCCGGTCCGCAAGTGGGGCGACCTCGTCGAGATCGTCCGCGGGAAGGCGGGCCAGCGCCTCGCCCTCCAGGTCGAGCGCTCCGGGCGGCGGCTCATGCTCCCCATCACCCCCACCTCCAAGGGAGAGGACGGGAAGGAGCTGGGCTACGGCCGCATCGGCATCAGCATCGGCGCGGGCATCGTGACCGAGCGCCACGGCCCCGTGGACGCGATGGGCCAGAGCGTCCTCCAGAACTACCGCATCGCGCACCTCACCGTGGTCTCCCTCTACGCCATGATCGCCCGCATCATCCCGGCCGACATCGGGGGCCCCATCCGGATCTCCGTGGTGGCCGCCGAGCAGGCCCAGCGCGGCCTGCGCTACCTCATCATGTTCACCATCCTCCTGAGCGTGAACCTGGCCATCCTGAACCTGCTCCCCATCCCCATCCTGGACGGCGGGCACATCCTCTTCCTCCTCATCGAGGCCCTGCGGGGCAGGCCCCTGAGCCTCCGGGTGCGGGAGACGGCCATGCAGGTGGGGACGGTGCTCCTCATCGCCCTGATGATTTTCGCGACCTACAAGGACAGCGTATATTACCTGCTGCGGCGCGACGGCGAGCCGGCGGGCCAGCAGGAGATGAAGCCGCCTCCCCGGCAGCAGAAGCCCGCCCCCGCCGGGGAGCGCTAGAGGGGGAGGGCCGGGGCATGTTCCAGCCCTTCACGGATCAGTCGCTCTATGTGAAGAATTCTTCACCCGCCGCCCCGGCGGCGGGAGGGGGGAGCCTGCCCCTATGGAGCCCCCCGGCGGAGGAGGCGCCCCCCTGCGCCGACCCCCATCTCTTCCCCCTCAAGCGGCGGCGCAGCCGCCCGGTCCGCGTGCGGGGGGTGCAGGTCGGCGGCGGGGCGCCCGTCGCCGTCCAGTCCATGTGCAACACCTACACCTGGGACGTCGAGGCCACCCTCGCCCAGATCGGGCGCCTCCGGGAGGCGGGGTGCGAGATCGTCCGCCTGGCCGTCCCCGACGAGCGCTCGGCCCGGGGGCTCCTGGAGATCCGCAAGCGGACGGACGCCCCCCTCGTCGCCGACATCCACTTCGACTACCGCCTCGCCCTCATGGCGGCCGAGGCCGGGGTGGACTGCCTGCGCATCAACCCGGGGAACATCAACGGGGAGGAGCGGGTGAGCGAGGTCGTGGCCGCCGCCAAGGACCGGGGCCTCCCCATCCGGGTCGGGGTGAACGCGGGCTCCTTGGAGAAGCACCTGCTCGACCGCTACGGCGGGGCGACCGCGCAGGCCATGGTGGAGAGCGGCCTGCGCCACGTCGCCATGCTCGAGAAGCGCGGCTTCCACGACACCAAGATCTCCCTCAAGGCCTCGGACGTCCCGCGCACCGTCCAGGCCTACCGCCTCATGGCGAAGCGGGTGGAGTACCCCCTCCACCTGGGCATCACCGAGAGCGGGAGCCTCCAGACGGGGAGCGTGAAGTCCTCGGTGGGGCTCGGCATCCTCCTCTCCGAGGGCATCGGGGACACCATCCGCGTCTCCCTCGCCGCGGACCCGGTGGAGGAGGTGCGCGTCGCCTACGAGATCCTCAAGAGCCTCCGCCTCCGCCAGCGCGGGGTGAACGTGGTGGCCTGCCCCTCGTGCGGCCGGGTGCAGATCGACGTGGACAAGCTCACCCTGGAGGTCGAGAAGGAGCTCGCCCACATCACCGCCCCCATCACCGTGGCCGTCATGGGCTGCGAGGTGAACGGCCCGGGCGAGGCGCGCGAGGCCGACATCGGCGTGG
>MGDP01000071.1 GCA_001790955.1 Candidatus Tectomicrobia bacterium RIFCSPLOWO2_12_FULL_69_37
GCCGCGCCGCCAAATCTTCCCTCACCCCCCTTCGGGGGCCGAAGCCCCTCCGAGGGGCGAAGACCCCGGCCCTCTCCCAAAGGGATAGGGAGCAAGGCGCGAAACCTGACAACGTCAGGAGACCGCGATGAGCAATTCAGGCATATCCACAAGGAGATCAACGGATGGCCAAGGCCGTGGGGAAGGCCCCCTGGTTCGCGTATTTCCCGGACGACTACCGCTGGTCGGCCGCCATGAGCATCTGCTGTTCCACCTCTTACTGGGGCGCGGCGGTGATGGGGGAGCTCGACCGGATCGGCCGCCGCCTCAAGGGCAAGGAAGGGGACGACGGCGCCTGGTTCGCCGAGTGGGTGCGCATGGGGGACCATGTGCGGGGCCTCGGCATGGAGGCCGAGAAGGCCGGCAACCGCCTGACCGCCTCGGCCTTCCACAAGCGCGCTTGCATGTACTACCAGATAGGGGAGCGCTTCCCCACCCCGAAGGACGAAAAGGCCCTCGGCAGCTACAAGAAATCCATCGGCTGCTTCCGCCGCTTCGCCCGGCTGACCGACCGGCCCAGGATCGAGGCTGTCGAAATCCCCTTCGAGAAGGGGAAGAGGCTCCCCGCCCTCCTCGTCCACGCCGAGAACACGAAGCAAAAGCGGCCGCCGGTGGTGGTGGTCTTCGACGGCTTCGACATCTCGAAGGAGATCCAGTACATGGAGGGGGCAGAGGAATTCGCCCGACGGGGCATGAGCGTCCTTCTCGTGGACGCGCCGGGGAACGGCGAGGCCATCCGCTTCCGCAACCTCTTCATGCGGCACGATCACGAGGCGGCCGGCTCGGCGGCCATCGATTACCTCGAGACGCGCAAGGACGTGGACGCCAAGCGCGTGGCCGTCATGGCCATCAGCCTGGGCGGCTACTTCGCCCCCCGCAACGCCAGCATGGAGAAGCGCTTCAAGGCCTGCGTGGCCTGGGGCGCCATCTGGGACTACCACGCCACTTGGAAGAAGCGCATCGAAGCCGCTTATAAGGTGCCCCTCTCGGTGCCGGGCCACCACCTCTCCTGGAGCATGAACGCGAAGACGATGCAGGAGGCGCTCCGGAAGCTCGAACCCTTCCGCCTGGACGGGGTGGTACAGAAGATGCGCTGCCCTTTCCTCTTGGTCCATGGGGAGGACGACCAGCAGGTGCCCCTGAAGGTCGCCCAGACGCTCTTCAAGGCCGTTGGCTCGAAGGACAAGACCCTCCGGGTGTTCACCGGCAAGGAGGGCGGCGCCCAGCACTGCCAGATCGACAACATCCCCCTGGGCGCCCATCTCATATCCGACTGGCTGAAAGAGAAGCTGCGGGCCTAATCCCTGAGCGGAATGCGCTTTCAAGGACCGGAGAGAAGGAGAGAAACGGATGGCCAAGGCTGTGGGGAAGGCGACCTGGTTCGCGTATTTTCCGGACGACTACCGCTGGTCGGCGGGGATGATGATCTGCCTCTCCGCTTCCTACTGGGGCGCGGCGGTGATGGGGGAGCTCGACCGGATCGGCCGCCGCCTCCAGGGCAAGGAGGGGGACGACGAGGCCTGGTTCGCCGAGTGGGTGCGCATGGCGGAGCGCGTGCGGGGCCTCGGCCTCGCGGCCGAGAAGGCGGGCGACCGCCTGACCGCCGCCGCCTTCCACAAGCGCGCCTGCATGTACTACCAGGTGGGGGAGCGCTTCCGCACCCCGAAGGACCGGAAGGCCCTCGGCGCCTACCGGAAGGCCCTCGACTGCTTCGGCCGCTTCGCCCGCCTGACGGACGGGCCCCGAATCGAGAGGGTGGAGGTGCCCTTCGGGAAGGGGAAGAGGCTCCCCGCCCTCCTCGTCCACGCCCGGAACACCGCGCAGAAGCAGCCGCCGGTCGTGGTCTTCTTCGACGGCTTCGACATCACGAAGGAGATCCAGTACATGCTCGGCACCGAGGACCTGGCCCGCCGGGGGGTGAGCGTCCTCCTCGTGGACGCGCCGGGGAACGGAGAGGCCATCCGCTTCCGCGGCCTCTACCTCCGGCACGACCACGAGGCGGCGGGCTCGGCCGCCATCGACTACCTGGAGAAGCGGAAGGACGTGGACGCCAAGCGCGTGGGCGTCATGGCCATCAGCCTGGGCGGCTACTACGCCCCCCGCAACGCCGCCATGGAAAAGCGCTTCAAGGCCTGCGTGGCCTGGGGTGCGCAGTGGGACTACCACGAGGTCTGGCGCAAGCGCATCGCCGCCTCCTACGAGACGGCGCTCTCGGTGCCGGGCCACCACCTCTCCTGGATCTTCAACGTGAAGACCATGGACCAGGCCCTGAAGAAGCTCGAGGGCTTCCGGCTGGAGGGCGTGGCGCAGAGGATCCGCTGCCCCTTCCTCCTCGTCCACGGGGAGGACGACCAGCAGATCGGCATGGACGTGGCGCGCAAGTGCTTCCGCGCCGTGGGCTCGAAAGACAAGACCCTCAAGGTCTTCACCGGCGGGGAGGGCGGCGCCCAGCACTGCCAGATGGACAACGTCACCCTCGGCGCCCACTACATCCACGACTGGCTGCGGAAGAAGCTGCGGGCCTAGCCGCGGCCGCTAGCGCCAAAAACAGCCGCGCCCTGCCTCGGCGGGAGGCAGGGCGCGGTTACTTCTTTCGAGGGTAGGCCGCTTAGTCGCCGAGCCTCTTCATCCTCGGGTCGAGGATGTCGCGGAGCCAGTCGCCCAGGAGGTTCATGCCCAGCACGGTGAGCATGAGCACCACGCCCGGGAAGAAGGCGATCCACCAGGCCGTGTCGAGGAAGGCCCGCCCCTCGGCCAGCATCCCGCCCCAGGTCGGGGTCGGGGGCGGGACGCCCACGCCCAGGAAGGAGAGGGAGGCCTCGATGATGATCATCCGGCCCAGGTTCAGGGTGGCCACCACGATGGTGGAGGACATCACGTTGGGCAGGAGGTAGACGAGCAGGATGCGCATCGCCCCGCAGCCCGCCGCCCGGGCGCCGGCGACGAACTCCTGCTCCCGGAGGGAGAACACCTCCCCCCGCACCACGCGGGCGTAGATGATCCACGTCCGGATGGTGATGGCCACGATGATGTTCTGCAGGCTCGCGCCCAGGATGGCGACCAGGCCCATCGCCAGCAGGATGAAGGGCACGGCCAGCATGGTATCGATGATGCGGCTGATGACGGTGTCGACCCATCCCCCGTAATAGCCCGCCACGATGCCGAGGAAGACCCCGACGATCCCGCTCACGATGACCGTCGCGATGCCCACGATGAGGGAGATGCGCGAGCCGTAGATGATGCGGCTGAGGATGTCCCGGCCCTGCTGGTCGGTGCCGAGCCAGTAGGTCCGCCCCTGGACGTCCACGTACCCGGGGGCCTTGAGGTAGCGGTCGAGGTTCTGCGCCAGGGGGTCGAGAGGGGAGAACAAGCCCGGGAGGAGGGCCCAGATCAGCACCACCGCGCAGCAGAACAGCCCGAAGAGGGCGGGCGGGCGGCGCATGAGCTCCCGGAGGGCGAGCGTGAGGTCCGAGGGGCCCTGCGGCATCTCGTCGACATCGTGGTACGTCGTCCCGCCGACGGCCACCGCCGCCGCTTTTTCGGTCACCATATGCCGGTCCCTCTACTTGTAGGAGATGCGGGGGTCCAGCCAGGCGTACAGCAGGTCCACCGCCAGGTTCACGCCCACGAACATGAAGGCGAGCAGCGCCACCGCCGCCTGCACCACCGGGTAGTCCTGGTTGTTGATGGCGTCCACCGTCAAGAAGCCCACCCCCGGCCAGGCGAAGACGGCCTCGGTCACCACGGTGCCGCCCAGGAGGATGCCCAGCTCGATCCCCACGATGGTGACGACGGGGATGGAGGCGTTCTTGAGCGCGTGGCGCACGACGATCAGGGTCTCGTTGAGGCCCTTCGAGCGGGCCGTGCGCACGTAGTCCAGGCCCAGGACCTCGAGCATCTGGGAGCGCATCACCCGCATGATCCGCGCCGTGGCGTAGAGGCCCGCCGTCAGCGCCGGGAGGATGATGTACTGGGGCCCCTCGTAGCCCGAGGTGGGCAGCCAGCGCAGCTTCACCGCGAAGACGATGATGAGCATGAGGCCCAGCCAGAAGTTCGGCATGGACTGGCCGAACATCGAGCCCACGGAAGCCGTGTGGTCGATCCAGGAGTTCCGGAAGGTGGCCGAGAGGATGCCCGCGGGGATCGCGATGATGAGGGCGATGACGACGGAGACGACGGCCAGCTCCACCGTGGCGGGGAAATGCTCCAGCACCAGCTTCATGGCCGGGACCTCGTGCCGGAAGGAGAAGCCGAAGTCCCCCCGCAGCACACCCTTGTTCCGCTCGCGGCCGAAGAGGAAGTGGTAGTACTGGACGTGCAGCGGCTGGTCGAAGCCCATGTCTTTCCGGAAGTTGGCGAGGTCCTCCTGGGTGGAGTCCAAGGGCATCAGGACGGCGGCGGGGTCCCCCGTGATCTGGAGCATGAAGAAGACGATCAGGAGGACCGCCTTGAGGACGATCAGGCTCTGCAACAGGCGCCGGATGATATAGGCTCGCATGCCGTCACCTCACGAAGCTCCACGGGGCCACACACCCGGAGCTTGCCGCCAAGTACCCTCGCCGAGCCAGGGAGGGGATACATCATCCCTGCCTTCCCCCTCAGCGTCAAGACGCTCTTGCGGGGATTTCAGCCGTTGCGGGCTAGACTTTCGCCCCTGCTTTCGCTTCCTCGGAGACCCCCGTACCCCCCTTCCCCGCCCGGGGCAGGCCTAGCGCCCCCGCGGGTAGAAGCGGTCCCGCCACCAGTCGGCGATGTAGCCGCTCACCAGCTGGAGGTTGTCCACGATGCAGTGCTGGCTTCCCCCGTCCCCGGGGCGGAAGACCTTGAGCTCCTTGTCCTTGGAGCCGCAGGCCTCGTAGAGGCGGTGGGCCATCCGCACGGGCACGATGGCGTCCAGCTCGCCGTGCAGGATCAGGATGGGCATCCGTATCTTCTCCGCCACGCCCGCCAGGGTGTAGGCCCGGCACTTCTCCATGGCGCTGTCCATGTCGGGCCTGCCCATGACGAAGGGGAGTTGCCAGATGGCCGAGGAGGCCACCGAGCCCCCGGCTTCGAGCACCTTGCGCCGGTGGGCCCACACCTCGTGGTAGTCGAAGTGGGCGCCCCAGGCCAGGCAGGCGGCGTAGCGGTGCTCGAAGGCGGCGATGCGCGGGGCGTAGTAGCCGCCCATGCTCAGCGCCATGACGCCCACGCGCCCGGGGTCCACGTCCTTGCGGGCGGCGATGCAGTCATAGGCGGCGGCGCCGGGCACTTCATAGTCCGGCCGGCTGGGGATCTTCCTGAGCCGCAGCGCCTCGCCCTGGCCGGGGCCGTCCACGCACAGGCAGCCGACCCCCCGCTCCCGGAGCGCGAGCGCCCCCCACAGCGCCGTGAACTCCTTCGAGACGTCGAGGCCGTCGAAGAACACCACGGCCGGCGCCGGAGAGGGAGTATCGAGCGGGGGAATCCAGTAGGCGGGCAGGGGGCCATCCTCGTAGGGGACCTCCACCCGCTCAAAGCCGGGCAGGCGCACCCGCATCCCCCGCTGGAAGTTTTCCACCACCTTCCGGTAGGAGGCCGCCTTCGCCGGGTCGTCCGGCCGGATGAAGCGCTCGGCGGCATAGAGGTAGAACGCAGAGCGCACCCAATGGCCCGCGGCGGTGAGGGCGTGGCCCAAGTCATCTTCGCGGGTCGCCTGCGCCTCCACGCGCTCGGCCATATTCTCCCATTCGAGGCGCCAGGCGGCTCCGTCGCCCACCTTCCCCTTCAGCCGCTGGCCGACCTGGTCCACCTCCCATAGGGCTGCGCCACCCATGGGCTCGAGGCTCAACACCTCACACATCAACTGGGACCAGAGATAATGCTCAGGAAAATACCGAAACCAAGGCGAAATACCGCCGCTCGAATCCATCCGTCCCTCCTTGTGGAACAACTTTCGCCCATTTCGCAGTGAACCGGGGGATATTCCACCGCCCGGCAGGAGCCCGCAACCGCCCTCGTCCCCTTTCGCGGCGGGGAGCTCCGTGGTAGATTTTAAGAGTTTCGGGGGTATCACTCTTAATATTCATGTGTGAGTTCCCCCCGATCGGCAAGATGCCGGGAACACCTGGAAGGACCAGAGGGGACCGTCCCCCTGCGGAACTCCACGAAAGCCGGGGGCACTCCCCGGAGAAAAAGGGAGGGGATTTCCCATGCGCAAATGGCTCATCATTCTCTTCGCCGTGGCGCTGGTGGGCCTCGCGGCCCCCCGCGCCGAAGCCTTCAAGGGCACGGTCACTGTCGCCCTCTCGGGCGAGCCGCTCTCGATGGACCCCCATATCCAGTCCGAGTTCATCGGGACCATGATCTGGCCCTGGGGCTACGACAACCTCCTCTACGCCGAGCCGGGGACGGGGAAGCTCCAACCTTGGCTCGCCGAGAAGATGGAGCGCCTCAGCGCGCAGGCCTTCAAGTTCACCCTGCGCGCCGGGGCCAAGTTCAATGACGGCACCCCGGTCAACTCGGCGGCGGTGAAGTACTCGCTCGGCCGCATCGCCGACCCCAAGATCAAGAGCCGGCTGATCCCCTATTTCAAGGACATTAAGGAAATCGAGGTCGTCGATGATCGCACCTTTATCGTCCACACCACGGTGCCGATGAACGGCCTCCCGAACCTGCTGCGCCGGTGGGGGCATGTCATGAACCCCAAGACCAAGGAGATGGACCTGCCCGCCATCTCGCGCAGCACCCACGGCTCGGGCCCCTATGTCCTCAAGTCGTGGACCAAGGGCCAGAAGATGGTGTTCGAGGCGAACCCCCTCTGGTGGAACAACAAGGCCTACCCCAACCGGCCCCAGACCCTCGTCCTGCGCCGCATCCAGGAGCACGCCACCCGCGTGAAGTCGCTTCAGGCCGGGGAGGTGGACATCATCACCGCCATCCCCGCCCACTTCGTGCCCCAGATCAAGGCCGACCCGAAGCTTGACGTGGTCAACGTTCCCGCCGTCCGCATCCTCTACGTGGGCTTCTTCACCGCCCACGGCGGGCCCTTCGCCGACGTCAAGGTGCGCCAGGCGGTGAACTACGCCGTCGACGCCGAGTCCATCCGCAAGACCTTCCTGGGCGGCTTCGCCGAGCCTTACTTCCAGATGCTCCACCCCTGGGTCTATTCCGGCTACAGCAAGAAGATGACCTCCTGGTATCCCTACGACCTGGGCAAGGCCAAGCAGCTCATGAAGGAGGCGGGCTTCGAGAAGGGCTTCAAGGCCCACCTCTTCACCACCGTCGGCCGCTACCCCTCCGACAAGGAGACCTGCGAGGCCATCACCGGCATGGTGAAGAAGATCGGGATCGACGCTCCCTGCAACCCCGTCAACTTCCCCCTCTACCGCCAGACCTTCACCGCCTTCCAGACCGGCAAGCGCAAGGACCCCGGCTTCTACTACCAGGGCTTCGGCAACGGGGCGGGCGACACCTCCGTCTCCCTGCGCGGGATGGGCGCCTGCAAGGGCGCCTGGAGCCCCCATTGCTTCAAGGAATACGACGCCATGGTGGACAAGGCGATCGCGACCGCCGACGTCGAGGAGCAGCAGGCCGCGTTCGAGAAGGTTTCGCAGTGGATGCGGGACAACGCCACCCATAAGCCCGTCACCAAGGTCCACGATGTCTTCGGCGTCAACAAGCGGGTGAACTTCATCGCGCGCCACGACGAGGGGCTCGACCCCTGGGACATCGCCGTGAAATAGGCACCGGCCTCAGCCAGCCCGCATTCCACGCACGGGGGGCGCGAAAGCGCCCCCCTTTTTTCCCGATTGACCCCCCCCTT
>MGDP01000072.1 GCA_001790955.1 Candidatus Tectomicrobia bacterium RIFCSPLOWO2_12_FULL_69_37
CGACTCGCCCTGCGCGGACGGCAGCATCGCCGCCGCCACCGACCCCTGGCTGCTGAACTGGCTGAGGCACCGCGGCCTCGTCATCTGCGCCTGCGACACCCTGGGCTCCACCCACATCGTGGACTGGATCCGGAGACATATGGGGGTCGGGGACGAGAACCTTCTCATCTCCGGCATCGTGGCGAACGACCCTGCCCTGCGCCGCGAGGTCGAGCGCATGACGGGGGCAATCCTGTTGAACTGCACCTCGCCGGGCGGGCACTTCGCCTACCGGGTGCTCCACCACATCATGTCGCGCCAGAAGGAGGCCGCCTGATTCCGCCTCCCGTGCGCCCCGCGAAGGCCACCTGCACTCGCTTCGCCTTTCACGCCGAACTCCTGCGCCCGGGCGATCCGCAAGGGCCTCCGATTGCCGGACGCCGACGAAAATAAAGATGACGCAAGATGCCGCATCATATGGCCTTCCGAGGCCAAATGGCCCATTTTGCCTTTCCCGGCTTCCTCTCCCGTTTTGGAAAGCCAGGCGATTCGCGCGCCAGGGCGGGTCTTTCCCGGCCACGGCACGATCCACGCGTTTGGGTGGGCGAATGAGGGAACTCGCTGCGTCTATAGCATTGTGGAGCAAATGGTCTTTTATCGGCTTGGGCTGATGAGGAGAGAGGCTGATGAGCCTGATCACCGCCGGGAGCATTGAGTGCCCCTGGCCATGGCGCGGGGCCCCCCACGAAGCAGCTCAGTTGCCGCCTCCGTCGAAGAAGATCCAGGGATTCCGCCGTTCCGGGTTGCGCACCACCCGGCTCCACCCAATCAGCAGAAATCCGCCCCCGAAGGCAATGACAAAAAGAGTGACGGCAACGCACGTCAGGTCCAGCAGAAATGCACCCACGGCGGCAATGACGAAAAGGGCGATGGCCACCCACGTCCGGTTCCGCCACATGTCCGTGTTCATGTTCGTGTTCTCCTCCGCTCGGCCGGCCCTCCCTCTGCACCTGTTAGACGTTCCCATGTTCCCCAAGGAACCTCGGCGGATGCCATCACGCAAAACGGAAACAGGCCAGAAAAGAAAGCGCGGACTGCGAGGATGGACGGGAGGGAGCTACCTGCATTTTTCGGATGAACCGCAAGCGTTCAACCGGCGAAAAAAGACGGCACCACATCGGCTGTGTTTCTTTTGTTGAGATGGAGGGAAAGACATGCGGAAATACCTTCTGACCCTTGCAGCGGGCCTGATGGCGGCGAGCCTGGCGATTCCTGCCTCCGCCGCCGACTTCAAGTACACGGGCTGGTTCCGCGTCCGGGGCATCACGGCGGACGACCTGGACCGCAACAAGAACACCCACGACGGCCAGCAGTACTACGACTCCCAGATACGCCCGCGCTTCACCGCCACTTCCGAGGGCGGGAAGATAGTCTCCGTCTACGAGCTCGACTACCAGGACGGCGGCAACTACGTGTGGGGCCGTGATCAGGGCCGTCCCACGGTCGGCATCAACCGGTGGTGGGTCGACTTCCTCATCCCGGGCACCACGCTGCGGATGAAGTACGGGAAGGACGACTGGACCGACCCGACCAAGGAGATCTTCGACAGCGTCGGGGCCAACCGCCAGCACGGCATCGGCCTCTACGGCAAGCTCTTCGGCCCCGTCGATCTGAGCGCCTTCACCGTCAAGTACGTGGACAACACCACGGGCGCGACGGCGGGCGCCTCCCGGGTGGGCGCCAGCGACGGGGACGAGTACTACGTCGCTCTCAAATGGCAGGCCGCGCCCCAGATCGCCATCACCCCCTGGGCCGCGCTGGACCGCCGCAACACCGAGAACGCGGCGGGGACCACCGGCTACGCGGTCTACATGTTCGCCCTGCACGGCCAGGCCAAGGTGGGCATCCTGGACCTCGCGGTCCAGGGCATCTTCGAGACGGGCGACGCCGCCCAGCCCACCCGGACCCGCCGGAACCTGGGCGACCGCGACGTGGACGTCGAGGCCTGGGCCCTGATGGTGCGCAGCTGGCTCACCTTCGAGAAGCTCAAAATCGGCTTCTATTTCACCTGGCTCACGGGCGACGACGACGGCGTCACGGCCACAGGCAACCAGGCCCAGCAGCCGGACCGCACGCTGAACCGGTTCATGTTCCCCCGGGGCGGCGCCTCCGGCTGGATCGAGGGCCCGAACATTCTGACGGGGCGGCGCTGGTCCACCATCACGACTGGCAACGCCTCGGGCACCAACACCACTTCGGTTTCGCAGGGCATCGGAGCGGGCCAGAACACCCGCCCGAACGGCCTGATCATGCCCGAGATCCTCGTCAGGTATCAGCTGACGCCGGCCGTCGAGCTTGAGGGCGCGGTCTCCTTCGTCCGCTCGGCCCAGAAGGCCCCGGACGTCGGCGCCATCAGCTACGACAACGCCAAGAACTTCGGCACGGTGGTCGAGGCCGGCTTCCGCTGGAAGATCTACAAGGAGCTCTACCTGAACATGGTCGGCTCCTACCTGGCGGCCGGCGACTACGGCGTGACCCAGGGCGGCAAGGCGAACGACGACGCCTGGGCCATCTACTATGACCTCAACTACGTTTGGTAGGAGAAACCTGTAAAACCCGTACGGACGGAAGAGACTCGGGTGCCGAGGGGGGGCCTTGGGGGCCCCCTCTTTTTTGGCGGGCAACACTCCTGGCGGCACAACAGAAAGAAACCTCGCCAAGAGAGACAGATACAAAGGCAAAACCAGAGGAAAGAGTGCAAATCGGGATGAGGGCATGGCGGGCTTCGAAGGCCAGCCGAACTTCTACAACGCATCCGGGAACGTCTACAGGACGATCCCCTGAGCGGCGCGGCCCCTGAACTCACACCGGCGGCCTCCGGCTCCTCAGCTCGGGGGTGGCCTGCTCGAAGGCGTGGCCCGCGCGCAGCACCCGCGCCTCCTCCCAGGGGGGGCCGATGAACTGGATGGACATGGGGATGCCCTCGCCCGAGAAGCCCATGGGGACGGCCAGGGCCGGGAAGCCCGTCATGTTCTGGTGGGTGAGGAAGGGCTGGGTGACGGCGAGGGAGTAGGCGATCTCCTTCCCGTTGATCGTGCTCTTGATCGTCTCGATGAAGGGGGCGGTGCAGGGGAGCGTGGGGGTGAGGATGAGGTCGGCCTTCTGGAAGAGCCCCCGCACCTCCCGGCGCAGGAGCACCCGCTGGCGCTGGGCGCGGATGTAGGCGTCCGGGTTCCCGGTGCCCAGGCGGTCCTCGATGCGCTTGCGGGTGAAGTCCCCGTAGCCCGCCGGGTCCTTCTCGTAGAGCGGGCGGTGGAACTCCAGGAACTCGTGGGACATGATCGCCTCGCCCACCGCCCGGATGCGCTGGGCGTCAGGGAAGGGGAGCGTCTCCACCTTGGCCCCCAGCTCCCGCAGCACCCCCACCGCCCGGCCGAAGGCGAGCTGGATCTCGGCGTCCACCTCGGCGTTCTCGCAGAGGTCCGGGCAGAGGGCGAGGCGCAGGCCCCTCGCCCCCTCCTCCAGCCCGGCGGAGAAGTCCGGCACGGGCACGTCCCGGCTGTAGGGGTCGCGGGGGTCGTAGCCCGCGATGGCCTGGAGCACCAGGGCGGCGTCCCGCACCGTCCGCGTCATGGGGCCCACGTGGTCGTAGCTCAGGGTGTTGGGGCACACCCCCGAGAGGCTCACCCGGCCGTGGGTGGGCTTCAGGCCCACGATGCCGCAGTGGCAGGCGGGCCCCCGGATGGAGCTCCCGGTGTCCGTCCCCAGGGCGGCGGGCGCCATGCCCGTCGAGACCGAGGCGGCCGAGCCGGTGCTCGACCCCCCGGTGATGCGGGAGAGGTCCCAGGGGTTCCGCGCGGTGCCGAGGTGGGGGTTGTGGCTGAGGGGCCCCGAGGCGAACTCCTGGGTGTGGCACTTCCCGAGGAGGACGGCCCCCGCCCGCTTGAGCCCGGCCACGGCGAAGGCGTCCGCCTCCGGCACCCGGTCCTTGAAGAAGCTGGAGCCGCAGGTGGTGCGCACCCCCGCGGTGTCGATGATGTCCTTGAGCCCGAAGGGGATGCCGTGCAGGGGGCCCTTCGCGCGCCCCGCCGCGATCTCCTCTCCCGCCTTCCGGGCCTCGGCGCGCGCCTGGTCCGCCCTCACCAGGATGAAGCCCAGCACCTTCTCGTTCACCTCCCCGATGCGCCGGAGGTTCGCCTCCACCACGTCGAGGGGGGTGATCTCCTTCTTCGCGATGCGGCGGGCGAGCTCGTGGACGGGGGCGTAATGAAGATCGTCGTTGGTCATGGGGTTCTCCCTGACATTACCCAATCGTTTCGTAGGGGCGCACGGCCGTGCGCCCCTACAGGGGAATACGTCAAGTTCATCCCCCCAGCAGCGCCCGCTTGACCTGGGGCGCGGCCTGGCGGGCGCGCTCTCCGATCTGGGCGTCCGAGAGGGTGCTCAGGGGATGGGCGATGACGGCGGGCTCCACCCCCTCCATCCCGAGGGCGGCCCGCTGCATCTTGGCCTCGTGGAGGAACGGCTCCGTCACGATGACGGCCGCGGGCACGCCCGCCCCCTCCAGCGCGACCGCGTCGTGCATACAGCACGACGTGCAGGAGCCTCAGTCCCCGATCGCGGTGACGGCGGCCTCGCACTCCCGGGCGATCCGCCCGATGAGCGCGGGATCGGCGTTCCGCGAGAAGCTCTCCTTCTTGTAGTAGCGCACCTCGGCGAAGGGGGCCTCCTGCTGGAGGAGCGCCACCGTCTTCTCCAGGAGCCTCCGCCCGTTCCACTTGGTGTTGTCCAGCACCCCCAGGCGCAGCCCCGCGAGGGACTTCACCCGGGGCGAGACGGGCCGGGGCTCGGCCCCGACGGCGCCGCGGGGGTCGTAGACGGCCTGGCCGGTGCCCAAGATCGCGGGTGTCATCGTCAACCTCCTGAACATTCATCGGTAGGGGCGATCCTTGTGATCGCTCCCTGCGGAAATCCATCGGGCGAACACGAGGTTCGCCCCTACAGCCGGCAGGTCCCGTCCACGCAGACGGGGCCGCCCGCGGGGGGCCTACCGTCGAGCGCCCGGAGGACCGGGCCCGTCATGTGCCCCCAGCCGGGGATGAAGGCCGAGAAGCGCCCCGCCTCCCCGCCCGCCACGAAGAGGTGGATGTCGTCGGGGCTAGGCACGATGGGGATGCGCTCCCCGGGCTCCCGCCGGTACCAGCGCGGGAGGTTGCGGTTATAGATCTTTCCGTAACGGCCGTGGAAGGAGATGTCGGCGAAGGTGTTGGTGGTGTGGGCCCAGAGGTAGCTCTTCACGTCGGCGCGCGTCCAGCCCTTGGCCCCGATGGTGGCGGCGTGCTCGGGGCCGATCACGACGGCGCAGGAGCCGCTGCTCACGGCGTTGTTGTGGGCGATGGTGCTCATGGCCGAGCAGACGCTGTCGAGGACGCCCTCGGGGTCGTCCGCCACGTGGTTGGTGACGCTGTGGGGGGCCTCGGCGGCGATGGCGAAGACGGTGGAGTCCTCCGGGGCGTAGCCCTGCTCCACGTGGTAGGGCGCCCAGGGGGAAGCCTCCTCGTTCTCGGCGATGCAATAGGTGTACTTCCCCGGGTGGCCGAGGGTGCTCTTGTCGAGGTCCCCGGGCCGGCCGCCCCCCACGTTCAGGAGGACGAGGCGCACCGCCCGGCCTATCGTCGCGTTCGCCCGGTTGCCCGGGCCGAAGACGTTGCAGCCCGCGTTCATCCCGATCCGCCCGCGGACCGGGCCGTTCACCACGAGGAGGGGGCAGGCCACGTGGGTGGTGGCCTGGACCCCGTTCAGGTTGAAGCGCGGGTCGCAGAGCGCCAGCATGGCCGCCCGCACCACGGGGGCGTACTCCGGCAGGCAGCCCGCCATCACCATGTTGACCGCGAGCACCTCGCGCGTGAGGCTCCCCCAGCGCGGGGGGACCCGGCACTCGGCGAGGCCCCCCTCCCCCCCGAGGGCCACCACCGCCGCCTCCACCTTCTCCGGGGTGGGGGGCACGACGGGCAGGCCGTCCGTGAAGCCCTGGGCGTAGTACCACTCGACGAGGTCCGCGCCCTCGGCGGCGGCCTGGATCAGGGTCCGGCTGGGCATCTCGGGGCCTCCCGGCTTTCGGTTTCCCCCACTATGCCCCCGCCCGCCCCCCGCCTCAAGCCCCCTGGGGGCGGGGCTCGAACCGGCGCGCGAAGCGCGACATGGAGTAGGCGCAGGCCCAGTAGACCAGGGCGATGAAGAGGTAGAGCTCGAAGGGCCGGATCTCGCGGTTGTTGACGATCTGGGCGGCCTTGGTGAGGTCCACGTAGCCGATGATGGAGGCGAGGGAGGTGTCCTTGAAGAGCACGATCATCTGGGTGACGAGGGAGGGCACCATGTTGCGCAGGGCCTGGGGGAGCACCACCCAGAGCATGGCCTGGGCCCGGGTGAGCCCGATCGAGGCCGCCGCCTCGACCTGCCCGCGCGGCACCGACTGGATGCCCGCGCGCACGATCTCCCCGAAGTAGGCCGCCTCGAAGATCACGAAGGCCGTCAGCGCGACCCCGTACTCGGGGATGGGGAGCCGCAGGAGCTGGGGGATGACGAACCACATCCAGAAGATGACCATCACGAGCGGCACCCCCCGGAAGAGCTCGACGTAGGCCGCCGCGGGGAGGCGGACGAGGGGGGAGCGCGCGAGCCGCGCCAGGCCGATGAAGATGCCGAGGAGGAAGCCGAGGGCGATGGCGGGGACCGCGAGGGCGAGGGTCCCCCCGCCGAAGGCGCCCAGGCCGAGGAACCCCTGGACCAGCAGGAACCCCAGGTTCTTGAGGACAACCCCAAAGTCGAGCATGGCTCAAGCCCCCCCGCGGACGATGAGGCCCGGGATGGCGAAGCGCCGCTCGACACGGCCCATGACGCCCGCGATGAGGAGGCAGAGGGCCAGGTAGATCACGGTCCCGGCGGTCAGGGCCTCGATGGCCTTGGCGGTGTAGGTCTCGATCTGGCGGGTCTGGAAGGTCAGCTCGGCCACGCTGATGGTGAGCGCCACGGAGGAGTTCTTCAGGAGGTTGAGCGACTCGTTGGTGGCGGGGGGCACGATGAGGCGCAGCGCGATCGGCACGATCACGAGGCGGTATACCTGGGCCGTCGTGAGCCCCATGGCGTAGGCGGCCTCGAACTGGGTCCGCGGGATGGACTGGATGCCCGAGCGGATCACCTCGCTCATCCGCGCGCCGTGGTAGACGCCCAGGGCGAACATCCCCGCCCAGAACTCGGCCCCGTGGTCGAACAGCCAGCCGCGGAAGGCCGCCGGCAGCAGGGGGGGGACGCCGAAGTACCAGAAGAACATCCAGACCAGCAGGGGGACGTTGCGGAAGAACTCGACGTAGAAGGCCGCGGCGGCCCGCAGCGGCCGCCAGGGCACCGTCCGCAGGGCGCCCGAGAGGATGCCCAGCGCCGCCGCCAGGACCCAGGCCAGGGCCGATATCGCGAGCGTGGTGAGGAGGCCCTGGAGCAGCCAGGCGCCCGACTGGCCGCTCCAGAGCACGCTCCAGCGGAACTCGTAGCTCACGGGCGCGCGGCCCCCGGCCTACTTCGGGACCACTTGCATGGTGAGGAACCGCTTGTTCTCGGGCGTGAGCGGGTAGGGCACCTCGCCCTTGGGGCCAAACCACTTCTCGTAGAGCTGGAGGTACTTGCCCGACTCGATCGCCTCCATCAGCCCCACGTTCACGAGGTGGCGGAAGTCCGAATCGTTCTTGCGCAGCGCCATGCCGTAGGGCTCGTAGGAGTAGAAGTCGCCCACGATCGCCCAGTCGCCCGGCCGGGGCGCCTTCGCGACAAGGCCGGCCAGCTGGATGCCGTCGTTCGTGTAGGCGTCCACCTGGCCCTGGGCGAGGGCCTGGAAGGCGGACGGCTGGTCGGGGAACTCGCGGAGCTGGGCGCCCGGCACCCGGGCGCGGATGATGCGCGCGTTGGTCGAGCCCTGCTGGGCGGCAACCCGCTTGCCGGCGATGTCGCCGATGCCCCTGATCGGGCTCCCCTTCTTGACGAGGAACTGGGCCCCGGTCACGAAGAAGGTGAGGCTGAAGTCCACGCTCTCGCGCCGGGGGCGGGTGTCGGTCATCGTCCCGGCGATGAGGTCCACCGCGTTCGAGGTGAGGAGGGGGATGCGGGTCGCGGGGGTGGACTCCTTCTTCTCGACCTTGACCGGCTTGCCGAGCTTGCGCTCGACGGCCGGCTTGATCGCCTGCTCGACGAGGTCGATCGAGAAGCCGACCCACTCGTTCTTCTGGTTGACGTAGCCGAAGGGCGGAGAACCCCGCCGCGTGCCGATGGTGAGGGTGCCGGTGCGGGCGATCTTCGCGAGGGTGCTCTCGGCGGCGGGCGCCGGGGCGGCCCACCCGGCCAGGGCCAGCGCCAGCGCTGCGGTCAAAAGGCGTTTCATAGCTCTCCTCCATCCGTGGTCAGTGAGTGAGGATCTTGGACAGGAACTCCCTTGCCCGATCGGATTGCGCGGCGGCGAAAAAGGCCCCGGGCGGCGCTTCCTCGATGACCTGGCCGCCGTCCATGAAGACGACCCGGTCGGCCACCCGCTTGGCGAAGCCCATCTCGTGCGTGACCACCATCATGGTCATGCCGTCCCTCGCGAGGTCCGTCATCACGTCGAGGACCTCGTTGATCATCTCCGGGTCCAGGGCGGAGGTGGGCTCGTCGAACAGCATGATGCCCGGCTGCATGGCCAGCGCCCGGGCGATCGCCACGCGCTGCTGCTGCCCGCCCGAGAGGTTCGCGGGGTAGGCGGACGCCTTGTCGGGGATCTGCACGCGCTCGAGCAGGCCGCGGGCGGCGCTCTCCGCCTCGCCGCGGGACGCCTTCTTCACCTTGATCGGCCCCAGCATGATGTTCTCCAGGACGGTCATGTGGGGGAACAGGTTGAAGGACTGGAAGACCATCCCCACGCGCGAGCGGAGGAGGGGCATGTCCGCCCCGGCGCGCGAGATGCACTCGCCGAGCACGTGGAGCTCGCCGGACTGGATGGGCTCCAGGCCGTTCACGCAGCGGATGAGGGTGGACTTCCCCGAGCCCGAGGGGCCGCAGACCACCACCACCTCCCCCGCCTGGACGGCGAGGCCGATGTCGCACAGCACGTGGAGGCAGCCGAACCACTTGTTGACGGCCTTGAACTCGATGACCGTCCCGCGCGGGCCGCTGGTGCCCGGCGGCTGGCCGTCCGCGAGGCGCGTTTCCAAGGCTCACCCACGAAGAGGTCAGTGAAGGAATACCCGGAAGACGCGGGGAATCCCCCGCCTTCGCGGGCGCCCACGGGGCCGGGCCGGCGACGGAATTCCATTATACCACGCGGAGGAGACGGGCCAGCCGCCCCGCCGGGCGGGGGCAAGATGGGCAGGGAGGATGCGGGGGACGGGAAACGGCGCGGCGCGCTAGCCGCCCGGCCGCTTGGGCCCTTCCGAGAGGGACTTCTTCCAGGCCAGGAAGCGGTTCTCCGCCCTCGCGAGGGCGGCCTTCGCCTGCTCGTATGCCTGCGCGGCCTTGGCCCTGGCTTCGCGGTGGGATTCGGCGAGGCGGGCGAGGAGCTGCGGGCCGTCCGGGCCTTGAGGCCCCTTCTTGGCCTTGGCCAGCTCTCCCTGGTAGGCCGAATCGAGCTTTCGGATTTGCGCCTGGGCGCTCAGGAGATACCGCCGGGCGGCCTTCAGGTGGCCCTCGACGCGGGAGATGATGGGGCGGACCTTGGTCAAGTCCGCCTTCCCGGCGGAGCGGCCCTGGGATTCCAGGTCCATCTCCACGCTGCCCCGGTCGGCCCTCTCCTTGGCGCTCGCCGCGAACTCGAGCGTCACCTGGGCGACCTGCTGGAACACCATCTGCGCCTGGAGCATCTCCAGCAGGCTGAACGCCTGGGCCCCGCGCGGCGCCCCGGCGGACAGCGCGAACAGCCAAGCGATGGCGAATGCCGCCTTCTTCCACATGAGGGCAATCCTCCGTTGAGGGACGCGAAGCGCCGGGGTCAGGGCTTCTTCGCCTGGCCCTTCTTGAGGGATTGAAGCCGCTGCTTCGCCTTGGCGAGCCCGGCCTTGGCGGGGCGGCGCTCCTTTTCGAGCTTGGCCTTGGCCCCCTTGCACGCCCCGTCGAACTTGAGGATGTCCTGCTGGATAGCCCCCCGCTTCGGGTCCGCGCCGGGGAGCTTCTTTTGCTCCTCCCGCCACTCGCGCAGGGTCTTGAGGCAAAGCTCGCCGAGCTTGCGGATCTCCCCCTCCGCCCGTTGAAGCCCCTCCCCCGCCGCCGCCAGGTGCGCTTCCCACTTCTTCAGAAGGACGGCGAACTCCCCCGGGGAAACGCCGGGGTCCCGCCGGGCGGTCTCCGCCAGCTTCACGGACTGGTCCGCTTGTCTTATGGCAAGGATGCCCATCGACGCGATCGCTTCGAGCGCCTGGAGTAAAACCACCACGGTGTCGCCTTCCGCCCTGGGGGGACCGGCCACGGGCGCGGCCAGCGCCGCCGCCATCACGAGCGCGAGGAACCATCTCCGCAAGCCTTTTTCCTTCATCGCCCGCCTCCTCCTCAATTTCCCCAGAACCGCGCCCCGGCGCCGATCGAAGCCGCCCGGCTCGCAGGGGAAATCTAGCAAGAAACCGGCCAGAGGGATCGCTCCCTCCTGCCAGATCCCTCTAAAAATCCGGCAATACGTGGCCTAGGACACAGATCCCGGCGGGAAATCGGCACCGCGGCACCGCGGATGGGGCGCGGCGGGAGGCCTCCCGAGCCCGCTCAGTTCCCCGGGGCCCCCGCGGGGGACTTGGCCTTCTTCAGGGACTTGAGGCGCTCCTCCGCTTGGCCGAGGGAGAGCGTGGCCCGCTCGTACGCCCGCTCCGAGCGCGTCTCGGCCTCGCGGTAGGCCTCCCCGTAGCGCGAGAGGATCAGTTTCTCGTCCGCCGTCTCCGGCTTCCCCTGCGGCTTGGAGTCCCGCCTGGACAGGGCCAGCTGCCTCTGATAGGCGAAGGCGAGCTGCCTGATCTCCCGCCGGGCCTCTTGAAGATCAGCCCGGGCCGCCTGAAGATGATCCCCGGCGCGCCCGAGCGCCCCCTGGACCTCCTCGGGGGAGAGACGAGGCCCCTGGGCGCGGTCCATCTCCGCGTTGGCCTGATCGGTCCGCTTGCCGGCGCTCCCCGCCAGCTGGAGGACCTTCTGCGTCATGTCCGAGAAGACCTCCGAGGCCTTCGTCAGCTCGGCCAGGGTCATCGCGCAAGCGCCGCCCGGCGCCGCGGCGAGGAGCCACGCGGCCGCGAGGAGGGCCGTCTTCCCAATCCATCCGGTCTTTGGCATGGAATTCATCGTCCTCACTTTGCAGGATTCCTCTCCCTTCACCGCTTGTCCTTAAGCCAATGTAGGCCCCGGCCGGCGACGGGCGCCCCGGAATCCGGCAAAACGTGGCCGGATTCACTCGCCCCCCGCCCCGGGCCGGAAAAAGGACCCGCCCTCCGGCAGCCGGGTGGCGCCGTCCGTCCGGGCGGAGGCGAGCTGCTCCGGGGAGAGCCCGCGCGCGCCCGTCAAGTCCGCTCCCCGCAGGTCCGCTCCCTCCAGGTGGGCGCGCGCGACGTCCGCCCCGGCGAGGGAGGCCCCGCGCAGATCGGCTCCCTCCAGGTGCGCCCCCCGGAGGTCGGCGCCCTCCAGCCGGGCCCCCCGCAGGGCCGCCCCTTGGAGCTTGGCCGCCCGAAGGAGGCTCTGCCCCAGGTCCGCCCCTTCGAGGTCCGCCCCCCGGAAGTCGGCCCCGAGGAAGAGCCCCTCCCGCAGCCGCGCCCCGCCCAGGCGGGCGTTGCGCAGGTCGGCGGAGAAAAATACCGCGCCCTCGCCCTGGACGCCCTCGAGGCTGGCCCCGGCGAGGATGGCCGTCCTCAGCATCGCGCCCCGGAGGTCCCTGCCCCGCAGATCCTGGCCCGTCAGGTCGGCCCGCAGCCCGCGCGCTCCGCCCGTCTCCACCCAGAGGCGGTGCGCCTCCAGGAGCTCCTCCCAGGAGCGGGGGCGGGAACGGAGCATGGGGAGGCGCACGGCCTGGGAGAGAGTCGCGCCGCGCTCGTAGGCCCGCCGCGCGTCCCGGGGAAGCAGCCAGCGCAGAAGGCGGGAGAGCGCCATCTACTTCCCCCCGCAGCCGCCCGGGACGGGGCCCCCCGGAAGCCGGGTGGCGCCGTCGGTTAGGGCCCGGGCGAGCTGCTCCGGGGAGAGCCCGCGCGCGCCCGTGAGGTCCGCTCCCCGCAGGTCCGCCCGGTCCAGCCGGGCTCCCGCGAGGCGGGCGCCGCGGAGGCAGGCCCCCTTGAGGTCGGCTCCCTCGAGATCGGCTCCCTCGAAATCGGCCCCCGCCGCGTTCGCGGAGAGCAGCCCGGCCTCCCGGAGCGAGGCCCCGGCGAGGCGGGCTCCCTCGAGGTTCGACTGGAAGAGGTCCGCGCCCGAGAGGTCGGCGCCGGCCAGGTCGGCGCCGGCCAGGTCCGTCCACTGGATCTCGGCCCGCTGGAGGTTCGCCCCCTGGAGCCCGGCCTCGCGCAGGTTCGCCATGAAGAGGGAGGCGAGGCGGAGGGACCTGCCGGAGAGGTCGGCCCGCCGGCCCTCCCTCCCTCCCGTCTCCACCCATTGGCGGTGCGCCCGGAGGGCCTCCGCCAGCTCCGCCGCCGGTCCGGCCGCGGCGGCCGGGGCCATGGGCAGGGAGAGGGCCGCGGCGGGGCGCGGGGCCGGCTCCGCCGGGCCGTCGGGGGGCAGGGAGGGGGCGGGGGCCCCGGACATCCAGGCGAAGAGGCGGTTCAGGATGCGGCGCATGACGGTTCCGCTGAGAACCCGCTCCCCCGGCCCAGGGAAGGCCGGCGGCCAGAATTCCCGGGGGGCCGGGAGCGTAAGACGCTAGAGCTTGCGCTGGAAGATGGAAGGCGGTGTCGCGAAGCCTTTCTTTTCCACGCCCATGAGCTTGTTGAGCTTCTCCTCCACCGTAGCCTGGGAGAAGGGCATGGTGAGGAAGTCGTTGACCCCCGCCTGGATCGCCTGCATGACCTCTTCCTTGGTCGGACCGGAGAAGATGATGAGGATCTTCAGCGAGGCTCCCCCCGCCTCCCGGACCTTGCTCACCACCTCAAGGGCGTCGGGCTGGCCGCTGTCCACGATGATGATGTTCCACTTCTTGGCCTGGGTCTTGACGGCGACGAGCAGCTCGGAGGTGGAGGAGTACATCTGGATGGAGCGGATCCCGCACCGGCGGAGGATGTCCCGCAGGACATCGCGCCCGACGTCCTGCTTGGCGACGACCACCAGGTTCAGGTTGTCCATCTTCATCCGGAGCCTTCCCCTCTTCGGGCCGATGCCTCAACCGCCGGCCGAACGGACAACCAAACCGCTGAGGTTCCCCGATTATATCAGACAAAATCCCTGGCAAGTAAACAAAGGTTCCCGGCGAATCGTTCATCCCCTAGAACACGGGGGCGTCCTCGGGCCCCCAAAAAAAGGGGTCCAGCAGATAGCCGGCGCGCGGGAGGGCGGCGGCGGGGGGCAGGCCCTGCGCCGCCTTGAGCCGCTGGATGGTGCGCAGGTGCACCAGCGCCTCCCAGTGCATGTGGCGGAGCATTCCCTCCAGGGTGAAGGTGAAGGTGGTCTCGTCCTCGGGGTGCTGGGTGATCCCCTCGTCGTGGAAGGTGGAGACGTAGGACCAGAATCTATACACGGGCAGGTCGGTCTGTCCCATTTTGAGATCGGGCGGGAAGGTGCGCGTGAGGGTGAGGGAGCGGAGCGCCTCGGGAGTTCTCCCCCCTGCCGCGCGGCGGGCGAGGGCGAGGGCCTCCGAGAACTTGGGCAGGAGGTCCTCCAGCCGCCAGTACCTCTCCTCGTCCAGCCGGCGGTCGTAGACGCCCGCCTTCTTGAAGTCCACCGGGTCGGGCGGGGGAGCGTCCGGCCAGAGGGTCTTCCCCCACATCTTGGCGAACCAGAAGAAGTAGGCGAGGGCGACGTGGCTGACCTGGCGGCGGATGCTCCAGCGCGACCACTCCTGGACGGGCTCGTCCCAGTCGAGATGGGCGTCGGTGAGGCCCGCGATCTCGCGGAGGAACATCCCCTCCAGGGCCTCGAAGTCGGGGACGGGAGCGCTCACGGGAGGCGGAGGTCCCGGCCCGTCATCTCGGGGGTGGGCGGGATGCCCATGAGCCCCAGCAGCGTGGGGGCCACGTCGCAGAGCGCCCCGCCCCCGCGCAGGGGGCCGCCGAAGCCCGGCGCGGCGACGACGCAGGGGGTGTCGTTCAGGGTGTGGGCGGTGTGGGGGCTGTTGTTCCCGGCGTCCCACATCTGCTCGCAGTTGCCGTGGTCGGCGGTGACGACGGCCGCCCCTCCCTTGGCCTCAAGCGCCTCGAGCACCCGGCCCAGGCAGGCGTCCACCGTCTCGACCGCCCGGACGGCCGCCGCCTCGACCCCGGTGTGGCCCACCATGTCGGGGTTGGCGAAGTTGACTACGATGGCGTCGTCCGCCCCCTCCTCCAGCGCCTTGAGGACGGCCTGGGTGACCCCATCGGCGCTCATCTCGGGCTGGAGGTCGTAGGTCGCGACCTTGGACGAGGGGATCATGATGCGCCGCTCGCCCGGGGGGGGCTCCTCTACCCCGCCGTTGAAGAAGAAAGTGACGTGGGGGTACTTCTCCGTCTCCGCCACCCGGAGGCAAGCCTTGCCCGCTGCGGCCAGGGCGTGGCAGAAGAGGCCCGTCCGGCTCTCGAGCGGGAAGGCGATCGGAAGATGGAAGGTCTCGTCGTACTCCGTCATGCAGGCGTAGTGGACGGCGGGCCGCCCGGCCACGTCGAAGCCCTCGAAGGGGGTGATGGCCAGGGCGCGGGTGATCTGGCGGGCGCGATCCGAGCGGAAGTTGAAGCACACCACCGCGTCCCCCTCCCGGATGCGCGCGACGGGGGCGCCCCTCTCCTGGACGACGCGCGGCTCGATGAACTCGTCCGTCACGTCCTTGGCGTAGGAGTCCCGGATGGCGGAGAGGGGGTCCGCGGCGGGGATGCCCTCCCCCTTCACCAGCGCGAGGTAGGCCCGCTCGGTGCGCTCCCAGCGCTTGTCGCGGTCCATCGCGTAGTAGCGGCCCATCACCGTCGCGACGCGCCCGCCCGCCTCCTTCCTCAGGTCGGCGGCGAAGCGCCCGACGAAGCCCAGGCCCGAGCGGGGCGGGGTGTCGCGGCCGTCGGTGAAGGCGTGGGCGAAGACGCGCTCCACCCCCTCGCGCCGGGCCAGGCGGGCGACGGCCACCCCCTGGTCCTGGTGGCTGTGGACGCCCCCCTCCGAGACCAGCCCGATCAGGTGGACCGCCCCGCCGCCCGCCTTCGCGGCGCGCACCGCCCCGAGCAGGGCGGGGTTGCGGCCGAGGCTGCCGTCCTCGATGGCCTGGTCGATGCGGACGATGTCCTGGTTCACCACCCGTCCCGCCCCCAGGTTGAGGTGGCCCACCTCGGAGTTGCCCATCTGGCCGTCGGGCAGCCCCACCGCCCGGCCGCAGGTGCGCAGGCGGGTATGGGGCCGGGAGGCGAGGAGGGCGTCCACCACGGGGGTGCGCGCGAGGGCGACGGCGTTGTGGTCCCGCTCCTCGCGGAGGCCCCAGCCGTCCAGGACGATCAGCATGACGGGACGCGGAGGCTTCATCGGCTGTCCACCCTCCTGGCTCTCGCGTGAAGCGGCGGCCCCCCGGCGGCGCCCCGCTCAGGGGGACTGCGGGACGCGGACGAACTGGGAGAGGCGAACGTCCCAGCGCCAGCGCTCTTCGAAGGGGAACGTCTGGAGCGACTTCTGGCTGGCCGGCCCGCCCCCCGGGGGGGAGGAGACGACCTCCTCCAGCTCGCGCTCCCCCTTGAGGATGAGGGTGGCGGGGCTCACGGGCCCGTCGAACTGGAGACGCACCTTGGCGCGGAGCTGCTCCAGCCGCTCGACCACCTTGCCGGCGCCGCGGGGGTCCGGCCGGGCGGGCCAGCGGTACTGCTCCTGGAGGCGGGCGAACCAGACCATCTCGAAGCGGCGGCTCTTGGCCAGCTTGACGACGCGCACGGCGTCGGAGGGCCGGCTGCCCTCCCCCTCGCGGGTGAAGACGAGCAGCTCGTTCCCGCCCTCCCCGGTCAGGTTGACCAGCTGGAAGGTGATGGGCCGGCTGCGGCTGATCTCGCTGTAGGAAGCGATGGGCGCCCGGCCTCGCTTCGCGTCGTCGAGCAGGCAGAAGGTCACGTAGCTGACCGCGCCGGGATCCGACTGGATGACGATGAGGGTCTCCTCCTCGGGGTCGGCGTCCATGCTGACCGGGATGAAGTCCACCGAGAAGCGGTACTCCTCCATGTGGCGGGAGGAGAGGTACCAGGGCCACTCGCTCTCGGGCGCCGGGCAGCTGGCCAGGGCCCGGAGCTGGACCGCGCGGTCGCTCGCGAAGAGCTTCCGCACGAAGAGCCAGTCCTCGGACCGCTGGAGGCGCTTGAGGTGGGCGACGAGGCGCTCCACCCGCTGCTTCTCGTACGGGCCCGCCAGCTCGGGCTGGGCCGCGGCGGAGGGCCCCGCGCCCCAGGCGAGGAGGGCGGCCAGCACGCCCGGGAGAAGGGCCCCGGGGCGGAAGCGGTGGAATCGGGTCCAGTCCATGAAAGGCATCCCGCAAAAGGCCGCGCAATTCTGTCACGACTGGGGAGGGCCGCCAAGCCGGGCCCCCCACGGGGCCCGGGCGGGCGCGGCGCCAGAGACCCCTCAGGGGGCCAGAAGCACCTTGAGGGTCCCCCGCTCCCCGGCCCGGGACAGGGCCTCGATCCCCCGCGCCAGGGGGAAGCGGGCGTGGACCATCGGGGCCGTCCGGATGCGCCCGGACGCCAGCGCGGCCAGGGCGGGGGCGAAGGGCCCGCAGCGCGAGCCCAGCACCTCGATCTCGTCGATCACCGCCGGGGCCAGGTTCAGGGCGGCCGCCCCCGCCACCGTGCTCTTCAGGACGAGGAGCCCCCTCGGCGCCACGAGGGAGAGGGCCAGGCCGAAGCCTCCGGCCGTGCCCGTGGCCTCGACCACGGCGGGCCACCTGCCCCCCCGCGCGGCCTCCGCCGGGCCGGTGAAGACGGGGATGCCCAGGCCGTCCAGCAGCGCGAGCTTCGCGGGGTGGCGGCCCAGCACCGCCGCCTCCGCCCCCGCCTCCCGGAGCACCTGGGCCTGGAGCAGGCCGAGCCGCCCGTCCCCCAGGACGAGGACCCGCCGCCGCGCCAGCTCCGGCCGCTGCTCCAGGGGCTCGAAGCAGGCCGCCAGGGGCTCGCAGAAGACGGCGGCCTCGTCCGCCACGCCCCCGGGCACTTCATGGAGATTGCGGTCCGGGAGCGCCAGGCGCTCGGCGAAGGCCCCGTCGCGCCCCAGGATTCCGAGCACGGTGCGCCGCGGGCAGTGGCGCTCGAGCCCGCCCCGGCAGAGGGCGCACGCGCCGCAGCCGCAGTTGATCTCCCCCACCACCCGCCGGCCCCGCAGCGGATGGCCCGCGGGACCCTCCACCACCCCGACGAACTCGTGGCCCAGGACCCCCCGGAAGCCCATGTAGCCCTTGAGGATCTCCAGGTCGGTGGCGCAGACGCCCGCCAGGCGCACCCGCACGACCGCCTCCCCGGGGCCGGGGCGGGGATCGGGAACCTCCCCCAGGGCGGGCCCGCCTTCGCCGAACGAGAGGGCCAGCAACGGAGGGCTTCCCTTGGGGCGCGGAGGAGGAGGGCAGGCGGGAGGCGGACGGGCTTACTCCTGCGGCCCCTTCTCCTTGGCCTGGAAGATGGGGCAGCGGGAGTAGGAAGACGACAAGCAGAACTCCCGCTGCCGCTGCGCCGAGATGGCGGCGTAGGGAAGGGTGTAGGTGCGCAGGAGCTTCCGCTCCTGGGACTCCTGGGCGTAGCAGACGTTCACCGCCGCGGGATAGTCCTGCACGCTCTCGCGCTTCGCCTTGCCGCCCAGGTGGGGGCAGTAGCGCTGCTTGACGCCGAGGTTCTTGGGGGTGCGGAGGCCCCCGCCGCGGGACTCCTCGAGGTCGCCCTCCAGCAGCGAGCCCTTCTCCGGCCGCAAGGGCGCGGCTGCGGGAGGCGCGGCCGGCCGGGCGGGCGCGGCCGGCGCCGAGCTCGCCCGGGCGAAGTCCTCGGCGGAGGGGAAGCGCAGGGGGCCCTCGTCGGGAAGGGAATCCGGGGAGGCTTCCTCCCGGCGCCGCTCGGGCTCCTCTTCGGGTTCCCCGCCCCCTGAGCGCTTGATGAGGTCGATCATCCGGACCATGCGAGTCTCACCCTGAGAAAAGGGGCGGCAGGCGGGCTTCTAATAAGAACATAACAAAAAAGACTTTCGTCCGCAAAGGCAGCGCCGATGCCGGAACCCCGGGTTCCCTTGGCGGGAGCCGGGCCGCCGGGTATGGTGTCCGGGCCCAGGGCAGGCGCCCCTTTTTCAGCAAGGAGAGCCATGATCCCCCCCTACATCCGCCTCGCGCTCGTGGCCATGGTCCTGGTGGGCGTCGCCGACTTCGTCTACGGGCGGGCCGTCCGCAGGGGCATCACCCCCGGCACCATGACCAGCTCCCAGGCCTGCTTCTTCGTCCCGGCGACGGCCCTCTGGGCGGCCCTGCAAGGGGTGTACGCCTGGAGAGGGGCGGCGCTCCTCGGGGCGGCGGCCGGGATCCTCACCTTCCTCGGCCTGTGGGCCTTCATGCGCAGCGTCTCCCTCGGCCAGGCGAGCGTGACCACCCCCATCTACCGGATCAGCTTCGCCGTGACGGCGCTGGTGGCCATCCTCTTCCTGGGCGAGCCGATGACCCTGCGCAAGGGCGCGGGCTTCGCGCTGGCGGCCGCCTCGATCTTCCTGCTCTCGGACTTCGGCGCGAAGGGCTCCCCCGCCGGGGTGCGGCCCGCCTCCATCCTCTGGGCGCTCGCGGCCATGGCCTCGGTGGGATTCCTGAACATCGTCTACAAGCTCGGCGCCTCGGCGGGGGTCGCCCCGGCCATGCTCCTCCACAGCCAGGGGTCGTTCTTCATCCTCATCGCCTTCGGCTACGCCTGGGCGAGCCAGGGCGGGCCGCGCTTCTCGCGGGCGGGGTGGGCGCACTCGCTGGTGACCGGGGCCTGCCTGATGGGAGGGCTGATGGCGCTGATCGCCGCCATGCGCGAGGGGGAGGCCAGCGTGGTCACCCCCATCGGCCAGCTGAGCTTCGTGGTGAGCGCCCTGCTGGCCACCTGGCCTTCGCGCCGGGCTAGCGGGAGGGCACGTCGGCCTGGGGGACGCCCTCCACCCGCCGGGCCCTGACCCGCAGGGCGGCGAGGCGGAGGGCCGCCATGTCCCCCCGCGGCCCCGCCTCGCGGAGGACATCGAGGGCGGCGTCGAGGGCGGGGTCCCCGCCCGGGGCGGGCAGGGGCTCGGGCCAGGCCGGGCCGGGGGCGGCGGGCGCCCCCCGGGAGGCCCCCGGCCGGGGCTCGGCCGCCTCCAGGTCGGGGAGAACCCCCTTGTGGTCGATCTCCCGCCCCAGGGGGGTGTAGTACTTGGCCGTCGTGAGGCGGATCCCCGCGCCGTGGCTGATCGGCAGGATGGTCTGCACCGAGCCCTTCCCGAAGGTGGCGCGACCGACGACGAGGGCGCGGTCGAGGTCCTGGAGGGCGCCCGCCACGATCTCCGCGGCGCTGGCGCTGCCCCGGTTGACGAGGATCACCATCGGCTGCCGGATCCAATGCCCGTTGGCGTGGGTGCGGAAGTGCATGGCCTGGGCGCGGTGGCGGCCGCGGGTGAAGACCACCATGCTCCCCTCGGGCAGGAACTGCTCGGCCGACCGGACCGCCTGGACGAGGAGCCCGCCCGGGTTGTTCCGCAGGTCCAGCACGAGCCCCTTCGCGCCGGCGGCCCGGAGGCGCGAGAGGGCGCGCTCGAGGTTCGGGCTCGTCTCCTCGTGGAAGGCGCTGAGGCGGACGTAGCCCCACCCGCCCTCGTACAGGCGGGCCCTCACGCTCAGGATGTGGATGAGGGCGCGGGTGAGCGCGAACTCGCGCGGGGCCGCCCACCCGGCGCGGAGGATGCCCAGGCGCACCTCGCTCCCCGGCGGGCCCCGCATCCGGCGCACCGCCGCCGCCAGGGGCCGCCCCGCCACCGGCTCGCCGTCCACCGCGGTGATCTCGTCGCCCGGCTCGATCCCGGCCCGGGAGGCGGGGGTGTCCTCCAGGGGGGAGACGACGACGAGCTTGCCGTCCCTCTGGGAGATGGTGAGCCCGATCCCCCCGTAGCGGCCCGAGGTCTCCTCCTGGAGGGCGCGGAACCGCTCGGGCCGCATGAAGGCGCTGTAGGCGTCCATCGCCGAGATCATGGACCCGAGCGCCTCGTACATCACCTCCAGCCCCTTGCTGCCTGGGGCCGCATGGGCCAGGGCGAAGCGGTAGGCCCGCTCGAACCCCTCGAGGGAGGCGCGGGTCCCGCCCTCGATGCGCACCTCCACCTGATCCCCGTCCGCGCGGAGGCGGAAGGTCCGCGGGTCCGCCCGCTCGACCGTCACCCGCCCCTCCCCGGCGGCGCGCCCCAGGGCGGAGAGCCCCTCGGCGTAGGCCTTCCGCATGTCGGGCAGGGCGACGTAGCTCTCCTCGAGCAGGGTCACCGTCTCGCGCAGGAGGAGGAGGGCCGCCGCCTCGTCCGGGGAGGACGCGACGAAGGACGCGGCCGGGAGAGCCGCCCACGAGGCCGGGGGAAGGACAAAGGCTGCCGCCAGCGCGAGGGCGCCGAGCCGCCGCCGGATCATCCGCAGGTAGGGGCGCATGGGGAAGGTTCCCCTCCGAGGAACG
>MGDP01000073.1:0-391 GCA_001790955.1 Candidatus Tectomicrobia bacterium RIFCSPLOWO2_12_FULL_69_37
TCATCATGTTCTGGGTCAGGGGGGTGCCCATCTTTCCCAGGCCGATGAACCCGAGGCGCTCGCCCATGCCGCTGGCTCCTTTTGGTGGCGTGTCAATCCGCACGATAGATGAACGATTCCATTCCTGTACGTAGGGGCGAGGCATGCCTCGCCCCTACAAACTGAAGGCCGGTCGCCCCTACAAAACCGCCCCCTCACCCCCGGCCCTTCCCGCCTTCACCCATAACCCCTAAAATACCCCCGCAGCGCCGCCCTGTGATCTTGAGGACGCAAACGTGCCCTCCACCCCCCTGCTCGCGCGCCACGAGAAGGCCGGAGCCCGCCTCGCCGAGGAGGCGGGCTGGCGGATGCCCCGCGATTTCGGGGACGCCGAGGCCGAGCACCGCGCCTG
>MGDP01000073.1:424-6591 GCA_001790955.1 Candidatus Tectomicrobia bacterium RIFCSPLOWO2_12_FULL_69_37
CCCGACGCCCCCGCCTTCCTCCACGGGATGCTCACCAACCGGGTCCAGGACCTGAAGCCCGGGGAGGGGGTGTACGCCGCCTTCCTCACCCGGCAGGGGAAGTTCGTCTCGGACCTCCACCTCTACCGCCGGGAGGAGGACTTCCTCGCCCTCACTCCCCCGGGGATGGGCGCCCCCTTGGCCCAGGCCATCGATCACTTCATCATCATGGACCAGGTGGAGGTGAAGGATTGCGCCGAGGCCCTCTGCGCCCTCGGGGTGTTCGGCCCCAAGGCCCCTGCGGTCGTGGTGCGGGCCGGGCTGCCCTGGCCCGATCTCCCCGAGCACGGCTTCGCCGCGAAGGATGAGGCGCTCGCCGCGCGGGAGCTCTGGACGGGGGAGGAGGGCTGCGTGCTCCTCGCCCCGGCCGGGCGCGCGGAGGGGCTGTGGGATGGGCTGATCTCGGCAGGCGCCCGGCCGGCGGGCCTGCGGGCCTTCGAGACCCTCACATTAGAGGCGGGGGTGCCCCTCTTCGGGCCCGACCTGGGCCCCGAGGTGAACCCCATGCAGGCGGGCCTGGAGGCGCGGGCCATCGACTTCCAGAAGGGCTGCTACATCGGCCAGGAGGTGATCGCCAAGATCAAGTACCTGGGCCAGGTGAACCGGGGGCTCGCGGGGATCCGCCTCGCGGGGAGCGCGGCCCCTCCGGCGGGGGCGCGGGTCTGGCACGGGGAGGAAGAGGCGGGCGAGGTGACGCGCGCGGCCCTCTCCCCCACGCTGGGGAAGCCCGTCGCCCTCGCCTACCTCCACCGCAAGGCGATGGCGCCGGGGACGGCCGTCCGCCTCCGGTGGGAGGGGGGCGAGGCGGAGGGCCAAGTGGCGGAGCTCCCCTTCTACCCCGGGCACCGCGCGGACGGCGCCGGAGGCTAGGCGTGGCCCCCCCGCGCATCTTCACCCTGGCGGAGGCGCGGGCCCTCGTCCCCGTCCTGCGGCCCCGGCTGCGGGAGATGGCGCGGATCCGGGAGCGCCTCCTCCCCTTCCGGGAGCAAGTGGAGCGCCTGGCCGAGGGCGCCCAGCGGGGCGGGGGCACCTTCCCCGCGGCCGGGGAGTACCTCCGGCACGTCCAGGAGCTGAACGGCCACCTGGCCTTCCTCCGGGGGAGCGGGGTGGAGCTCAAGGACGTGGCCGCCGGGCTGGTGGACTTCCCCTCGATGCGCGAGGGGCGGGTGGTCTGCCTGTGCTGGCGGATGGAGGAGGAGACCGTCTCCCACTGGCACGAGATCGAGGCCGGTTTCGCTGGAAGAAAGCCGATCCGGGGCCCCCTCGAGGAGCCCTCCGGCGGTTGACCCGGTGGGCCCGTTCGGGCACCCTTGGCGGTTTGGGAGGCGGCTGTCTCGTTTTGCGTTTTCGCCGTATAATTCGTCCGGGCCTTCCCACCGGGCAGAGAGCCGCTCTTTTTTTCGTCTGGAGGTGACCGAGAATGGCCATGGCCGCGTCCGCCTCAGAGACATACGGCGTCGAGAAGATCGGCCTGAAGAACGTGGGCCGCGTCCACCGCAACCTCCCCATGCCGGCCCTGGTCGAGATGTCCGTGGCGAGGGGGGAAGGCTACCTCGCCCCCAACGGCGCGCTCGTCGTCCACACGGGCAAGTTCTCCGGCCGCTCCCCCAGGGACAAGTTCACCGTGGACCAGGCCCCCTCCACCCAGAACATCTGGTGGGGGCCGATCAACCAGAAGATCTCGGTGGAGAACTGGGACAAGATCCGCGAGAAGGTCTTCGGCTACCTCCAGAAGCGCGACCTCTTCATCTTCGACGGCTTCGTCGGGGCCGACCCCCGCTACAAGCTGCCCGTCCGCGTCATCTCGGAGCAGGCCTGGCACTCCCTCTTCTGCTACACCCTCTTCATCCGGCCCACGGCCGAGGAGCTGCGCGCCCACGAGCCCAAGTTCACCGTCGTGAACGCGGGCCGCTTCCTCGGCGCCGGCCCGGCCGAGGGGCTGCGCCAGGAGAACTTCACCCTCGTCAACTTCGAGAAGAGCATGGGCCTCGTCGGGGGCTCCGAGTACGCGGGCGAGATGAAGAAGTCCGCCTTCTTCATCATGAACTACCTGCTCCCCATGCAGGGCGTTTTCTCCATGCACTGCTCGGCCAACATGGGGCAGGACGGCAAGACCGCCCTCTTCTTCGGCCTCTCGGGCACGGGCAAGACCACCCTCTCGGCCGACCCGCGCCGCCGCCTCATCGGCGACGACGAGCACGGCTGGAGCGACCAGGGCGTCTTCAACTTCGAGGGCGGCTGCTACGCCAAGACCATCGACCTCTCCCGGGAGAAGGAGCCCCAGATCTGGGACGCCATCCGGTTCGGCTCGGTCCTCGAGAACGTGGCCGTGGACCCGGCCACCCGCGAGATCGACTACGCCGACCAGTCCATCACCGAGAACACCCGGGCCACCTACCCCACCCACTTCATCGAGAACTGCGTCATCTCGGGGATGGGGGGGCACCCGGAGAACGTCTTCTTCCTCACCTGCGACGCCTTCGGCGTCCTCCCCCCCATCAGCAAGCTGACCCCCGAGCAGGCGGCCTACCACTTCCTCTCGGGCTACACCGCGAAGGTGGCGGGCACCGAGGCGGGGGTGACCGAGCCCGAGGCCACCTTCAGCACCTGCTTCGGGGCGCCCTTCATGGCGCTCCACCCCTCCCGCTACGGCGAGCTTCTGCGGGAGAAGATCGCCAAGCACAAGGCCCAGGTGTGGCTCGTGAACACGGGCTGGATCGGCGGCTCGGCCGGCGAGGTGCCCCGCATGCCCCTCAAGCACACCCGCGGCCTCCTCACCGCCGCCCTGGAGGGCAAGCTGGCCAAGGTCGAGACCCAGCACCTCCCCGAGTTCGGCTTCTACGTCCCGACCCAGTGCCCGGACGTGCCCTCCGAGCTGCTCGTCCCCCGGAACATGTGGAAGGACGCCAAGAAATACGACGAGAAAGCGCGCGAGCTGGCGGGGAAGTTCCGGGAGAACTTCAAGCGGTGGGAGGATCGGGTGAGCCCGGAGGTGAAGGCGGCCGCCCCGAAGGAAGCCTAGCTTTCAGGAGGGGAGGCCCCGCCGCCGGGATCCCCATCGGAAGAGGGAGAGCCGAAAATGCCGGTCGTCCACGTCAGCCTCATCAAGGGGCGCAGCAAGGAAGTGAAGAAGGCCATCGCCCAGGACATCACCGAGTCCATCCACAAGCACTCGGGCGCGCCCAAGGAGGGGACCACCGTCATCTTCCACGACATCGACGGCGACTCCTGGGCGGCCGGCGGCACGCTCTTCTCGGACCGGGCGAAGAAGTAGGGCACCCATAAAGGGAACGAAACCATGCCGGACAACTTCAGGATCGCCCTCGTCCAGCCGATGAGCCACGTGCCGCCGGGGGACGACAAGAACGTCGCGGACGCCGTCCGCTACGTCGAGCAGGCCGCCGCCCAGGGAGCGCAGTTCGTCGCCTTCCCCGAGACCTACCCCGGCCCCTGGCGCATGCCCGCCCGCTTCGACCCCACCGAGGCCATGACCGAGGCGGCCAAGCGCTGCGGCGTCTACGTCCAGTACGGCACGCTTGAGCCCATCGACGAGAAGGCCGCGACCGCCTACAACCTGCTCATGCTCGCGCGTCCGGGCGGGGGCGCCCCGGGCAAGTACCGCCGCACCCACCCGCCGGGCCCCTGGATCTACACGGGCGGGCCCCACTGGGAGTTCCAGTACGTCGCGGGGAACGAATTCCCCGTCTTCGAGACCCCCTACGCCCAGGTGGGCCTCGCCATGTGCAGCGAGGTCTACATGCCCGAGGTGGCCCGGGCGCTCGCCCTGCGCGGGGCGGAGATCATCTTCCTCCCCGCGGGGACGGACAAGCGCAAGCTCTGGACCACCTGGCGCCAGCTCATCTGGGCCCGCGCCATCGAGAACCTGGCCATCGTGGTGACCACCCAGAACCTCTTCGGCCCCGCCGAGCGCGGCCTCGCCATGGTGGCCACGCCCGAGGAGGTCATCTTCGAGAGCACCAAGCCCGGCATGTTCATCGTGGACGTGGATTTGGAGCGCGTGCGCGACCTCCGCGGCCAGCGCGACGGCGTGAGCTCCTCCAGGGACAACGGGGTCAAGGCCGGCGTCCTGAGCCAGTGGCAACGCCCCGAGATGTACGACAAGTTCTTCCCCAAGGGAGCGGCTCGCTAGGGAACCCCAAGCAACCCGTTGCCTGAGGTTCCCCGCCAGGCGCCCCGCCCCGCGGCTCTCCCCGCCCCCGGCGGCCCCGCGCCGCCGGGGGCTTGTTTCGCCCCGAAAGGCGGCCGGATGCCCCGGAGCTACTTCTGGATCCTCTACCTCCACATCCTGGCCGCCTGCCTCTACACGGGCGCCGCGGCCTTCGTCTCGATCTTCCTCCCGGTCCTCCGCCGGCGGTTGAGTCCCGGGGAGTTCGCGGGCGAGGTCGCCGCCGTCGTCCGCTTCTACCACCCCTTCATCCTGGTGTGCATGGGGGTCCTGATCATGACCGGCGCCTGGTACCTGACCGGGCTCAAGGCGGCCATGGGGCCCGGTTTCGGCGCGATCTTCCTCCCCCTCGGCCTCAAGCTCGGGGCGGTCTTCCTCATGGTGATGGGCATGAGCTTCCAGTTCTTCGCCCTGGGGCTGCGCCTCACCCGGGGGACGGGCCCGGCCGGGAACGGGCGGCCCCTCGCGGCGGGGACGGAGGAGCGCCTCGCCGTCATCCGCGCCCTGGAGAAGGCCAACCTCGTCAACCTCTTCCTGGGCGTCCTGGCCATCTTCTTCGGATTGGTGCTGAACAAGGGGTTCTAGGCGGGGAAGCGCGGGGGCGTATTGCAGCGCGGCCGAGGCCTTGCCGTTCCCCCTCCCGCCGGGCCTTCGCCCGCCGGAGCGGCCTGCCCGAAGGCGAGAGGGCTTCGGCCCGCATAGGCGGGAGGGGGCGGGGGGAGGGAAAGAGTTGTAGAGAGCCTCTTCCCCACCCCCCTCCGGGGGCCGAAGCCCCTTCGGGGGGCGAAGGCCCCAGCCCTCCCCCGGAGGGGGATGGAGGAAAACCGAAGGCGCCGAACGAACGGCGGTTATCTACTTGATACAATATGCATCAAGTAGATAACCGCCTTAGACAGGACACCATTACTCCGGGCCCCTACCCAGCAAATGCTTCGTAAACCAGTCCGTCGCCTGCTCCGCCGCGATCCGGAGCTTCGATTGGTCGCTGTAGAGGGTCATGTGGGTGGTCTTGGGGATGACGAACAGCTCCTTCTTGCGGGCCGGAATCCGGTTATAGGCGTCGATTTCCAGATCCCAGAGCGTCAAATCGTCCCCCTCGGCGACCAGGACCAGCGTGGGCACATCGAGGATGCGGGGCAGGAAGGGATAGAGGCTGTAGCTCATGAGCAGCTCGACCGATTCGATCGTGCTCGAATTCTGGTAGAGGGGCGCCTCCGTCCGCTTGAGCTCGGCGAAGGTCTCGTAGGTTTCCGGAAAAGGCCACGCCGATAGTGTCTTCTCAGGATCGGGAGCGGCGTGAGGGATGAAGCCCCGCTCCTTCTCGTTCCGGAACCTCCGCCTTCGATCCGTGAGAACGGCCTCCATGAGACGGCGGAAGCCCATCGTTCCGTGCACGCGCCGCATGTTCCGGTAGCCGTCCACAACGGGGATGGTGGAGACGACGCACTTCACACGGGGATCCGTGGCGCTGAGGATGAGCACGTGGCCCCCGCTATATGAAATGCCCCATGCGCCAATGCGGGCCGGGTCCACCCCGGGCAGCGTCTCCGAAAAACTAATAGCATTGCGGTAGTCCTCAATCTGGTCGTTCGGATCCAGATGCTGCCTGGGCTCACCCTCGCTCGCGCCGAGGCGGCGGTAGTCGAAGAGGACGACCGCCAAACCCGCTCGGGAGAAGACGTCCGCATAATGCGGCATCACCAGCTCGCGCACGTAGCACCAGCCGCCCGCCATCACCACCACGGGCGCGGGACCATTCGCTGTGTCCGGGGTGTAGAGCCATCCCCGGCAAATCTCTCCCCGGCTCCTGAACTCGATCTCTCGCCTCATCCCTTTCCTCCCATCATTTTTTCAACGAACCCAAGATGACATGCCTTACGGAATGGGGATTCAAATTTCAGGGGATAATCTACTTGATGCACATTGTATCAAGTAGACATGC
>MGDP01000074.1:0-9256 GCA_001790955.1 Candidatus Tectomicrobia bacterium RIFCSPLOWO2_12_FULL_69_37
CCCGGCCTCGACCGTGAACGTCATGGCGGCCTCCTATTCCTGCGCGCCCCATTCTACCCCCCGGCCCGGCCCGGCGGACAACCCTCCCTTTACCCCAAAATTGTCGCCCGTAGGGGCGGCCCCCCCTTCGGGGACCGTAGCCCCTTCCACCCTCCGCAGCGGCAGCGCCGCTGCTGCGGAGGACGGGTCGGAGGGCGAAGGCCCCTGTGTCCGCCCTGCCCCTACAGAGGATGATTTCCCGTCCGATCCGGAACCTGAGGGAACATGAGGGAATCTGAGGTAACAACCTTTCTTCTCCCCCGATGTATCTTGGCCGAAGGGCGGGGTTCCATTCCCCCTGTCCCCCTTGTTCAGAGGGAAATGGAGGGCCGGACCATTGCCGAGGGGAACGTCCGTAGAGGCGGGTTTGAAACCCGCCCCTATAGGTTCGGACCATGCGAGGGCCGAAATGAAGGTTCTATCGGTGTCCACATTTTTCACGGACGTTCACGCGAAAAAAACCGCCGCCGCCCGGCACGAGGGAGGCGGCAAGGAGGGTGTCCAGCCCTTTTCGGGATATTACGGGATAATACGCATTGAATAAAAACGACCCCCCCTGGGCGGGCCGGGAGGCGCCCTCCCCTACTTCTTCCGGGGGGGGACGTGGATGGCCTCGCCCGCCACGTCGTGGGCGGCCTCCATGATGGCCTCGGCGAGGGTGGGGTGGGCGTGGACGACCTCGGCGAGGCCGCCCGCCGTGAGGCCGTGGCGGATGGCGACGGCGGCCTCGTGGACGAGGTCGGCGGCGTGCTCGCCCACGACGTGGACGCCCAGGAGCTCGTCCGTCGAGGCGTCGGCGACGACCTTGACCTCCCCGGCGATGGCGCGCTCGGCCTGGGCCTTGCCGAGGGCCCGCATCTGGAACCTGCCCACCTTGACCTCGCGGCCGTCCTTGCGGGCCTGCTCCTCGGTGAGGCCGGCGGTGCCGACTTCGGGGTGGGTGAAGATGCCGGCCGGGATGCCGCGGTAGTCCATCGCGACGTCGCCTCCCATGGCGTTCTCGGCGGCGACGATGGCCTCGGCCGAGGCGACGTGGGCGAGCATCATGCCGCCGATCACGTCCCCCGCCGCGAAGACGCCCGGGGCGCTGGTGCGCATCCCCGGGTCCACGAGCACCTCGCCCCGGGGGCTGAGCTTCACCCCGATCTTCTCGAGGCCGAGCCCGTCGGTGTTCATGGTGCGCCCGATGGAGACGAGGACGAGGTCGGCGGCGAGGGGGTCCGCGCCCTCGACCTGGGCCACCATCTCCGGGCCCTTGCGCTCGACCTTGAGGATCTTCTTGCCGGTCAGGAGCCTGATCTTCTGCTTCTTCAGCTCGCGCTCGATGACCTTGGAGACGTCGGCGTCCCCGAGGGGCAGGGCGTGGTCGAGGAGCTCGACCATGGTGACCTCGGCCCCGAGCTCGCGGTAGAGGCAGCCGAACTCGCAGCCGATGACCCCCGCCCCGACGATGAGGAGGCGCTTCGGCAGCTCCTTCAGGCGCACGGCCTGGTCGCTCGAGATGATGTGCTTGCCGTCGATGGGGAAGGCGGGGATCTGGGCGGGGCGGGAGCCGGTGGCGATGAGGATCTTCTCGGCCCGCACTTCCTCCTCCCCGCCCGCCTTGAGCTTGACCCGGATCAGGCCCGGGCCCTCGATCGCGGCCTCGCCGGCCAGGTGGTCCACCTTGTGGGCCTTGAAGAGGCCCGCGATGCCGTTCACGAGGCCCTCGACGATCTTGTCCTTGCGCTCGACCATGGCGGCGAGGTCGGCCCGGACCTCGCCCTTCACCTCGATGCCGTAGTCGGAGGCCCCGCGGATGCGGCGCAGGAGGGCGGCCCCGGCGATGAGGCTCTTGCTCGGGATGCAGCCCCAGTTGAGGCAGGTGCCGCCCAGGGCGTCGCGCTCGATCACGACGCAGCGGCCCCCGCTCTGGGCCACGCGCACCCCCGCCACGTAGCCCGCCGGGCCTCCCCCGATCACCGCCATGTCGTAGGTGGTGGCCGCCATGGTCTCCTCCGCTCGCGTGGTGGTTTCCGGGACGGATCGCTCCCCCGTATACTCCGTCCCCGTCCGGCGCCGGTCAAACCCCCGCCGGGCGCGGAGGGCATGCGTTCCCCCTCCCCCTCCGGCCTGCGACGAGCTCAGTCGAGTCGGGGAGGGTCAGGAGGGTGGGGGAGTGGAATCGTTGACGGGCGGAGGGGGCTCCTCTAGGATTTGGCCACCTTTCGCGAAGGAGCCCTCATGGCGGAGCGCGTTCTCATCACGGGCATCACCGGCTTCGTGGGCAGCCACCTGGCGGACTACCTGCTGGGGCTCCCGGGGCTGGAGGTCCACGGCATGCGCCGCTGGCGCAGCCGCACCGAGCACATCGACCACCTGAGCACCCGCGTCGCCGTCGTGGAATGCGACCTCAGGGACCAGATCTCGGTCACCCGGGCCATCCAGCAGGTGCGGCCGGACAAGATCTTCCACCTGGCGGCCCAGAGCTTCGTGCCCACCTCCTGGCACGCCCCGGAGGAGAGCCTCCACACCAACATCCTGGGCACCCTCCACCTCTTCGAGGCGGTGCGCCAGGCGGGCCTCGACCCCTGGATCCAGGTGGCCGGGAGCAGCGAGGAGTACGGCATGGTGCGCCCGGACGAGGTGCCCATCCGGGAGACGAACCCCCTGCGCCCCCTCTCCCCCTACGGGGTGAGCAAGGTGGGGACCGATCTGCTGGGCTACCAGTACCACCAGAGCTTCGGGATGAAGGTCGTGCGCACCCGGGCCTTCAACCACACCGGCCCCCGGCGCGGGGACGTGTTCGTGGAGAGCAACTTCGCCAAGCAGATCGTGGAGATCGAGAAGGGCCGGCACGAGCCCGTCATCCGGGTGGGGAACCTCGACGCCCGGCGCGACTACACCGACGTGCGCGACACCGTGCGGGCCTACTGGCTCTCCCTCCAGAAGTGCGAGGCGGGCGAGGTCTACAACATCTGCTCGGGGAGGAGCTGGACCATCCGCCAGGTGCTGGACCTCCTCCTCGCGCGCTCCAAGGTGAAGGTGCGGGTGGAGCCCGACCCCGCCCGCATGCGGCCCTCGGACGTGCAGATCCTGGAGGGGGACTCCGCCAAGTTCCGCAAGGCCACGGGCTGGGCCCCCGAGATCCCCTTCGAGAAGACGCTCGACGACATCCTGGCCTACTGGCGGCAGCGGCCTTGAGGGCCTTCATCACCGGGGTCGGGGGGTTCGCGGGCAGCCACCTGGCCGAGCACCTCCTCTCCCTGGGCCACGCGGTCTCGGGCCTCCTCCAGCCGGGCGCTGGCCGGGAGAACACCGCCCACCTCGCGGGCCGGATCGCCCTCCACGAGGGGGACCTCCTCGACGCCGGGCGCCTCTCCGGAATCCTCTCAGCCGAGAGGCCCCAGTGGGTCTTCCACCTCGCGGCCCAGAGCTCCGTCCGCGCCTCCTGGGAGGATCCCGCCGCCACCTTCGCCGCCAACGTGACTGGCGGCCTCCGCCTGATCGAGGGCTGCCTGGCGCTGGGCGAGCGCCCCCGGATGGTCGTGGTGACCTCGGCCGAGATCTACGGGACGGGGCCCGCCGCGGCCGTCATCCGGGAGGACAGCCCCTTCGCCCCCCTCAACCCCTACGCGGTGAGCAAGCTCGCCCTCGACCTCCTCGCCGGCCAGATGGCCCAGGCCCGGGGGCTCCCCCTCATCCGCATGCGCCCCACCAACCACGCCGGGCCGCGCCAGGCGATCAGCTTCGTCATCCCCCGCTTCGCGAGCGAGCTGGCCCGGATGGAGGCCGGGCTCGCGGAGCCCGTCCTCAAGGTGGGGAACCTGGACGCCGCCCGCGACTTCACCGACGTGCGGGACGTCGCGCGCGCCTACGCCCTCGCGGCCGGGCGGGGCAGGCCGGGCGAGGGCTATCTCGTCTGCACCGGTTCTCCGCGCCGGGTGGGCGACATTCTCGACCTTCTCCTCGGGATGATCCGGGTCAAGGTCCGCGTGGAGCGTGACCCCGCCCTCGTCCGCCCCTCCGACCCGCCCTACGGAAAGGCCTCCTACGCCCGCCTGGAGGCCGACACGGGGTGGCGGCCGGAAATTCCCTTCGAGCAGACCGTGCGGGACACCCTCGACTACTGGCGCCGGAGTCTCTCCCGGAAAGCCGTCTGAAGGCCAATTTTTCGTCTTTTTTATGTCTCTGCCGCCCCCTTCTCCGGCCCACAAGAGCCGGTTCTCACCCCGAGACCACAACACTTGGGGAGAAGTTGTGGGTAAGCTCACATATTTTGTGGATATTCCCCTTTTTTTCTTGACACTTCGCGGCTGGCCCATCTAGATTTAGTGTCACAGTATGCACCACAGCCACTAGATGTGACCCGGCCCTTGGGTACATTGGTGGCTCGGATTTTGGGTGGGGGCGCAAATTGGAAGTGGGGGCCGATGAGGCCCTCGCCCGCAGATGGGGCGGGCGAAGCGAAGTTCGCCGGGGGTTGAAGAAAGAGGCGAAAGCAAATAAAATGCGAAAGCGTATGTTTTTGGAGCGTTGCCCGGCAGCCCATCGCCCACCCTGGCATCAGGGAACTCGGAGAGTGTCAGAAATATGAAGATCGCTCGGTACTTCACCCGGGCCGGCGACGATCTCTACGCCGGAATCCAATTCGTCCCCCGCACCTCCCGCATCGTCAACCCCGATGGCTCGGTCGTCTTCGAGGCCAAGGACATCCTGGTGCCCGAGACCTGGTCCCAGGTGGCCGTGGACATCCTCGCCCAGAAGTACTTCCGCAAGGCGGGGGTTCCCGCGCGCCTGGCCAGGGTGGCCGAGGACGGGGTGCCCGAGTGGCTCCAGCCCTCCCTGCCCGACGAGCCGGCCCTGGCCGTCCTGCCCGAGGGGCAGCGCTTCACCGGGGAGACGGACGCCCGCCAGATCTTCCACCGCATGGCCGGCTGCTGGACCTACTGGGGCTGGAAGCACGGCTATTTCGGGGGCGAGGAGGACGCCCGGGCCTTCTACGCCGAGCTCGTCCACATGCTGGCCGCCCAGATGGGCGCGCCCAACTCCCCCCAGTGGTTCAACGCCGGCCTCCACTGGGCCTACGGCATCGCCGGCCCCTCTCAGGGCCACTTCTACTGCGACCCGGCCACGGGCGAGGTGCAGCGCTCCCCGAACGCCTACGAGCGCCCCCAGCCCCACGCCTGCTTCATCCAGTCGGTGCGCGACGACCTCGTGAACGAAGGCGGCATCATGGACCTTTGGACCCGCGAGGCCCGCATCTTCAAGTACGGCTCCGGCACCGGCACCAACTTCGGCACCCTGCGCGCCGAGGGGGAGTCCCTCTCGGGCGGGGGCCGCAGCTCCGGCCTCATGAGCTTCCTCAAGATCGGCGACCGCGCGGCCGGCGCCATCAAGTCCGGCGGCACCACCCGCCGGGCGGCCAAGATGGTCACCCTCGACGTGGACCATCCCGACATCGAGGAGTTCGTCAACTGGAAGGTCCGCGAGGAGCAGAAGGTGGCCGCCCTCGTCTCGGGCAGCCGGATGTGCCGCCGCCACATGAACGCCATCCTGGCGGCCTGCCGGCCCGAGGGGAAGGCGGACCTCAACGGCGGCCTCCTCCGCCCGGACAAGAACCCCGAGCTCCGCAAGGCCATCCTCGAGGCCCGCCGGGCGGGCGTGCCCGACAACTACATCTTCCGGGCCATCCAGCTCGCCCAGCAGGGCAAGGCCGAGATCGACGTCGAGGAGTTCGACACCAACTGGGAGGGCGAGGCCTACACCACCGTCTCCGGCCAGAACTCGAACAACTCGGTCCGGATCACCGACGGCTTCATGAAGGCCGCCGAGAAGGGCGAGCCCTGGAAGCTCATCCGCCGCACCGACCGCAAAGTCGCCCGGGAGGTCCCGGCCAAGAAGCTGTGGGACGACATCGGCTACGCCGCCTGGTGCTGCGCCGACCCGGGCCTCCAGTTCGACACCACCATCAACGACTGGCACACCTGTGCCGCCGACGGGCGCATCAACGCCTCGAACCCCTGCTCGGAGTACATGTTCCTCGACGACACGGCCTGCAACCTGGCCTCGCTGAACCTCGTCCGCTTCCTGAACCTCGAGAGCGGCCACTTCCGGGTGGACGACTTCCGCCACGCCGTCCGCGTCTGGACGGTGGTGCTCGAGATCTCGGTCCTCATGGCCCAGTTCCCCAGCGTGGCCATCGCCCAGCGCTCCTACGAGTACCGCACCCTGGGCCTCGGCTACGCCAACCTGGGCACCCTCCTCATGCTGCTCGGCATCCCCTACGACTCCCCCGAGGGCGAGGCCTGGTGCGGCGGCATCACCTCGGTCATGACGGGCTGCTCCTACGCGGCCAGCGCCGAGATGGCCGGCGAGCTCGGGCCCTTCCCGCGCTACCACGCCAACCGCGAGCACATGCTGCGCGTGCTGCGCAACCACCGCCGGGCGGCCTACAGCACCCCCGTCCAGGAATACGAGATGCTCTCCAAGGCCCCGGCCGGGATCGCTCCGGACCGCTGCCCGGCCTACCTCCTCGCGGCCGCCCGCGAGGCCTGGGACGAGGCCCTCGCGCTGGGCTACCGCAGCGGCTTCCGCAACGCCCAGGCGACCGTCATCGCCCCCACGGGCACCATCGGGCTCGTCATGGACTGCGACACCACCGGCATCGAGCCCGACTTCGCCCTGGTCAAGTTCAAGAAGCTGGCGGGCGGCGGCTACTTCAAGATCATCAACCAGTCCGTCCCCGCGGCCCTCCGCCGCCTGGGCTACGGCGAGGAGCAGATCCGCGACATCGTGGCCTACTGCCGGGGCCGGGGCACCCTCACCAGCGCCCCCCACATCAACCCCGAGTCCCTCAAGGCCAAGGGCTTCACCGAAAAGGCCATCGAGAAGGTCGAGGCCGCCCTCGAGGGCGCCTTCGAGCTCCCCTTCGCCTTCAACAAGCACGTCCTGGGCGAGGAGTTCTGCCGCGAGCGGCTGGGCCTGACCGAGGAGCAGCTGGCCGGCTGGAGCCTGAACCTCCTCGGGGCCATGGGCTTCACCCCGGCCCAGATCCGCGAGGCGAACGACTACGTCTGCGGCAAGATGACCATCGAGGGCGCCCCCCACCTCCGGGAGGAGCACCTCCCCGTCTTCGACTGCGCCAGCAAGTGCGGCCGGGACGGCAGGCGCTACATCAGCCCCATGGCCCACGTGCGCATGATGGCCGCGGCCCAGCCCTTCATCTCGGGCGCCATCAGCAAGACCATCAACATGCCCACCGAGGCCGCCATCCAGGACATCCAGGACCTCTACCACGAGTCCTGGCGCCTGATGGCCAAGGCCATCGCCATCTACCGCGACGGCTCCAAGCTCAGCCAGCCCCTCTCGGGGCAGCACGGGGCGGACCTCTTCGAGGGCATCGGCGAGGAGGCCGCCGAGGCCGAGAGCGCCCCCCTGCGTCTGGCCCAGCAGATCGTGCGCCGCTACGTCATCCACAAGACCGGCCGGCGCAAGCTCCCCACCCGGCGCGCGGGCTACACCCAGAAGGCCATCGTGGGCGGCCACAAGGTCTACCTCCGCACCGGCGAGTACGAGGACGGCGCCATCGGCGAGATCTTCATCGACATGCACAAGGAAGGCGCCGCCTTCCGGAGCCTCATGAACTGCTTCGCCATCGCCATCTCGCTCGGCCTCCAGCACGGGGTGCCGCTGGACGAGTTCGTGGACGCCTTCGTCTTCACCCGCTTCGAGCCGAGTGGGGTCGTCGAGGGCAACCGCACCATCAAGATGAGCACCTCGATCATCGACTACATCTTCCGCGAGCTGGCCATCACCTACCTCGGCCGCCACGAGCTGGCCCAGGTGATGCCCGAGGACCTGCGGAGCGACACCCTCGGCCGGCCCAAGGACGAGATCCCCGACTTCGACGCCGAGGAGGCGGAGGAGCAGGTGCAGACCGTCCTCCCCTTCCCGAGGACCGAGACCCCGAGGAGCGAGCACCTCCACCTCCACCGCAAGGCGGAGCAGGCCGCCGCGCCCGGCGCCGCCCCGCGGCGCGGCGGGGTGGCCGAGGAGGCCAAGTTCAAGGGCTACGTCGGCGAGGCCTGCGGGGAGTGCGGCTCGTTCGCGGTGGTGCGGAACGGCACCTGCCTCAAGTGCCTCGACTGCGGGGCCACGAGCGGGTGCTCGTAGCTCCAACAGAGAAAGGATCTAGAAATGCGAAGAATATGGCGTACGCCTTCGATTTATCTTGATGTGAAATACCGCCGGGTACCGCAAGAAATCTGGTTGGATGACTTTACGCGCGACCAACCAATCACAGCTTACCTTAAATCGCCCGAAGTTTGGGGTACAGAAGCTTGGGATGGGTGCATATCAGACGCGTCGGTGCATGAGAAGCAACTCTTTGGACCGAACTTTGCCAGTCGCGCGGACGCCGATAAATGGGTTCGTCGCAACTGGGGATAACAAGAATTCCCGTCGTGGGGGTAACGGGCGGACTCTGCGACGGGACGAGGGCCGGGGGACGGCCTAGGGGGTCTTCCCCCGGCCCTCACCAAAAAGCATCCGCCGGGGCGGAACGCGGGAAAAGCTGATCGCCTGTCGCGGGGGTAACGGGCGGACTCTGCGGCAGGTTCGGGAGCCGGGGGAAGGCCTTGGGGGCCGACTCCCGGCTCCCCCTGAAAACGCAATTCCCGTCGCGGGGGACACGGGCGGACTCTGCGGCGGGCCGAGGGCCGGGAGAAGGCCTTGGGGGCCGACTCCCGGCCCTCCCTGAAAACGGATTGCTCGTTGCGGGGGACACGGGCGGACTCCGCAGCGGGTCGAGGGCCGGGGGGCGGCCTTGGGGGCTGCCCTCCGGCCCTCCCTGATTTCCGCCCGGGGCGATGCGCCGTGCCTCAGAAGATGTGGCTCACCCCCGAAATATCCATCGAGGCCCTCTCCTACCCTCTCGGGACGGGGGGCTGGGCCGCGGAGGCCCGGGTGGGCTGGACCCTCGAGGGCGCCGCCCGCGAGCAGAAGCTCTTCGGCGCGAACGACAAGGTCTTCCCTACCCGCGAGGAGGCCGACCGCTACGCCATCGGGCTGGGGGTCCAGTGGATCTCCTCGAAAAACCTCAAGAACCTCACCGCCAGGCGCGCTTCTTGACACCCGGGTGGCCTTAGCCTACCTTCTCAAGGCTTTTGTGGGGGCGTAGCTCAGCTGGGAGAGCGCGTGGATCGCACCCACGAGGTCAGGGGTTCGAGCCCCCTCG
>MGDP01000074.1:9265-10866 GCA_001790955.1 Candidatus Tectomicrobia bacterium RIFCSPLOWO2_12_FULL_69_37
CCCCCTCGCCTCCACCACGAGGATCAACGGGTTGGCCCGGGCGGAGCGCCCGGGCCGTTTTTCTTGGCGCGGCCGGCGGGGCGGGGAGGCCCAGGGATGGATGCGGTCGTTCTCTGGTCGCTGGCGACCGCCCTCTCTTTCGCCGTGGCGGACGTGCTCATCCGCGCCGGGCTCCAGCACACCCATCCCTTCATGGGGGCGGCGCTCTCCCAGAGCGCGCAACTGGCCTTTTTCTTCCTCCTCTGGCCCTTCGCCGGCTTCGGCTTCCCGCCCCTCGGCCCCGACTACCTGTGGATCATGGCCGGGGGGGTGGGGCAGCCGGCCCTCTTCGCGATCTTCTTCATGGTCGGCATCTCCAAGATCGGCGTCTCGCGGGCGGCCCCCATCAAGGGGATATCCCCGCTCTTCGGCGCGATCCTGGCTATCATCTTCCTGGGGGAGCGGCCCGCCTGGTTCCACATCGCGGGCATCCTGCTGGTGACGGCGGGGGTCGCCCTGGTCTCCTCGGGGAGGACGGAGGGCCGCTGGCGGAGGGCGGACGCCCTCTGGCCCATCCTCGCGGCCGCCGCGGCCGCCCTGGGCGCCGTCTTCTGGCGGAAGGGCCTCCCGGGCTTCCCGAACCCCCTGGCCGCCGTGGTGGTGGCGCTCGCGGCCTCGGTCGCCGTCGTGTCGAGCTTCGCGTTCCTCACCCGGGGCGGAAGGCCCTCCGGGGACATCCGCCGGGCGCTCCCGCCCTTCCTGCTCTGCGGGGCGGTGGCCGGGGGCGCGCACATCTTCTTCGCCCTGGCCCTCCAGCGGGGGGAGGTCTACCGCGTGCTGCCCCTCATCCAGGTCTCCCCCCTCTTCACGATCCTCTTCGCCTTCATCCTGCTCCGCCGCGCCGAGGGCATCACCTGGCGGGTCCCGGCGGGCGCCCTCCTCATCGTGGCGGGCGCCGTGCTCGTCACCCTGAAGCCCGCGATGGCCTGAGAAGTCCCTCGCCCCCGCCACGGAAAACCGAAGGGCTCCGGCCGCCGGCCGGGGCCCTTTTCGATGAAGAGGGAAACCCGCCGGTCAGGGCGCCTTGACCGCCTCGATGCGCACCGCAACGACGGGCGGGAAGGGCAGGCGGTGGGAGATGCGGACTTCGGTGAAGCCCGCACGGAGGATGAGGGCGCGCCACTCCGCCTCCTCGGGCACCCCGCCGAGCGAGGCGTTCCAGGCCGAGGGGTCACGGGCGATCTCGGGGGGAAGCTCCCCCGCGCGCACCATCTCGCGCGCCACGAGCCGCCCCCCGGGGCGCAACACGCGCGCGGCCTCGGCCAGGGCGGCGGCCTTGTCCACGGTGAGGTTGAGGGAGGCGTTGGCGAGGAGGAGGTCGGCGGTTCCGGAGCCCAGCGGCAGGCGCTCCATGTCCCCCGCGAGGGGGATGACCCCCGCCCCCTCCCGGGCCCGGCGCAGGGCCGCCTGGGAGAAGTCCAGGGCGAGGACGCGGCCCTTGTCCCCCAGGCGCCCGGCCAGGAGGCGGGCGTCCAAGCCCGCGCCGCAGCCCAGGTCCACCGCGAGGCGGACGCCGCCGAGATTCACGTCCTCCAGCGCGTAGCCGCAGCCGCAGTAGGCCC
>MGDP01000075.1 GCA_001790955.1 Candidatus Tectomicrobia bacterium RIFCSPLOWO2_12_FULL_69_37
GCTAGCTCTGGTTCAGGCGGCGTTGGATGAAGGGATGGTGGATCAGGTCCTGCTTGTAGTTGCCCGTCATCGCGTAGAGGGCGATGTTGACGCCGAGCTGGAAGGCGGTCCTCCGCTGGGGCTCGCCGCCCGGGGTGCACTCCTCCATCCAGCCCCCGTCCGGGCGCACGGCCCAGGCGCCGCCGAGGTCGTTCCGGCAGTAGACGATGGGGGTGAAGATCCCCATCTGCACGCCCTCGACCTCCTGGCTGACCGCCTGGCGGCCCCCGACCGAGCGGATGAGGTAGTAGCTCCGGAAGACCGGATGCTCCCGCGGGAGGGGCTCCATCGGCTGGCGGGGGAAGAGCCGCTCGATAAGGGTGCGAGCCATCCGCCCGAAGCCGTCCTCGTTCGAGCCCAGGCCGTCGTCCACGAGGAGAAAGCCGCCGTAGGTCAGGTGGCGCCTCAGCCGCTCGACCTCGGGGGCGGAGGGCATCTCGAACTCGTAGCGGCCCGAGAGGTAGAGGAAGGGATGCTCGAAGATCTGGTCCGAGGAGAGGTCCACCACCTGGGCGTCCGAGGCGGGCTCGATGCTGGTGCGCTTGCGGACTTCGTCCAGTATGGAGGAGAGGGCGGTGGGGTACTCCTGCCACCTCCCGCCGCTGTAGCGGATGTGGCCCGGCGCCAGCTCGGGCGGAAGCGCCCCGGCGGGCTCATCCGGCACCACACGCTGCGCCCAGGGCCGCCCGGGCAAGCCCAGGGCGCTCCCCGCCGCCAGGGCCGCCGCCCAGCGCAGGAAGGCCCGCCGGCCTAGGGAGGGATCAGGGAATCTCTTCACTGGGCATCACCAAGTAGACCGTGGGCTGGGGCACCCGGCGCAGCGAGAGCTCGATCTCGGCCGAGGGGGCGCGTTCCATCCGCGTGATCCCCTCGATCCGCAGGGCCGCGGCAAACTGGAGGAGCAGCTCGGGCCCGAAGTAGTGCATCGGGATGACGATGTTGGGGCCCAGGCGTTTCACGACCTGGGCCGCGATCTCGTGCGGCACGTTGCCCATCCCGTCGATGGGGATCATGAGCACGTGGACCTTTCCCAGGGCGGCGAACTGCTGGGGCGAGGGGCCGAAGCGCATGTTGCCGAAGTGTGCGATGCAGAGGCCCTCCGCCTGGAAGACGAAGAGCGTGTTCACCACCGATCCGCCCCCGTCGGGCACCTGGGCGAAGTTCGTGACCCGCACGCCCTTGAAGACCCGGTCCAGGACCACCGGTCCCCCGGCCCGGTCCAGGCCGTAGAGGATCTCCGTCTTCCCCTCGTAGGGCCCCGTCTGCGAGTGCGTCATGTGGAAGTTGCTGACCGTCACGGCGTCGGGCACGGGCACGACGGGCGGGTTCGCGTAGGGGTCGGTCAGGATCCGGCCGCCCTCCGGGCCCGTGATGAGGAAGCTCGAGTGGGCGACGTAGCGCAGCTTGACGGAGCGGGGCACGGACGCCCGGGCCTGGGAGAACGGCATGGCCAGGGGGATGACCCGCCCGTCCCGCATCACCATGCCGGGCCGGCACAGCGTGGAGGCCGCATCCGCGAACGGAGGGAAGATCGAGGCGGCGAGAAGGGCAAACGCGAACGCCGCCGCCGGGAGAGAGGTTCTCCCTCCGTGCCCTGTCATCGTTTTCGGGAAACGCGGTGGTCGCCGCACGGCAACCCCCCGAGATTGGCGGAACGGCACAACTGTCATTCTAACCCGGAGAGTGGAAAACAAGAAATCGGGCTCCACTTTTTCCCAAACAACCTTTGCCCCCCTTTCGTTCCCAAAAAAGCCCGCTCCCCGGCGGCATTTCCCGACCTACGGCTCCCCTTTCCGGGCCAGCCAGAGCCCCCCGGTCAGGAGGGCCGCCTTGGCCAGGTCGGTCGCGGTGAAGGCCGCGTGGAGGAGGCCGAAGCGCCGCAGGGTGGCCGCCTCCCGGGCCCGGTCCAGCATAACGCCCAGCCGCTCGATCTCGGGCGAGAGCCAGAGACCCTGCACCGCCGCGATTCCCGCCAGGAGGACCAGGCAGCCCGGCAACCAGCCTCTTTTCCCGCTGGGGGCCGCCCCTGCCCAGGCGGCGAGGAGCATGAGCGCCCCCAGCACCAGCTGGGCCCGCGCCCATCCCCGGAACATGTGGCGGTTCACCTCCCCGGCCGCATGGCGGAGGAAGGCGTCCCGCCGGGGAAGATCCAGGGGTTCGAGCCTCTGGGCGATGGCGGGGTTGCGGGCGGCCGAGAGCACCTGGAAGGTCCCCGTGGCCATCCACCAGAGGGCCAGGGTCGCCCCCAGCCAGGCCGCCAGCAGGGGCGCGAGCAGAGCCCCGGCCGCTTTGGCCCAGCCGGAGCGTAAGGTTGCGGGCGAAGCCATGAGCGCTCCCGGGGCGGCCCGGGGCCAATCTAGCCCAAGAGGATTTCAGGAGTGTTACAGCAAATGCGCGGCTGGGCAAATCTTCGCTCTCCCCGCCGGCGGCGCCCTCGCGCCCCGGGTTCAACTTCTTCGCCGTCCGCGTCGAGCGGGCCTGAGGCCGCGCGGGAAACTTTTTCACTCCGGAATATCCCGGAATATGCCGGAAACCCGCCGCTGCGGCCCCTCCAGCCCCCACCTCGCCGGCTCCCTCACGAGGAGGGTCCGCCGCCAATCTAGGGCGAAAGCGGAAAAAGGCTCTTACCTCAAATTCCCGCAGGTTCCGGCGCGGCCGTTTTTTTTGTGGCGCGGAGGAGCCATATTGGAAGGAGGGGCCGGGGGGTGTATCCTGCCGCCGTTCCCTTCGACGGGAGACGCACATGGCCGTGAACATCCAGTTCGGGCCGGCGTTGTTCATCGGCGGGGTGGCGCCCAGCTCCTTCGGGGGGCGGGTGGCCGCCGAGCCGGGCGCGGGGCGCGCGAGCGCCGGTGCCCGCCCCCTGCCCGAGGGGCGGGTTTCGGGGGACGGGAGCTTCCGCTTCCCCGGCCCGGGCGGGATCGGCCTCTTCCAGCCGCCCCTCGTCCAGCTTGAGCTCCCCAGCCGCAGCTTCATCGACCAAGCCGAGAGCGAGGTGCCCGCCCCCATCGCCCTGCGGGGGGCGAACGTGAACGTCACGGTCTGACCTTCTCCTCCTCCCCCGCCCCTCAGCGCAGCGCCGTGATCGTCACCCCGCCCGCCACGATCATCGCCGCCGCGAGGACCGCCCGCTTCGTGATCCGCTCGAGCTGGCCGAGGAAGAGCCAGCTCCAGAGCATCACCCACAGGGGCACCACCCGGCTGAGGGGAACCACCACCGAGATGTTCCCGCCGAGGATGGCCGTCCAGATGGTGACCGAGGCGGCGGCGTTGGCGAGGGTGGCCGCGGCGAACCAGCCCAGGGCCTCCCGGTCCGCGCGGATGGCCCCCCCCTCCGGCAGCAGGGGCCGCGCGAGGAGGAGGGAGACGCCCCCCGTGGCGAAGGCCACGGCCATCCCCAGCATCGGGGTGGGCTGGAGGGCGAAGGCCGTCTTCACAAAGATGGGGCTCACGGCGTAGACGAAGGAGGCGATCAGGGGGAAGAGGACGGCCCCCTGGAGCAGCCAGCGGAAGCGCTCCGCCCCCTTGCCCCCCTCCGAGAGCTGGAACACCCCCGCCACGATGAGGAAGGCGCCCGCCCACACCGCCGCGCCCGCCGCCTCCCCCAGGAAGAGGACCGCGAAACCGACCGCCCAGACGGGAGTGATGGAGGCGATGGGGCTGGCCCGGCTCACCCCCAGGCGCTGGATGCCGATGAACTGGAAGAGGTTGCCCGTCCCGTTGCTGAAGAAGCCGGACAGGCAGAAGAGGAGCATCGCCTCCGGCCGCACCCGGGCGAAGTCCCCCTGGAGCCAGCCCAGCGCGAGGCCGGTCAGGGCGTTGGCGGCGCAGACCATGAGCAGGGCGGCGAGGGGGGTGCCGCTCCGCATCCCCCGCCGCAAGCAGACCAGGGTCGCCGAGTAGCTGATCGAGGAGAGGAGGGCCAGGCCCTCCGGCCAGCCGACAGAGGCCGTCATCTCCCCCTCACCGGAAGGCCGAGACCAGCACGCCCCCCGCCACCACCACTGCGGCCGAGAAGGCGATCCGCCAGGTCAGGCGCTCGAGGTGGCCCAGGAAGAAGTAGCTCAGCACCACCACCCACAGCGGCACCAGGCGGCTCAGGGGCAGCACCAGCGAGACGTCGGCGAAGGTGAGGGCCGTCCAGAAGCCGCACGCCGCCAGGGTGTTCGTCCCCGCGCCGATCAGGAAGAAGCGCATCGCGCGCCCGTCCGCCCGGATGGGGCCCCCGCCCGGCAGGAGGGGCCGCCCGGCGAGGACGACCAGCGTCCCCATGAGGAAGGCGCAGCCGATCCCCAGGAAGGGCGTCTTCTGGATGGCGAAGCCCTGCTTCATGAAGATGGGCACCAGGGCGTAGAGGACGCTCGAGAGGAGCGGGTAGAGGAGGGCGCCGCGCCCCCCGCCCCCGGGGCGGCTCCGCTCCCTCACCTCCTCCAGCGAGAGGAGAGAGACGCCGAACACGATCAGCAGCGTGCCCGCCCACACCGCGGGGCCGGGCCGCTCCGCCAGGAAGACCGCGGCGAAGAGCGCCGCCCAGATGGGGGTCGAGGACTGGATGGGGGTGGCCCGGCTCACCCCCATGCGCTCGATGCCGAGGAAGAAGGCGATCTGGCCCAGGCCCTGGCCCATCGCTCCCGCCGCCATGAAGAAGAGCGGGGCCTCCCACGTCGAGCTGAGGAGCGTCCCCCGCAGGAAGGCGATCGCGAACCCAGCCGCCGCGATGATCAGGTTGAGGACGACCAGCCCGGCCACGGGCGTTCCGGAGCGCAGGGCCTGGCGCATGCACACCAGGGTGCAGGCATAGGCCATGGAGGTGAAGATGGGGAGGACGATGCCCCATCCGAGGGGGGTGAGGAGGCCGATCATCGGGCCGGACTATAGCCCCTCCCCGGGAAGGGTGGGAAGGGCCAGGGAGGTCGCCGCCGCGGGAGCCGATTTTTCCCGTAGGGGCGACCGGCCGGCCTTCGCCGGCCGAAAGCCGGCTTCGGCCCGCTGAAGGCCGGTCGCCCCTGCAAAAGCGTAAGGCGCCCCTCACCGGAACGCCGTGACGAGCACCCCGCCCCCCACCACGAGCGCCGCCGCCGCGGCCACCCGCCAGGTGATGCGCTCAAGCCGCCCCAGGAACAGCCAGCTCAGGAGAAGCACCCACAGCGGCGCCAGGCGGCCGAGCGGAAGCGTCGTCGTCACGTTCCCGATCATGTAGGCCAGCGCGAGCAGGATGGAGGAAACCAAGTGGCCGATCGCGGCGAGCGCGAACCAGAACAGCGCCCGCCGGTCCGCGCGGATAGTCCCCTTCGCCGGGAGCAGGAGCCGTCCCAGCAGCAGCGTGATGCCCGCCGCCGCGAAGGACACCCCCACCCCGACCACGGGGGTCTTCTGGTGGGCGAACGCCAGCTTGTTGAAGATGGGGATGGAAGCGAAAGAGAGAGACGCGGCCAGCGGGAAGAGAAGCCCCCTCTGGCGCCATCTCGGGAGGCCCCGGCTTCCCGGCTCCTCCGCGGTGGCGAGAAGCCCCACCCCGGCCACGATGAGAACGGTCCCCCCCAAGATGGCGGTGCCCGGCCGCTCCCCCAGGACCAGCACCGCGAAAAACGCCCCCCACAGGGGAGCGGAGGAGGCGATGGTGGTCGATCGGCTCACCCCCAGGCGCTCGATCCCGATGAAGGAATTGAGGTTGCCCAGCCCCTGGCCCGCCGCGCCCGCGAGGAAAAACCAGAAGAGAGGCGCAAAGGTGGAGGCCTGAAGGGAGCCCCGGAGGTAGGACACCGCGAGCGAGACGGTTGCGATGAAGAAGCTGCTGAAGAGGATGGCCGTGAGGGGAGAGCCGCTCCTCAGCCCTTGGCGGAGGCAGACCAGCGTGACCGCATAGGTGAAGGACGCACTGAGGGCGAACAACTCCCCCAGCCCAATCGTTTGGACGATGCCCGCCATTCGCGGGACTATACCCGACAAGTACGCCCGCCGCGAGAATGGTTCGGCCTGCCGCGAGGTCCGGGGCGCCCCTCACCGGAACGCCGTGACGAGCACCCCGCCCCCCACCACGAGCGCCGCCGCCAGCACCACCCGCCAGGTGATGCGCTCGAGCCGCCCCAGGAAGAGCCAGCTCCAGGCCACCACCCACACCGGCGTCAGGCGGCTCAGCGGCAGCACCTTGCTGATCTCCCCGTAGAGGAAGGCGCTCCAGATGCACGCCGAGGCCAGGGCGTTGAAGACCGCCCCCCCCAGGAACCAGGCCAGCGCCCGGCGGTCCACCCCGAGCCGCGCCGAGGCGCCCAGCAGGGGCCGCCCGGCCAGCAGGGTCACCGACCCCGCGGCGAAGGCCACCCCCATCGCCGTCATCGGGTCCGGGTGGTGGGCGTAGCCCCACCGGGCCATGATGGGCGAGAAGGCCAGGATGACCGAGGCCGTGAGCGGGAAGACCATCGCCCCCGTGAACCAGTCGCCCTTGCTCTCCTCCCGGGCGAAGGAGACGGAGAGCAGCGCCACCCCGGCCACGATGAAGACCGTCCCCCCGAGCACCGGCGGCCCCGGCCGCTCCCCCAGGAAGAAGACGGCGAAAGCCGCCCCCCAGAGCGGGGCCGCGTCCGTCACCGGGGTGGAGCGGCTCACCCCCATCCGCTGCACCCCCACGAAGGACATCAGGTTCCCCACCCCCATCCCCAGGGCCCCCGTCGCGGCGAACCAGAGGAAGGCCTTCCAGGTGAGGGCCCAGAGGGTGCCCTGGACGGCCGCCGCGGCGAGGCCGGCGAGGGAGACCACCACCGCGATGACGAAGAGCGCCGCCGTCGGGGTAGCCGTCCGCATCCCCTGGCGCACGCAGATGAGGGTGCCCGAGTAGGTCAGGGAGGAGCCGATGGCGAACAGCTCGCCGGGGCCGAGGGAGGGGAGGATCATGGGGGGCACTATACGGGTGGGACGGGAGCCGGGCCAGCGCCGCAGCCTACCTCCCCTCCTCCGCCACGGTCCGGATGATCTCCAGCACCCAGTCCCGGCCCTGGATGAGGGAGCGCCAGTCGAGGCGCTCGGCGGTGGTGTGGATGCCGTGGAGGTTCGCGGCCCCGATGAGGAGGGGGAGGAGGGTCTCGCCCCGGGCGTTCTTCTTGCTGGCGAAGACGTTGGACTCCGCCCCCGCGTGCATGGAGATGGGGCGGACGTCCTTGGCCCCCATCTTCTCGCTCGCCTTCCGAACCCACCGGATGAGCGGGGAGTCCGTGGCCGCCTTCCAGGGCGGGAGGAAGGAGGTGGCCTTCACCTCCACCCGGAAATCCGGCTGAAGCGCCTGGTGCTTCTTCTCCACCTCGGCGGCGATGGCGCGGATGCGCCCGATAAGCTTCTTCTCCTCCCCGGGGTCGGTGCTGCGCAGGAGGTAGGTGATCCGGGCCTCGGGGGCGATGGCGTTCCGCGCCGTGCCGCCCTCGATGAGCCCCGCGTTGATGGAGAGGACAACGCCCCGCTCGTTCTTCACGACGACGCCCTGGGGCACCTGCTGGTCGATCTCGCTCAGCACCTTGATGGCGTTCACGTTGTCCGGGCGGTGGATGTCGAGGCCCGAGTGCCCGCCCCTCGCCCCGTGGGGGCGGATGACGACCTCGGCGCCCCCCGCCAGCTCCCACACCACCTCGTAGAGGTTCTCCCCGTCGATCACCAGGGCGTAGCGCGCCTGGAACGCCTCGGTGCGCAGCGAGAGCGCCCCGCGCATCGAGGTCTCCTCCTCCACCGTGATGGCGATCTCGATGGGGCCGTGGGGGAGGGGCGCGGCGCCCGGATGCTTGCCAAGAAGCCGCGCGGCGGCGTCCAGGATGACGGCGACCCCCGCCTTGTCGTCCGCCCCGAGGGTGGTGGCCCCGTCCGTGGCGATCCACTCCTTCCCTTCGATGGCCACGACCCGGGGGCGTACCGGGCGCAGGGGCTCGCTCTTGTCCCCGGGCACCATGTCCATGTGGGCGGTGAGGAGGAGGGCGGGCGCGCCCTCGTACCCCGGGCTGGCGGGGATGCGCGCGGTGACGTTCCCCGCCGCGTCCTTCTTGGCGTCGAGCCCCAGGGCGCGGAGCCCGGCGAGGATGAGCTCCCCGATCTTCCCCTCGTGGCCCGAGGGGCTCGGGACGGCGATGAGCTCCAGCATGGCCGCGAGAACCGGGTCCGCCCGCCCGATGCGGGCGAGGGCGTCCTCCCCGCCTCCCCCCTCCTGCGCCCCCTCGGAGGCGAGGGCGGAGGCGAAGAGCAGGAAGCCGGCGAGCGCGAGGAGTTCTTTCACGCCTGGGAAGGGCATGTTGTCATCCCTTCTGCAGGGGCGAGGCACGCCTCGCCCCTACGAACCTGGGTCAAAAGCAGATCCCTCGCTTCGCCCGGAATGACGCTCTATTGCCCCCCTAGGCCCCCAGCTTCTCGGCCATCCAGTCCGTCATGTGGGGGATGACGGGGGAGAGGTAGTCCATGTGGCAGTGCTGGGCGCCGCCGTCCGGCCCCTTGTAGACGCGCAGGGTCTTGTCCTTCGAGCCCGCCGCCTTGAAGAGCTTCTTCGCGTCGGAGAGGGGGATCTGCTGGTCGTCCTCCCCGTGCACGATGAGGAAGGGGCACTTCATCTTCTGCACCACCCCGTCGAGGCGGAAGCCCTCCAGCCGCTTCAGGCCCTCCTGGGCCGTCTTCACCCCGAAGCTCCAGGCCAGGTGGTGGCCCGGCGAGGGGAGCTGGATCTTGAAGGCCGCCTCGATGCGCCGCTTCCAGATGGCGTAGTAGTCCCACTGCGCGCCCCAGGCGACGCAGGCCTTGATGCGCGGCTCCATGCTGGCCGAGCGGGGGGCGTAGTAGCCGCCCAGGCTCGAGGCCAGGAGCCCCACCCTCTTGGCGTCCACGTCCTTGCGCTTCTCCAGCCAGTCGATGATGGCCGTGGCGGCCACCTCGTAGTCGTGCCGCAGGTGGATGCCCCGGAAGCGGATGGACTCGCCCACCCCCGGGCAGTCGGGCACCACCACGCTCATCCCCCGCTGGGCGAGGGCGATACCCGAGAGGAGGAAGGAGGTCTCCTTCGTGCCGTCAAAGCCGGTGTAGGAGAGCGCGACGGGGGGCTTGGCCGCCTTCGTGTTCATGGCCGGGATGAAGTAGGCGGGAAGCGACTTGCCCCCCTCGAAGGGAATCTCCACCCGCTCGGCCCGGGGCCAGTCCGTGAGCTTCAGGTAGCGGCTGAAGCTGTCGATGGACTTCTCGTAGTAGGCCTTCGAGGCGGCGGTCTTCGGGAAGTCGAAGCGGTCCGCCATCTGGAGGTAGTGGGTGGCGCGGTTGTAGTGGCCCGAGGCCGAGAGCTTGTGCCCCGCCCGCTCCTCGGCCCGCCCCATGGCGTAGACCCGATCCCCCATGGCCTTCCACTCGCGCGTCCAGAGCCTGTCGTCCCCCACCTTCTTCTGGAGGCGGCCGCAGACCTCGAAGATCTCGGCCGGGTCCGCCGCCCCGAGCAGGGTGCGCCGGAAGGCGATCGAGACGATGAAGGACCAGCGGTAGTCGTTCGGGAAGTAGGTGAACCAGGGTCGCTTGCGGACTGCCTTGACGGCCATGTGGTGCCTCCGGGATGAGCGCGCCCATGAGCGCGGGGAACGAAGAAGGCGCCAGCATAGCAGAAGGAGGGATTCCGGTCCCGCTCAGCCCCCCGTCCGGCAGGCCCCCAGCCGCTCGGCGTGGAAGCGCGGGAGCACCCGGGCGAGGAGCCGCGCCGCCGCCGCCCGGGGGGCATTCTCGAAGCGCATCCGGCGCGGCAGCTCGAAGTGGAGGGCACGCTCCACCTGGGAGATCACCCCGACGCGCTTGCTCGCGGTGGCCCGGTAGCGGATGGCGTCGGCGGGCTCCACCCGGATCTGGATGCCCTCGAACAGCCGCCCCTCCTCCCCCCCCGCCCGGCGCTCCTCCTCCCAGATGCGCTTGAGGGCCAGCGCGTCCTCGCGGCCGATTCCCTTCACGGCGACCTCCACCGCGGTATCCCAGGAGTAGCCGTGGACCTCGACGTAGAGGACGGGCGAGCGCCCCCGCAGCTGCGAGTGCACCCTCCGGGCGTACTCGGCGAACACGGTCCGCGCCCGCTCGGTGTGGGATTCCTCGCTGTAGTTCTTTCTGGCCCCTTCGGTGGGGCGGTTCACGTTGATGCGGTGAGGCCGGGTTTCAAAAGGATGCCGCTCGATGAAGCCCGTGGCGATGACGGTCGCGAAACCCGTCCGCCGGGCCGCCTCGCGGGCGATCTCGTCCGTGTGCTGATCGAAGGTCCCGTGGGGAGCGGAGAGGACGACGCAGCCCTTCCCGGGGAGGGATTCTATCTTCCCCCACTGGCCCCAGCCGGCGGGGGACGCCTGGGCAAGGCCGCCCGCGGCGAGGAGAAGGAGAAAAAGGAACTTGGCGAGGAGCCGGAGGCTCATTGGCACCAGGTCCGGTAGCTGCGCTCGGGCAGGCGGTACTCGAGGATGCGGTGGTTGTTCGTGTCCACCATGAACACCCGCTCGGGGGAGTCCGCCGCGGCGCCCGCGGGCTCCCCGGCGGGGAGGCAGACGGGGTCGGCGCAGTCGAAGCCGTCGTCCAGGTCGCTCGCCCACTGTCGCCGCAGGTCCACCAGCCGCAGGGCGCCGTTGTAGCTGTCCGCGACGAGCAGCCGGCCCGCCCCGCCGCCCAGCCAGGCGATCCCCAGGGGATGCTGGAAGAGCGCCCTGTCGAGGGGGCCGTTCTCGTGGCCGAAGTCGAAGAGGCCCTTCCCCGCGAGGGTCCGCACCTCGGGCATCTCCCCCTGGGCGCCCAGGGCGAGGAGGCGGATCGAGGAGGTCTCGCTGTCCACGAAGTAGAGGGTCCCGCCGGAGGGGTCGAGGGCCAGGCCGCTCGGCTGGGCGAGGGTGGCCTCCCCGGCGGGGCCGTCCTCGATCCCCTCAGCTCCCGAGCCCGCGAGGCGCGCCGCCGTCCCCCGGGCGAGGTCGAGCAGGCCGAGCTGGTGGGTGCCCGCGTTGGCGAAGAAGAGCCTCGCCCCCCGCGCCTCGATGTCCCAGGGCGAGGCGAGCGGGGTATCGAGGGCGGACGCCGCCCCGCCGAGGGGGAGGCCGCGCGCCCCCGTGCCCGCCAGGGTGGTGACCCGCCCGCTCGCCCGGTCGATCCGGCGGATGCGGTGGTTCGAGGTGTCGGCGACGTAGATCGCCTCGCCGTCCGCCGCCAGGCCCTGGGGGCTCAGGAAGCGGGCCTCGCCCCTCTCTCCGTCCCGCCAGCCGGGCGCCCCGCTGCCGACGCGGCTCCGCTCGCCCCCGTCGTCCCCGAGGATGACGATCTGATGGTGGCCCGGGTCGCAGAGGACCCAAGCCTTCTCCCCGCCCGGCAGCCGCTTGAGCTTCGCCGGGAAGGAGAGTCGGCCGGCCGCCCCGGGGAGGGGCTTGAGGGGGAGCGGATCCGGGGATGCGAAGCCCGTCTCGTGGATCTGATCCACCACCCGGGAGACGCCCTGGAAGAAGCCCTCCGGGTCGGGCTCGCCGGAGTGGGTCCCGAGGACGTAGCCGTCCGGCGAGACGAACATCAGGGTGGGCCAGGCCCGCACGGCGTAGCTCCGCCAGATGAGGAGGCCCGGGTCGTGCACCACCGGATGGAGGATGCCGTAGCGGGCGATGGCGCGGGCCAGGTTCTCGGGGTCGCGCTCGGCGGCGAACTTGGGCGAGTGGACGCCGATGACGGCCACCTCGCGGGGGAAGGCCTCCTCCACCCGCCGGAGGATGGGCAGGATGTGCATGCAGTTGATGCAGCAGAAGGTCCAGAAGTCGAGGATGACGAGGCGCCCCGCCAGGTCGCGCAGCGAGAGCGGGGCCTCCACGTTGAACCAGCGGAGGCCCGGATGGGCGAGCTCGGGGGCCCGCACCTGCTCGGCCATGCCACCCTCCCCGGCGCCGGCGGAGGACGCCGCCCCGCGGGAACGCTAAGAGCCCGTCACGATCTCGGCGAGAAGCCCGGTCATCGCCGTCACGAAGTCGCCGCGCTCGTCCTCGTCCATCTGGACCGCCAGGCCGACGGACCACGTGCGGGGCGGGCCCTCCTCCTCCCGGATCCAGGCCACCCGCGCCGGGATGCCGCTCAGGGCGACCCCGCGGACGTGGAGGGTGCACGACACCACCGAACCCTGGAGGGGACGCCGGGAGAGCCGGACCCCGAAACCGCCCGAGCCGAAGTCCACGGGCCCGATGGGGCCCTCCGCCAGGTCGTGCGCGGTGAGGTAGAGGGAGGAAGCCTCGACCTGCCCGGACTCGTAGCGCGGATGCTGGCGCCTCTCTTCCATGCGTCACCTCCCAGCCCTGCGCCCCGGCGGGCCGGGCGCGGGCCCGGGGCCTCCCTCACCAGAGCGCCTTGAGCCTCCCCCCGTCCAGGTTCAGCGACACGCCCGTGATGTAGCTGGCCCGCTCCGAGCAGAGGAAGGCGATGGCGTCGGCCAGCTCCTCGGGCTTCCCGAAGCGGTTGAGGGCGTTCTTGCGGGCGGCGAGGCGCCGGGCGTCCGCCTCGGTCTCGGCCCCCAGCTCGGCCGCGAGCCCCTCCGCGTTCCGGCGCCAGAGGGCGGTGTCCACCCAGCCCGGGCAGACGGCGTTCACGAGGATGCCCTCCTCACCGAACTCGGTGGAGAGGGACTTGGTCAGGTTCAGGAGGGCGCTGTTGGTCATCCCGCTCCCGAACATGTAGGGGTCGGGCTCCTTCCCCGCCCCGCCGATCAGGTTCACGATCCGCCCCCACTTCTGGGCCCGCATGTGGGGGACCACCTCGCGGATGAGCCGGAGGAAGCCGAAGAGCTTGGTGTCGAGCTGGAGCTTGAGGGCGTCGTCGGCCAGCGCGGCGAAGCGGCCCGAGCTCATCGTCCCGGCGTTGTTCACCAGGATGTCCACCCCGCCGAAGCGGTCCGCGGCGGCCCGGACGAGGTGGGGGATGTCTGCCTCGCGCGAGGTGTCGGCCTGGACCGCCAGCACCTCTCCGCCCGTGCGCCGCGCCAGGTCCTCGCGCGCCTCCTCGATGGTCTCCCTCGTCCGGCCGCAGATGGCCACCCGGGCGCCCTCTTCGAGGAGCCGCTGGGCGGCGCACCGCCCGATGCCCCGGCTGCCCCCCGTCACGAGGGCCGTCCGGCCGCGGATGCCCAAGTCCAATGTCGCCTCCTCGCGCCTGGAGTCCTATGAACTGGGTCACAGGAAGCGCGTCGGGCCGGCCCCCCCCCTCGGAGGGCGCCCCCAGCCGACCTCCTACTTCGGGAGGAAAAACATGGTGAGAAGGAAAACCAGCCCCTTGCCCCCCGGCTCCGCCCGGACGGCGTGGGGCAGGCGCGCCGGCAAATGGAACAGGGCGCCGGGGGCGGCGGGGTGAACCTCGCCCTCCATCTCGAAGGTGCCCGACCCTTCGAGGATGTGCACCGCCGCCGGATGGGCCGCCGTGTGTTCGAGAAGGTCCTCCCCCGGCGCCAGGCAGAAGAGGATGGCCTGGCCGCGCTCGTCCTTGAAGACGGTCCGGCTGGAGATGCCCCCGGGGACGAACCGGACCATCTCGCCGAGGTTCACGGCGAGGGCGCGCCCCCCCTCCGGCCGTCCCTCGCCGCTCATGGCTTCACCCCCGCCTGCGCCCGCGCCAGACCTCGGGGTTCACCAGGCACGGGGGCCGCCTTCCCGCCAGGGCGGCGAGGCAGTTCTTGGCCGCCAGGAGGCCCATGGCCGTGCGCGTCTCGAGGGTGGCGCTCCCCAGGTGGGGGAGCAGCACCACGTTCTCCAGCTTGAGGAGGGCCGGGTGCACCGCGGGCTCGTTCTCGTGGACGTCCAGCCCCGCCGCCGCGATGCGCCCGGCCCGGAGCGCCGCCGCGAGCGCCCGCTCGTCCACGATGGGGCCGCGCGCGGCGTTCACCACGACCGCCGTCCGCTTCATGCGGCGCAGCGCGGACGCCCCGATGAGGTGGCGGGTCTCCGGGATGAGCGGGGCGTGGATGGTGAGGATGTCCGACCGCCGCAGCAGCGCGTCCAGCCCGACGTAGCGGACGCCCAGCTCGCGCTCCAGCCGGGCCGGGGCGCGGCGCGCGTCGGAGTAGATGAGCCGCATCCCGAAGCCGCGGGCGCGCCGGGCCACCGACTGGCCGATGCGGCCCAGGCCGAGGATGCCGAGGGTCTTGCCGAACACGTCGCGGCCCAGGAGCTGGGTGGGCTTCCAGCCCCGCCAGCGGCCTGCCCGCACGTAGCGCTCCCCCTCCCCCAGCCGGCGGCTGGCCGCGAGGATGAGGGAGAAGGCGAGGTCCGCCGTCGCCTCGGTGAGGACCTCGGGGGTGTTGGTGACCGGGAGGCCCCGCGCGGTGGCCGCCGCGACGTCGACGTTGTTGAACCCCACGCCGTAGTTGGCGATGACGCGGAGGCGTGGGGCGGCGTCCATCACCGCGGCGTCGATCCGCTCGGTGACGGTGGGGATGAGGCCGTCGGCGTCCCGCACCGCGCGCAGGAGACGGCCGCGGCCGATCAGGTCCTCCCCGGGGTAGATCTCCAGCCGGCACCGGGCGCGGAGGTAGCGCTCCGCCTCCTCGGGGATGCGGCTGCTCAGGAAAACGCGAGGTTTGGCTTTCACGCTGAGGGTCTCCGTCACGGCCTGGCTCGGGATGGGGGCTCGCGGAATGACTGAAATTACCATCAAACCCGTCCGTCCGCCACCCAGGAACGCATGGATCGGCCCCCGCCGGAGCGGGCGGCCTCACGCGCGCTGGGCCCTTGGCGGACGGCCCGCCCCCTGCTATAAGTCCGGGAGAAGGCCGCTCCGCCGCCCCCTATCCTGAGAGCCAGGGCCGATGGACCACCGCACCATCCTCCTCATCGCCGCCCATCCCGACGACCTGGAGTTCCGCTCGGCGGGGTCCGCCGCCGTCTGGGCGAAGGAGGGCCGGCGGGTGGAGTACTGCCTCTGCACGAGCGGAGAGAAGGGCTTCAACGGGAACGGCGCGCGCGGGCTCTTGATCGAGCAGCGCTGGGCCATCCGCGAGGCCGAGCAGCGGGCGGCGGCCGGGACGCTCGGGGTGCACGCCGTCCACTTCCTCCGCCACCCGGACGGGGAGCTCGTGAACAGCCCGGCGCTCCGGAGAGACATCGTGCGCGTGATGCGCCGGGTGAAGCCCGACCTCGTGGTGACGGGCGACCCCTCGATGGACGCCTACGACAGCTTCTACGGCTACCACAGCGACCACCGCGCGGCCGCCCAGGCCGCTTTCGACGCCCTCTACCCGGCGGTCGGCAACGAGCACTTCTTCCCCGAGCTGCTCGGCGAGGGCCTGGAGCCCCACCGCCCCCGGGAGGCCTTCTTCAGCCACCCCGCCAAGGCGGACGTCTGGGTGGACATCGCCCCCGTCTTCGACCTCAAGATGCGCGCCCTCGCCTGCCACAGGAGCCAGATCAGCGAGGCGGACATGGCAGGCCTCATCCCCCGGATGCGGGACTGGGGCAAGAAGCTGGGCGAGAGCGGGGGGCTCGCCTGCGCCGAGTCCTACCGGCGGCTGGAAGTCCCCGAGTAGGACCAGCCTCCCCCCGTGGCCCAAGACCCTTCCAAAAAAGATAAAAACGTCCGATAATATCCGCAGCCGCAGAGGGTCCCGACTGCATTCATTCCGCGCTGATCGGCCAGGAGGAAGCCATCCATGAACATCTTCGAGACGAGCTTCGACTACGCCGGGCGGCTCGAGAAGATCCGGACGCTGATGGACGAGTGGGGCCTCGACTGCATGCTCGTCCACCTGTGGCCCAACCAGTACTACGTCTCCGGCTTCTACCATCACCTCCCCTGGTACCCCCTCAGCCTCGACTCCTCGACCGAGTGCCCGCTCGTCCTCTTCCGGGACCGCGGCCAGCCCCCCGTCTTCCTGTGCGGCTGGCTCGTCTACAACGCCGTCCGCGAGGGCACCTGGATCGAGGACGTGCGGGCCTTCGACCGGGAGT
>MGDP01000076.1:0-419 GCA_001790955.1 Candidatus Tectomicrobia bacterium RIFCSPLOWO2_12_FULL_69_37
CCCGCCTCGCGATGGAGCCCCCGCCCGCCCCCACGGTGTGGATGTCGATGACGGGCACCCGGATGGGGCAGCCCGCCACCTCGGTCTCGGCGGTGAAGCCGATCCGCCCCCGGAGGAGGGAGACGTCGGTGCTGGTGCCCCCCATGTCGAAGGTGACGGCGTCCGGGAAGCCCGCGCCCCTCGCCGCCTCGAAGGCCCCCACCACGCCCCCCGCCGGGCCCGAGAGGATGGTGCGCACCGCCTCCTCCCCGGCCGTCCGGCCCGAGATGATGCCCCCGTTGCTCTGCATCACCCGCAGCCGCGCCAGCCCGGCCTTGCGCGTCAGGCCGGCGAGGTAGCGGCTCATCAGGGGGGAGACGTAGGCGTTCACGCAGGTGGTGCTCGCGCGCTCGTACTCGCGGTACTCGGGCAGCACCCGG
>MGDP01000076.1:431-8974 GCA_001790955.1 Candidatus Tectomicrobia bacterium RIFCSPLOWO2_12_FULL_69_37
GCAGCACCCGGCTCGAGGCCGAGACGAGGAAGCCGGCCTTGCGGAGAACCTCGGCGGCGCGGCGCTCGTGATCGGGGTTGGCGTAGGAATGGAGGAAGCAGACCGCCACCGACTCCGCCCCCCGGGCCTTGAGCCTCCGGGCGATGGGGCCGAGGGCCTTCACGTCGAGGGCGGTCAGCACCTCCCCGCGCTCGTCCAGGCGCTCGTCCACGCCGAAGCGGAGGCCGCGCGGCACCAGGGCGAGGGGCCGCTTGTAGGCGAGGTCGTAGAGCTCTTTCCGGTTCTGGCGGCCGATCTCGATGGCGTCCTCGAAGCCCGCGGTGGTCACGAGGGCGGTCCTGGCCCCCCGGCGGGTGAGGAGAGAGTTCGTGGCGACGGTCGAGCCGTGGGTCAGGTCCACCTTGCTCGCTGATCGATCGCCCAGCAATTCCTTCAAACCCCGGAGGATGGCCCGGGCGGGGTCCTCCGGGGTGGAGAGCACCTTGTGCACCCGCACCCGGCCGCCCTCCACCAGGATAAAGTCGGTGAAGGTGCCGCCCGTGTCCACCCCGATGCGGAGGGCGCGGCGGGGCTTCCGGTGAGGCTCGCGCCGCGGCGTCATTTCCTCAGCCGGGCGACGGCCCCGGCGATGCGGTCCACGGCGCGCTCGAGGTTCTCGACGCTGTTGGCGAAGCACATGCGGATGTGCTTGCCGGCGTGGGCGCCGAAGGCCGAGCCCGGGAGGGTGGCCACCCCCACCTCCTCCAGGAGGTAGTCGGCGAACTTCTCCGCGCTCATCGGCACCCCGCCCACGTTCGGGAAGGCGTAGAAGGCTCCGGCGGGGGACTTGCACGAGAGGCCGCCGATCTCGTTCAGGCCCGCGATGAAGAGGTCCCGCCGGCGCCGGTAGTCCTCCATCATGGCCCGGCTCTCGGACTGGTCGGCGAGGAGGGCCTTGGCCCCCGCGAGCTGCATGAAGGGGGCCACGCAGCTCACCGAGTTGGTGACGAGCTGGGTGAGCTTCTGGGCGATGGGCTCGGGGCAGGCGACGAAGCCGAGCCGCCAGCCCGTCATGGCGTAGGTCTTGGAGAAGGACTCCAGCAGGATGGTGCGCTCCCGCATCCCCGGGAGGGTGCCGATCGAGACGTGCTCCCCCTCGAAGAGCATGTGGGCGTACACCTCGTCCGAGAGCACGACCAGGTCGCGCTCGATGGCGATCTTGGCGATGGCCTCAAGGTCCTTGCGGGCGAGGGTGCCGCCCGTCGGGTTGTGAGGGTAGTTGAGGATGAGGAGGCGGGTGCGGCCCGTCACGCGGGAGCGCAGGTCCTCCGCCGTGAAGCTGAAGCCCTTCTCCTCGAGGATGGGCAGCGGCACCGCCCCGGCCCCGGCGTAGAGGGTGACGGACTCGTACACCGGGAAGCCCGGGTCGGGGTAGATGACCTCGTCCCCCTCCCCGGCGAAGGCCATGATGACGTAGTAGAGGAAGGGCTTGCCGCCCGGGCCCACCACGATCTCGCTGGGCTTGTACTCCCCCCTCCCCTCCCGGCGCAGGAACGCGCAGCACGCCTCCCGCAGCTCCAGCAGCCCGGCCGAGGGGCAGTAGTGGGTCTGCCCCGCCTTCATCTGGGCGTAGGCCTCGTCCGCGATGAGGGAGGGGGTGTTGAAGTCGGCGTCCCCGATCTCGAGGTGGATGATGTCGCGCCCCTGGCGCTCCAGCTCCTTGGCCTTGGCCAGGACGACGAAGGCGCTCTCGGTCTTGAGCCTGTTCATCCGGTCCGCGAAGCGCATGGCTCGCTCCCCCCGTTTCAGTCCGTCAGGGCGCCGCATTCGATCAGTGCATCGAGCACCTCGGGCACGGGAAGGCCGACCACGTTGGTATAGCTCCCTTCGATGCGGTCCACCAGGCCCCCGCCCATCCCCTGGACGGCGTAGGCGCCGGCCTTGTCCATGGGCTCCCCGCTCGCGGTGTAGCGGGCGATGGCGTCCGCGTCCAGCCGCCGGAAGCTCACGCGGGTGCGGGCGCAGGCCGTGCGCTCGCGCCCGCCGTTCACCAGGGCCCAGCCGGTCAGGACCTCGTGGGTCCGGCCCGAGAGGCGCCCGAGCATCCGCCGCGCCTCGGCGGCGCCGGCCGGCTTGCCCATCGACTCCCCGTCCAGCACCACCACGGTGTCCGCCCCGAGCACCCACCGGCCCGGATGGCGCCCGGAGGCCCACCGGGCCTTGGCCAGGGCCCGGCTCACCGCCGCCTCGGCGGGGGGGAGGCCGTTCCCCGCCCGCCTCTCGGTCCCGGGCGGCGCCTCGGCCACCTCGAAGGGGAGCCCGGCCTCGCGGAGCAGCTGCGCCCGCCGGGGGGAGCCCGACGCCAGGATGAGGGGCTCGCTCAGGCGCACGATCCGAGGGCTCCTTCCGGCAGCGCCTTCCCGGGGTGGGGGACGATCGGGGGCCTTGCCTGCCGCCGCGGCGGGCTCAGCTGTCGCGGTCGACGACGTAGTCCGCCAGGGCGCGCAGGGCGTCCACGTGGATGGAGTCGGGGATCACCGAGAGGGCGGCCTTCCCCGCCTCGACGTAGCCCCGCGCCCGGTCGAGGGTGTAGGGGACGGCCTTGTACTTGTCCATCATCCCGAGCACGTCGGCGAGGCCCTTGGAGCCGACCGCGTCCGAGCGCACTACGATCTCGCGCAGGCGCTCCCGCTCGGCGGGGGCGGCCTGGGAGAACACCCGGATGAGGGGGAGCGTCACGTTCCCCTCGCGGAGGTCCTTGCCCACCTCCTTGCCCGTCCGCTCCTCGTCCCCGGCGTAGTCCAGGGCGTCGTCCACGAGCTGGAAGGCGTAGCCCACCTGGACCCCGAAGTGGTGGAGGGCGCCGACGGCCCCGGCCCGGGCGTCCCCCAGGTAGGCGCCCACCTGGCAGCTCGCCGCGATGAGGGCGGCCGTCTTGCGGTGGATGATGTCGAGGTACTCCTCCTCGCGGACGTCCAGGTTGTACATGTGGACGAGCTGGAGCACCTCCCCCTCGGAGAGCAGGGTGCAGGCGTCGGCCATGGCCTTGAGGATGCGGCCGTCGCCGTCCTCGGCCATCATCGAGAAGCTCTTGGCGAAGAGGAAATCCCCCACCAGGACGCTCGCCTCGTTGCCCCACTTGGCGTTGGCGGAGGACTTGCCCCGGCGCACCTCGGCGCCGTCCACGACGTCGTCGTGCAGGAGGGTGGCGGTGTGGATGTACTCGACCACGCAGCCGAGGGTGACGGCGCGCGGGCCCCCGTAGCCGCAGGCCTTGGCCGCGAGCAGCACCAGCATGGGGCGGATGCGCTTGCCCCCCGAGCCGCTCAGGTAGCCGCTCACGTCCGGGATGAGGACCACGTCCGAGTGGAAGTTCGCCTGGATCGCCTCCTCGACGCGCTCCAGGTCCGGGGCGAGCGACTCCACGATCTTCGGGAAGTTCATCCCCCCTCCCGCCGCCGCTTGAGGCCGAAAACCTCTGTGATTTCCGTAGTTACCCGTGGAGGATGCGCACCGAAGGACCACTCTAGGGGGGGTCCTAAACCCTGTCAAGGCCGCGGAGGCCGCCTTCCCAAGCCCGGCGGGCCTCGTCTATGGTAGGAAAGAGAGGGGAAAATCCCCTTCCAGGAGACCCGATGAGCCGCAGGATCCAGATCAGCGCGGGGGGCGTCTCCCTCCCGGCCGCCCTCGCGGACGGCCCCACGGCGGACCTCCTCTGGGAGGCCCTCCCTATCCGGGGCAAGGCCAGCACCTGGGGGGAGGAGATCTACTTCGCCATCCCCCTCCAGGCCGGCCGGGAGAAGGGCGCCCGGGAGGAGATGAGGGTGGGGGAGATTGCCTACTGGCCCCCGGGGAGCGCCTTCTGCATCTTCTTCGGGCCCACCCCCGCGAGCACCGGGGAGGCCCCCCGCGCCGCCAGCCCGGTGAACCCGCTGGGCCAGGTGGAGGGGGACGCCGCGCTCTTCAAGGCCGTCCGCGGGGGGGCCGAGGTCCGCCTCGAGCGCGCGCCATGAAGCCCGAAACGCCCGGGAAAGAGGGCAGCCGCTGCGTCCTCCTCCACTACCACGAGATCGGCCTCAAGGGAAAAAACCGCCCCCTCCTCATCAGCCGCCTGGCCCGCCGGGCGGAGCTCGCGGTGGAGACCCTGGGGGCCGGGCCGGTGCGGAAGCTGCCCGGGCGGCTCATCCTGGAATTGTCCGGGGGCGCCTCCTGGCCCCAGGTGCGGGAAGCCCTCTCGCGGGTCTTCGGCCTAGCCAACTTCTCCCTGGCCCTGCGCCTCCCCCTCGACCTCGAGGCGGCGGCCGAGGCCGCCCTGGCCCAGCTCGCCCCCCTGAGCGTCTCCACCTTCCGGGTGCGCACCCGCAAGGCCTTCGACACCGTCCCCATCAGCAGCCGGGAGTGGGACGCGGCCATCGGCGCCCGGGTCCAGGCCCGCCGCCGCCTGCCCGTGAGCCTGACCTATCCCGGCACCACGGTGCACATCGAGGCCCTCCCCGCCGAGGCGCTCCTCTACGTCGAGAAGGTCCCGGGCCCGGGCGGGCTCCCGGTGGGGATGAGCGGCCGGGTGGCGGCGCTGCTCTCAGGGGGCATCGACTCCCCCGTGGCCGCCTGGCGGATGCTGAAGCGCGGCTGCGAGGTGGTGTTCGTCCACTTCCACGGCGCGCCCTACCTGAGCCGCGCCTCGGCCGAGAAGGCGCGCGACCTGGCCGCCCTCCTCGACGCCTGGCAGCAGGGCAGCCGGCTCTACCTCGTCCCCTTCGGGAATTTGCAGAAGGAGATCGTCCTCTCCACGCCCCCGGACTGGCGGGTGGTGCTCTACCGGCGCTTCATGGTGCGGATCGCCGAGCGCATCGCCCGGCTGGAGGGCGCCAGGGCCCTGGTGACCGGGGAGAGCCTGGGCCAGGTGGCGAGCCAGACCTTGACCAACCTCGCCGCCATTGAGGAGGCGGCGGAGCTGCCCATCCTCCGGCCCCTCATCGGGATGGACAAGGAGGAGATCGTGGCCCAGGCCCAGGCCATCGGCACCTTCGAGACCTCCATCGAGCCCGACCAGGACTGCTGCACCCTCTTCGTCCCCAAGCACCCCGCCATCCGCTCCCAGCCCGCCCACCTGCGCAAGCTGGAGGAGAACCTCGCCGTCGAGGAGATGGTCGCCCGCGCCCTCGCCGAAACCGAGGTGCTGGATATCCGCCGGGACGGGACGGTCGAGACGATGGGGTTTGAGAAGGCGCATCCGGGGAGGGAGGTGAAGGGGGTGGGGTAGATGAGATCCATAAGAAGCGCAAAACAAGCTAAAATCGATTACCTCGCAGAATCGGAGAAATATCGTCCTCGGAAGGCAAGAACTCTGTTGATGGGAGAAGCCCCGCCACCGAGCAGGCGAACCTATTTTTACGTCCCTCCCAAGACTATGAATAACAGGCGGCCCATTTGTAAAGATACAAGCTTGCCATCCACCATTTTCTGGCACTACTTCGGCGAGAGGCCGACCAGCAAGGAAAGATACATCCAGCTTCTGAACTGCTTGAAACGGAAAGGCATCTTTCTCGTGGACATCGTAGATTGGCCACTTAGAGTCCGCATCCGTGGAAAGGGCGTTGACCCGGACGCCCTGCGAATCATCAAGCGTGAAATCCCGAAGCTCAGAACCAAACTGAAAAGAAGAAAAATAAACGTTCAGGACAAGGACATTGTCTTTCTGCTCCCGCGTTTACACTACAAGAGGGAACTGAAGGAAGAATTCCCATGCTCTTCATACATCCGGTGGATCTGTTTCCGTATGTCCCGAGGGGCGGATCGGATCAGGTGCCCAGGCTCGTAGGCCGGGGGCAGACACAGGGGTCTGCCCCTACGGACGGTTCTCCACGTTCATGGGGTGGTTCTCATCCTCAGTCCATTTCAGGGGATTGCACAGGACGTATTCCCGCGCCCGGTCCATTTCCGCCTCTCCCCGGAGGATGTGTTCGTAATAGTTGCGCTGCCAGAACCTCGCGGAGAAGGGCGGCCAGCCCAGGCGGGCGACGCCGGATCGGTAGCGGGCGGTGGTCAACGATTTGAACCGGTGCACCACGTCCGGCAGCGAGAACCGCGTAGGGGCGGCCCCCTGTGGCCGCCCTTCCACGGGGCGGGTATGTGGGCCGGGGCGGGCACGGGGGCCCGCCCCTACGGCATCGGTCAAGACGATGATCCCGTGCACGTGGTTGGGCATCACGACGAAGGCATCGATCTCCACACCCGGATATTTCGAGGGCAATTCCTCCCAGGTCCACCGGACCATTTCGCCCGCATCGCTCAACCGCATCTTCCCGCCCGCGATCTTTCCCAACCGGCATTCGCGCCCCTGCGTGCATATCGTGACGAAATACCCGCCGGGCCGCGAATAATCCCATCCCTTCAGGCGCATGGAGCGGCGGCGGTGGCGGTCGGGGTTGAATTTCATCGCGAATCCCCGAAGAGAGGAAATCCGCCGTGACACGCCTTGTAGGGGCGTATTGCAATACGCTCCTACCAAATTCATCGGCCCCCTCTCTCCCCCCTACCCCCCCCTACCGCCCCTTCCTCTTACCCTTCGCCCTCCCCTTCTGCTTCTTGAGGAGCGCCGCGAGGTCGAGCTGCTCGACGGGGTAGGTGTCGCGCTTCATGTAGCCGGCGAAGTTGTCGAGGCGGATGGGGCTGCACCCCTCCATGGCGACGGTGTCCTCGAGGTAGTCGGCCTGGTGCTCGGTGTTCGAGGGGACGTGCCAGACGTCGCCGGGCCCGAGGATGCTCACCGGGTCGTCCCCGGCCTTGACGCGGACCTTGCCCTTGAAGACGCAGAGGATCTGCTCGGCCTCGTGCCAGTGCCGCCGGGTGGAGACGCCTTTCTTGGCGTGGATGTAGTTCATCATGACGTGCTCGCCCGCGGCGATGCCCACCTCGACCCCCGGGAAGGGGACCTTGACGGGGAGCTCCTTCCAGTTGCTGACCGGCATGGCGCGTCTCCTCGGAAAAAAATGGGGCTGCGCGAAGGTGCGCGAAAATGGCGGAATATGGCGTCAGGCATCCTACACGGGGAGGGGCTAGATTGGCACCGGCGGGGCGGCGCGCCCGCCCCCGGAAGATTTTGTAGGGGCGTATTGCAATACGCCCCTACGGGACAGGGAGGGATGGAAGAATGAGGGCATCCGGGATATTCCCGGAAACGGACGCCCACCCCCCCTACCCCCCCTTAACCAAGGGGGGGTAGGGGGGGGTCATGCGTTTGGGGGGGGCCGTCCAGGCGTTTCACGGATAGTAACGGGAAATAACGGGTAATAACCCTGTTTTTTTATTCCGCGCCGCTCCCCCGCCGCCAGGCGCGGGCGAAGGCCCAGAGCCCCAGGACCATCCCCAGGGCGAAGAGGGGCCAGGGGAAGGGCCCGGGCATCTCCCCCCGGGCGGCTTCTTCTCCCCGCCAGACGAAGGAGCTGACGATGAGGAGGCTCCCCGCCAGGGCCAGCGCCCAGCCCCGGCGGCCGAACGCGAAGCGGCCCCCCGCCCCCACCCGGAGGGCGGCGGCCCCGCCGCAGAGGACGAGCCCCAGGGAGACCAGGCAGGGGGCCCAGACGGGACCCACCCAGATCGTGGGGATGAGGAAGAGGACGTCGAGGGTGGCGAGGGAGGGCGGCCAGCCGAGGAACACCCAGAGCCAGGCGTAGTAGAAGATGTCCCAGGCTCCGAAGGCCACCATCACGCGGGCGAAGCGCTCCCAGCCCCTCCCGCCGGCGAGAAAGCCCACGAGGGCGAGCATGACGAGGGTGGCCGCCTCGCGGGCCACCTCGACGCCCAGGATGGGGTCGTAGGGCCGGGGCTGGAGGGGGAAGGCGAAGCCCCCGGGGTGGAAGATGCGGCGCAGGTAGACCACCACGGCCGCCTCGACCAGGGCGAAGGCCACGGCCCAAAGGAAGACGGCGGCGAGCTGGCCCCAGATGCGCCGCCTCGCCGCCGCCTCGCTCGTCATGGCCTGGGCCGCCTACTTCTGGAAGACCTCCTCCAGGCGCTTCACCGCCTCGGCGGGCAGGGGCTGGGAGGCCTTCGCGTTCTGGCGGCTCTGCTCGGGGGTGCGGATGCCGGGGATGACGCAGCTCACGTCGGGGTTCGAGACGCAGAAGCGGATGGCCACCTCGGCGGGGGTGGCGCCGAGCTGGGTGGCCACCTCCTGGACCCGGCGGAGCTGGGCCTGGAACTTGCGGATGTTGTCGGGGCTCAGGATGTTCTTGCGCCGGTCGCCCTCGGCGAAGCTGAAGCTCTCGTCGATCCTGCCCGAGAGGAAGCCGCGCTTGAGGGGCACCCGGCAGATGACGCCCAGGCTGGCCTTCTTGGCCCGGGCGAAGGAGGGGGCGGCCTCCTGGTTGATGACATTGTACTCCATCTGCATGACGGCGGGCTTCTTCTGGCCGGCGGCCAGCTCGCACTCCTCCACCGTGTTGAGCGAGACGCCCCAGTGGCGGATCTTGCCGTCCGCCTTGGCCTTCTCGAGGAGGGCGTAGCTGTCCTCGGCCTGCATGTTGGAGACCTTGGGGTTGTGGAGCTGGTAGAGGTCGATG
>MGDP01000076.1:8983-13592 GCA_001790955.1 Candidatus Tectomicrobia bacterium RIFCSPLOWO2_12_FULL_69_37
AGAGGTCGATGCGCTCCACCCCCAGGCGCTTCAAGCTCCCCTCCAGGGCATTGCCGATGTACTCGGGGGTGAACTCGGTCTTCCCGGTCGCCATGTTGTTGCCGCCCTTGGTGAGGATGAGGATCTGGCCGCGGTCCTTCCGCTCCTCGAGGAACTTGCCGATGACGCTCTCGCTGTGGCCCGTGCCGTAGGCGTCCGAGGTGTCGATGAAGTTCATCCCGCCGTCGACGGCGGCGTGCAGGGCGCGGTTGCTCTCGCTGTCGTCCACGGGACCGAAGACGCCGCCGATGGTCATGGCGCCGAAGCCGATGACGGTGAGCTGGAGTCCGGTGCTTCCGAGGGTCCTCTTCTCCATGCCAAGCCTCTCTTATGAGATGGGGAAACGGTTCGCAGCCGCCGGGCGGTCGGGCCCGGCCTCGTCGAAATGCGGCAGGTGGGACGGCCCCTATCATAACCGGACCCTGGCCCGGCGGGCAAATGCCGCGGCCCGCTCCCCGCGGGGAACCGCCGCGCCGCTCGCCAAGCGGCGCAAAGAAAAATAGAATCGGATCGGACGTTCCACTTTCATCCGCGATCGTCCGCCTCCACTCCCGCGTCCGCACCCGTGAAGGCGGCCCCATCCCCCGAGGTGACCCCATGAAAGCGATGGTGCTCCGCAAGAAGGGCGAGCCGTTCGTGCTGGAAGAGCGTCCCGACCCCAAGCCCGGGCCGGGCGAGGCCGTGGCGAAGGTGTTCGCCTGCGGCTCGGGCCTCACCATCCACCACGCCCGGGCGGGCCGGGTGGCGGTCAACTACCCCGTCGTCATCGGGCACGAGGTGGTGGGGAAGATCGTGGAGATCGGCGCGGGGGTCCGGAACGTGAAGGCGGGGGACATCGTCACCTTCCACTGCTACCTCACCTGCGGGCGCTGCAAGTGGTGCCGCCTGAACCGCGAGCCCCTGTGCGACAACCTCGCGGGCTTCGTGGGGCGGCACTGGGACGGGGGCTACGCCGAGTACATCAAGCTGCCCGCCCAGAACTACGTCCACGTCCACCCCGGCCTCGACCACAAGAAGTACCCGGCCGAGGTGGCCGTCATCTGCGACGCCATCGTGACCCCCTACAAGGTGGTGCGCCGGGCCCGCATCGCCCCGCTGGAGACCGTGGCCGTCTTCGGGGCGGGGGGCGGGGTGGGCATCCACATGGTCATGCTCGCCCGCTGGGCCCACGCCCGGGTGATCGCGATCGACGTCTCGGCGGAGAAGCTCCGCAAGTGCAAGGAGCTGGGGGCCGAGGCCGTGGTGGACGCCTCCAAGGAGAACGTGGCGGAGGCCCTCAAGGAGCTGACGAAGGGCGCCGGGCTGGACGTGGCCGTGGACTTCGTCTCCCAGGTCTCCACCCTCGAGGCGGCCGCCGAGTCCCTGGGCAAGGGGGGCCGGCTCGTCACCCTGGGAGGCCACTCGCCCGAGCCCTTCCGCGCCTCGGCCTCGAAGATGCTGAACGGCGAGCTTGAGCTCATGGGCAGCCGCTCCTTCACCAAGCAGGAGATCCTCGAGTCCCTCGAGCTCTGCGCCCGCCGGGAGGTCTGGCCCCTCGTGACCGAGACCTACAGGCTGGAGGAGGCGGAGAAGGTGCACGCCCGCCTTGAGGCGGGGAGCATCACCGGGCGCGCCGCCATCGTGATGGGCTGAGCGCGGCCCCCGAATGAGGAGAGGCCCATGAGCGGAAAGGTGAAGATACCCACGTGGGCGGATTTCCCGCCCGACTTCCCCCCCTTCTTCCTCGACCCGGCGGGGTGCGTCCTCTCCGTCAAGGAGATCGGCAAGAACACCTACGCCCTGGTCTCCAGCATCATGAACGTGGACAACGCGGGCTTCGTGGTGGGCGAGAAGGGGGTGCTCGTCATCGACGCCCACATCTCCGTCCCGATGGCGAGGCAGATCCTCCAGCGGGTGCGGGAGGTGACGGACAAGCCCATCCTCTACCTCGTGAACTCGAACTACCACGCCGACCACACCTTCGGGAACTGCGCCTTCCCGGCGGAGACCCTGATCGTCCAGCACCGCGAGACGGCCGCGCGGGTGCCCTTCCACCAGGAGGCGCGCGACTTCCTCTTCCGCTGCACGGGGAGCGACCCCCACATCTGGGACGACGTGACGCTGCGCCTGCCGGACATCGTCTTCGCGGACCACCTGACCATCGACCTGGGCGGCGGCATGGTGGTCGAGCTCCATTTCTTCGGGGCCGCCAACACCCCGGGCGACACCATCACCTACGTCCCCCACGCCAAGGCCGCCTGGACGGGCAACATGACGGGCGGGGGCACCTTCGGCCTCGCCATCGAGACCGACGCCCCCACCTTCATGGGGACCCTCTCCCGCTTCATCCACGCCCTCGACGCCGAGACCCTCGTCCCCGCCCACTCCCCCCTCTCGGGGCCCGAGACGCTCTGGAGCGGCATCAATTACTACGCCCAGGTGACGGGCGCGGTGAACAAGGCCCTGGGGGCGGGCTGGAGCCTGGAGGAGACCCTCGCGCGCACCCCGCTCGGCCAGGAGTTCGCCTTCTCCCCGACCGACGACCGGCTGAAGCTCCAGCAGGCCCGGCACCGCTACAACGTGCGGCGGACCTACCTTTCGCTGACGGGGCGGATATGAGGCGGGCGGCGCAACGATTTCATAACCGGCGGACGAGGACACCCCGATGAGCGGAAAACCCAAGATGCTCTCCTGGTCGGACTTCCCCCCGGATTTCGTCGTCTGGAAGCTCAACCCCACGGGCTGCAAGCTCACGACGAAGGAGCTGGCTCCCGGGGTCTACGCCCTCCTCTCCAGCATCCCGGGGGTGGACAACGTGGGCTTCGTGGTGGGCAAGAAGGGGGTGCTGGTGATCGACGCCCACATCTCCGTGGCGATGGCGAGGCAGATCCAGGAGCGCATCCGGGAGGTGACGGACAAGCCCATCCTGTATCTCGTGAACTCGAACTACCACGCGGACCACGTCTTCGGGAACTGCGCCTTCCCGCGGGAGACTGTCCTCATCCAGCACCGCGAGACGGCCGCCCGGACGCCCTACTTCAAGGAGGAGTGGGAGTTCATGCTCCCCGCCGTGGCGAACGACCCCAAGATCTTCGAGGGCGCCTCCTGCCGCGCCCCCGACATCGTCTTCGACGGCCACCTCTCCATCGACCTGGGGAGCATCGCCGTCGAGACGCACTGGTTCGGGCCCGCGAACACCCCGGGGGACACCGTCACCTACGTCCCGGGCGCCCGGACGGCCTGGGTGGGCAACATGACGACGGGCACCTTCGGCCTCTGCCTGGAGAGCGACGCCCCGGCCTACATGGCCACCATCGCCCGGCTGATGGAGAGGCTCGTGATCGACACCGTGGTGCCCGCCCACGCCCCCATCCACGGCCCCGGCGTGTTCGGGGACAACCTGCGCTACTTCGGCAACCTCGCCACCCAGGTCAAGCGGGCGCTCCAGGAGGGCTGGAGCCTGGAAGAAACGATGAAGCGCACCCCCCTCGACGACGCCTACCGCCTGCCGGACGCCGACCCCCGGAGCGTCTTCACCAACGGGCGGCACAGCTACAACGTCCGGCGGACCTACAACTCGCTTAAGGAGGGATGAAGGGACAGAATACGTAGGGGTAACCGCTAGGTTGTCATCCTGAGCCCTTCGCGTTGGTCAGGGCAGGCTCTACGAAGGTGTCATGCTGAGCGCAGCGAAGCATCTCGGTTTGCTCAGTTCAAAAGCTACACCGAGATTCTTCGCTCCTTGCGTCGCTCAGAATGACATCTTTTCGCTGACCATAGCCTGACCGAATGCGAATGCGCCGACCGGAATGACAAAGAGACGAATCAAGAGCCGATAGATTTCACAAGGAGAGAACGCGTGGACCCCATCCAGAAGAAGGCCATCGGCTACATCGAGTCCCAGCGCGGGGAGGCGCGGGAGGTCGCGCGGGAGATCTGGAAGTTCGCCGAGCCGGCCCTCACCGAGTTCAAGTCCTCCGCCCTCTTGTGCGACGTGCTGGAGGGGGCGGGCTTCCAGGTGCAGCGCGGGGTGGGGGATCTGCCCACCGCCTTCATCGCCCGGTGGGGGGACTCGGGCCCCACGGTCGGCATCCTGGGCGAGTACGACGCCCTCCCCCACTGCGGCTCCGCCCACGACCAGAACGGCCACGGCTGCGGCCACAACCTCTTCGGCACGGCCTGCGCCTACGCCGCCATCGCCGTGGCCCGCGCCATCCAGGAGGCGAAGACGCCCGGGCGCATCGTCTGCTTCGGCTGCCCGGCCGAGGAGACGCTGGAGGGCAAGGTCTACATGGCCCGGGACGGCGCCTTCGCGGGCTTGGATGCCGTCCTCACCTGGCACCCCCACTGGGGCAACTACTCCCGGGCGGGCAGCACGAACGCCATGGACTCCATCGTCTTCGAGTTCTTCGGCAAGAGCGCCCACGCCGCGCGCGACCCCTGGGACGGCCGCAGCGCCCTGGACGCGGTCGAGATCATGAACTACGGCGTCAACATGATGCGCGAGCACATGATCGAGGAGGCGCGCATCCACTACGTCATCCGGGACGGGGGGGTGCAGCCCAACGTCGTGCCCTCCTACGCCCGGGTG
>MGDP01000077.1:0-1430 GCA_001790955.1 Candidatus Tectomicrobia bacterium RIFCSPLOWO2_12_FULL_69_37
CCGGGCCGTGGATCGCCACCTACATGGGGGACTTCGGGGCCGAGGTCATCAAGGTCGAGCACCCCAAGGGGGACAGCCTGCGCAACTTCGCCTCCATGAAGGGCGGCGTCTCGCTGTGGTGGAAGCTCGCCGGCCGCAACAAGAAGTCGGTGACGTGCGACCTCTCCTCGCCCGAGGGGCAGGAGATCGTCCGACGGCTCTGCAGGGAGGCGGACGTCCTCATCGAGAACTTCCGCCCCGGCACGCTGGAGCGCTGGGGCCTGGGGTGGGAGGCGCTGCACGCCCTGAACCCGCGCCTCGTCATGGTGCGCACGAGCGGCTTCGGCCAGGCGGGCCCCTACGCCAAGCGGCCCGGCTTCGGCACCCTGGCCGAGGCCATGAGCGGCTTCGCCCACATCACCGGCCAGCCGGACGGCCCGCCCACGCTCCCTCCTTTCGCCCTGGCGGACGGCATCAGCGCCCTCTGCGGCACCTACGCCGTCATGATGGCCCTCTACCACCGCGACGCGCACGGCGCCCCGGGGCAGGAGATCGACGTCGCCATCTACGAGCCCATCGCCACCGTGCTGGGGCCCCAGGTTCTGGAGTACGACCAGCTGGGCTACGTCCAGGGCCGCACCGGGAACAGCGTGCCCTTCGTCGCGCCGCGCAACGCCTACCGCTGCCAGGACGGCCGCTGGGTCGTCATCTCGGCCAGCGCCGAGAGCATCTTCAAGCGCATCATGGGGGCGGTCGGGCGGCGGGACCTGGCGGACGACGCCCGCATGGCCACCCAGGCCGGCCGGGTCAAGCACATGAAGGAGCTGGATGACGCGATCCAGGGCTGGATCGGGGCGCACACCCTGGAGGAAGCGGTGCGCCACTTCGAGCGGTTCGAGGGCGCGCTCGGGCCCATCTACGACGTGGCCCAGTACATGGCGGACCCCCACGTTCAGGCGCGCGGGTCCGTCGTCCGGGTGGAGGACGAGGAGCTGGGAGCAATCCGCATGCAGAACGTCATGCCCCGCCTGGGGGGGACGCCGGGCCGGATCCGCTGGGCGGGGCCGCCCAAGGGCAAGCACACCGCGGAGGTGCTGGAAGGCCTGGGTTACTCCAAGGAGGACTTGGCCCGGCTGCGGGAGAAGGGGGTCATCTAGGAGGGAATCTTCTCACCTGGCGAAAGGTGCGCTTTTCCCTCTCCCTTTGGGAGAGGGCAGGGTGAGGGAGGATTTCCGGCGCGCGGCTTTCCCTCCCCCCTTCCCCTCTCCCAGGGGGAGAGGGGCGTAGGCGCCGGACGGTTCCTCCTCTTTAGTGTTTGTTCGCGGGCAACGCTCATGGAACGTCTATGGGGGTGTGCTTCCCGTGTGCGTCTTCATCTACCATCCCGGCTACTGGGCCGACATCGGCGCCCACGTCCTCCAGCAGGGGAAGTACCGGGCCACATATGAAAA
>MGDP01000077.1:1442-10758 GCA_001790955.1 Candidatus Tectomicrobia bacterium RIFCSPLOWO2_12_FULL_69_37
TATGAAAAATTGCGCGCGGCGGGGCTGCCGGAGGGCGCCTTCCTCGAGCCCCGCCCGGCCACGGTGGAGGAGGTGCGCCTCGTCCACACGGCGGAGTACGTGGCCGACCTCCTCGGGGGCGTCCACACCGAGCGCACCTGCACGAGCGAGCTGCCCCTCGGCCCGGAGATCGTTCAGGCAACGCTTCTCGCCGTGGGCGGGACCATCCTCGCGGCGCGCAAGGCCCTCGCCCGGGGCCGGGCCCTCAACCTGGCGGGGGGTTTCCACCACGCCTTCGCGGGCCAGGCCGAGGGCTTCTGCTACCTGAACGACCTCGCCGTGGCCATCCGCGTCATCCAGCGCGAGGGGGCGGTGGAGCGGGCGGCGGTGATCGACTGCGACCTGCACCAGGGGAACGGCACCGCCGTCCTCTTCCGGGACGACCCGGCCGTCTTCACCTTCTCCATTCACCAGCAGAACATCTACCCCCTGAAGCGGAAGAGCGACCTCGACGTGGGCCTCTACGACCTCGCCGGGGACGAGGAGTACCTCGGCCACATGCGGAAGCGCGTGCCGGAGATCCTCGACGGCCACCGGCCCGGCCTCGTCCTCTACCAGGCGGGCGCCGATCCCTACGCCGGAGACCAGCTCGGCACCCTCAAGCTCACCAAGGCGGGGCTGCGCGAGCGGGACGAGCTCGTGCTCTCGGAATGCGCGCGGCGCGGCATCCCCGTGGCCGGGACTCTCGGCGGAGGCTACGCCGCGGACCCCGCGGACACCGTGGACATCCACTTCGGGACGGCGATGGCCTTCCGGGAAAGGGGGCCGGGCCAATGATTTTTCGCGACATTTGCCCTCTATCGGAAACGGATGCATAATAGGAACACCATCCTTCAGTCAGGGAGCCCTTGTCGGGAACCTCGCGGCCGTTGGGGGGGGGCCACCCATGCCGGAATCCGGAGAGACCAAAGCCTACCTGGAAGCCATCCGCAAGGTCACCGGGGAGCTCACCTCCACCTTGGATGTGGGGGAGGTCTTCAGGGAGGTCGTGCGCCTGACGGCCGGGGCGACGGGCGCGAAGGGAAGCGCCCTGCGGCTCCTGGACGAGCGCACCCAGCGGCTGGAGCTTTCGGCCTCGTGGGGCCTGAGCGCGGCTTATCTTGCGAAGGGGCCCATCGACGGCGCCCACAGCCTCTCCGGCGGCATGAAGGGGGAGATCGTCCACATCCGGGACGTGCGCACCGACCCGCGCGTGCAGTACCCGCAGGAGGCGCTGGCCGAGGGCATCGCCTCCATCCTCGCCGTGCCCATGGTGCTGCGCGGGAAGGTGATCGGCGTGGTGCGGCTCTACTCGGGCGAGTCGCGCGCCTACTCCGAGGAGGAGATGGAGTTCCTCCGCGCCCTGGCCGACCTGGGCGCCCTGGCCATCGAGCACGCGCGCCTCTACTCGAACCTCAAGGCCGACCACGAGTCCCTCATCGGGGAGTTCCACACCTGGTTCGAGTCGAGCGTCTATTCCCCCGAGGGCGCGCCCAAGCCCTGAGCCGGCCTCACACCGCCAGGTAGCCCCCGTCCACGACCATGTTGTGCCCGTGCATGTAGGCCGAGCGCGGCGAGGCCAGGAAGAGGATGGCCTCGGCGATCTCCTCCGGCCGCCCGAAGCGCGGCAGGGGCATGGCGGCCGTGCGGTGCTTCTCGATGGAGGGGTCGTTCCGGATGAGCTCGCGCATCCCCTCCGTCATGATGGGCCCCGGCGCCACCGCGTTCACGTTGATGTTCTCCCGGGCGAGGTCGTGGGCGAGGGCCCGGGCCATGTTCACGACGGCCCCCTTGCAGGTGCAGTAGACCGAGAAATTCGGCGCCCCCGCGAAGCCGAAGGTGCTCGAGATCAGCACGACCTTCCCGCCCCCGCGCTTGCGGAACTCGGGCACCGCCCGCTGCACCGCCATGAAGTAGCCCTTGACGTTCACCTGCCAGGCGAGGTCGAGGTCCGCCTCGGTGACGTCGAGGAAGGGCTTGGTCGGCCGGTGGATGGCCCCGCAGACCAGGATGTCCAGCCCGCCGTAGGCCTGGACGGCGTCCGAGATCATCCGCTCGATCCCCCCCTTCGTGCCGCAGTCGGCCACCACCCCGCGCATCCGGCCCCCCGCCCGGGCGATCGGCTCCTCCAGCCCCTTGAGCCGGGGGCCGTCCAGGTCCGCCACGACGACCGAGGCCCCCTCCCCGGCGAAGCGGCGGGCGGCGGCGGCCCCGATGCCCTGCGCCCCGCCCGTGATCAAGGCCACCTTCCCCTCGAATTCCATCGCGGTCCCTCCCATTCGCTCCCATGCCCGGAATGCGCCTTTCAATCTCCCACGGCCCGGCGCCTCCTCCAAGGGAGGGCCCGGCGCTGTGAAAGCGGGAAGTCCTTTGGTAAGATTCCCCGCCGCGCCGGCCCCGGGAGAGCCGGCGCGCTCCCCTGGAAAGGAAACGGATGATCCGCTCGCCCGGCCGGCAGGCACCGCGCGCATGACCTCCGGCGCGCGGCCGCTTTCCGCGGGGACCTCCGCGCTCTACTACGGCTGGGTGATCGTCGCCCTGGCCCACGTCACCCTCGCCTTCCACGTCATCACGCGGTTCGGCTTCGGCATCTTCCAGGTCCCCCTGATCCAGGAGTTCGGCTGGAGCCGCGGCGCCCTGGGCGGCGCCTTCGCCCTGGGCCTGGGGGTCTACGCCTTCCTCGCCCCCTACACCGGCTCCCTCCTCGAGCGGCACGGCCCCCGGGCGGTCATGCCCTGGGGCTGCCTCATCCTCGGGGCGGCGATGGCGGGGAGCTTCTTCATCTCCTCCCTGTGGCACGTCTACCTCTTCACCGGACTGCTGGGCGGCCTGGGGCTCGCCGTGAGCGGTTTCGCGACCCACAGCGCGATCATGCCGCGCTGGTTCGTCCGCATGCGGGGCCGGGCGACGGGGGTGATGCTCTCGGGCATCGGGGTGGGCATCCTCGTCCTCTCCCCGGCCATCGAGCGCGCCATCGCGCTCTGGGGCTGGCGGACGGCCTACCTGCTGCTCGGGCTCGCGATCTTCCTGGCCATCGCCCCGGCCAACTTCCTCCTGATGCGCGACTACCCCGAGGAGAAGGGGCAGGGGCCGGACGGCGGCCCGCCCCGCCCCCCGGAGGCGCTCGCGGCCGCGCGCGGGGGGCGCGAGGGGAAGGGGGTGCGCGAGGTTTTCGCCGCCGTGCGGGGGGACGTGCGCTTCTGGGCCCTCGTCCTCCTGGTTTTCTGCATCGGCCTGAACGCGAACACCCTCATGAGCCAGCTCCCGCTCTTCCTCGTGGACGCCAAGTACCCGACCGCCACGGCCGCCCTGATCTTCGGCGCGGTGGGCTTCATCCGCATGCTGGGCAGCGTGGTGGGCGGCTGGGTGGGGGACTGGGCCGGCCGGGGGCGGGGCGTCGCCGTCTCGGGGGTCGTCACGGCCGCGGGCCTCGTCTTCCTCATGGCCCTCCCGGCCCTGGGCGGCGGGATTGCCAACGGCCTCCTCTTCGCCCTGATCTACGGGGTCGGCCTGGGCGGGATGAGCTCCTGCTACTCGGCCCTCGCCGGGGACTGCTTCGAGGGCCCCACCTACGGCGTCATCATCGGCTTCCTCGAGATCTGCTACGGCGTGGGCGGCATGGTGGGGCCGCCCCTGGCGGGCCTGATGTTCGACCTGGCCGGGAGCTACTTCGTTCCCTTCGGCGTCATCGCCGCCTGCATGGCCGGGACGGTCTTCATCGGCCTCTTCCTCCAGCGGGAGATCGGCCGCCGCAAGGCCGCCTGAGGCTCAGCCCTCCTCGTCCTCCTCCATCCGCTTCGGGCCGATGAGGAAGACGCACTCCCCCCGCACGACCTTCCGGCCCAGCTCCTTCGCCACCTCCGCCGCCGTCCCCCGGAGGAACTCCTCGTGCAGCTTGGTGAGCTCCCGGGCGAGGACCACCGGCCGCCCGGGGGCGAGGGCCGCCACCTCCTCCGCCAGCCGGGCCGCGCGGTAGGGGGACTCGTAGATCACGACCGTGTGCTCCTCCCCGAGCAGGGCCTCCAGCCGCCGGCGGCGCTTCTCCCCCCGCTGGGGGAGGAAGCCCTCGAAGGCGAAGCGGTCGGTCGGCAGCCCCGAGGCCGAGAGCGCCGCGACCACGGCCGAGGGCCCGGGGATGGGGACGACGGCGACGCCCCTCCCGATGGCCGCCCGCACCACGCGGTAGGCCGGGTCGGAGATGCCGGGGGTGCCCGCGTCGGTGACGACGGCGACGCGCTCCCCCTCGGCGGCGCGGCGGGCCAGCTCCTCCGCCCGGCGGGTCTCGTTGTACTCGTGGTAGCTCACGAGGGGCCGCTTGATCCCGAGGCGGGAGAGGAGGAGCCCCGTGTGCCGCGTGTCCTCGCAGGCGACCACGTCGCACTCGCGGAGCACCCGCGCCTGGCGGGGGGAGACATCCTCCATGTTCCCGATGGGGGTGGCGACGAGGTAGATGCCGGGAGGGAGGGGCGCCCGGTCTTCGCTGAGGGACGGGGTTCGCATGGGGCCGCCTACGCCACCACGCCCCCGGCCCGGAGGCGGCGGATCTCGTCCTCGCCCTTGCCGAACTCGCGGAGCACCTCGTCGGTGTGCTGGCCCAGGGTGGGGGCCGGCCGGCGGATCTTGCCCGGCGTGGCGGAGAGCTTGGGGGGGATGCCCAGGATCCTGACGCGGCCGGCCTTGGGGTGGTCCACCTCGACCGCCATCTCCCGCGCCTGGATCTGGGGATGGGCGAAGGCCTCGGCCATGTCCAGGATGGGCCCGCAGGGCACCTTGGCCGCGTCCAGGATGGCGATCCACTCGTCCCGCGTCTTCTGGACGAACTCCTTCTCCAGCTCCTCGGCGAGCTGGCGGTAACGGACCCTGCGCTCGCCGTCGGTGGCGTAGCCGGGGTCGGCGAGGAGGTCCTCCCGCCCGATGGCCCGGCAGGTGTAGGTCCAGGTGTTCTGGTTGGCCGCGCCGAGGACGATGTAGCCGTCCTTGCAGCGGATGGCCTGGTAGGGCGCCGTCATCTCGTGGGCCGAGCCCAGGGGCACGGGCGGCTCCCCCGAGGGGAAGAACTGCGAGGCCTGCCAGAAGGTGTAGCCCAGGCCCGCGTCGGTGAGGGCGGTGTCGATGTACTGGCCCTGGCCCGTGCGCTGCTTGTGGATGTAGGCGCACAGGACGGAGAAGGCGGTGTAGATGCCCGCGTTGAGGTCGCAGAGGGGGACGGGGATCTTCACCGGCGGCCGGCCCGGCTCCCCGGTGAAGCTCATCAGGCTCGACAGCCCCTGGGAGACGAGGTCGAAGCCCCCCCGGTCCCTGAACGGCCCGGTCTGGCCGTAGCCCGAGATGGAGGCGTAGATGAGGCCCGGGTTGGCGGCCTTCAGGTCGCCGTAGCCCAGCCCGATCTTCGTCAGGGTGCCGGGGCGGAGGTTCTCGATCAGGGCGTCCGCCTTCCCGGCCATCTCCGCGAGCAGCGCCCGGCCCTCGGGGGTCTTGAGGTTGAGGGCCAGGCTCCGCTTGTTGCGGTTGAGGTTCATGAAGCCGTGGCCCTCGCCCCCGGCGAAGTGGCGCCCCAGGTGGCGGGCCTGATCGCCCCCCTCCGGGTTCTCGACCTTGACAACGTCCGCCCCCATGTCGGCCAGCAGCGCCCCGCAGAAGGGCCCGGCCATCACCTGGCAGACCTCGAGGACGCGCAGCCCCTCCAGGGCGCGCGGGGTGTCCGGGCTCATCCTTGCCATCTCCCTGGAAGCTATCTTCCCTCAAAGCGGGGGGCGCGCTTGGTGAGGAAGGCGGCGACGCCCTCCTTGAAGTCGTCGGTGTCGAAGCAGGCGAACTGGCCCGCGAACTCCTCCTCCGTCAGCGTCGAGAGGGCCGGGTCGCGGAGGATCTTCTTCACGAAGGCCTTGTGCCAGGCGTGGACCTTGGGGGCGAGGGAGGCGATGCGCTCCGCCATCTCGTAGGCCGTCTTCTCGACCTCTCCGTCCGGCACCACCCGGGCGAGGAAGCCCGCCTCCAGCATCTCCTGGGCCGAGAAGAGCCGGGCCGTGAGGAGCATGTCCAGGGTGCGCGCGGGCCCGATGGACTGGACGAAGCGCCTGAGCTCCGCGTAGCCCGCCACGAGCCCCAGCTTGGCCACGGGCACCCCGAAGCGGCTCGTCTCCCCGGCCACGCGCAGGTCGGCCGCCGCCGCGAGCTCCACCCCTCCCCCCACGCAGGCCCCCCGGATGAGGCAGAGGGAAGGCTTCGAGAAGGCGTCCACCGCGTCGAGGCCCGCGAAGAAATGCTCCGCGTACCCGGCGGCCTGCTTTGCATTTGCCCGCTCTTCGGCGAAGCGCGAGATGTCCGCCCCCGCCGAGAAGGCCCGCTCCCCCGCCCCCCGGAAGACCAGGACGCGCACCGAGAGGTCGGCGTCCAGCTCGGGCATCACCCGCGCCAGCCCGGCCCACATCTCGAGCTCGATGGCGTTCATCTTCTCGGGGTGGTTCAGGGTGAGGGTGGCCACCCCCCCCTCCCGGCGGAGGAGGATCTTCCCCCCGGCGCGCGCTTCCTCGCTCAACGTGCCTCCTTCCGGCCTGGATCGTGGGTTCGGATGTCCGGACCTCCCCATCCTAGCCCAGGGGCCGGAGAGGTGCCAGTTGGAGGAGAGGGAGAAAAAAGAAGCCGGAATATCCCGGAATTCCCCGGAAACCGGCGGAAATCATTGGAAGGCATCGAATCCCCCCACGACTTGCCTCCGGCCATGAATGTGCAGGGGCGACCGGCCGGTCGCCCCTACGGACGGGCAGGCAGACGCGGCCGTCCGCCCGGCCCGGGCACACCCGCCCACCCGGAAGATAGGGCATGAGGATGGAAAGGTTCTTACCTCAATTTCCGGCAGGTTCCGGGTCAATAAAGAACAGAAGAAACTCAGTCGTTATCTTCCAAGGGAAGAGGTTGTTGGGCCTCGGAGTTTTCTTGGGTATTTTCCTGTTTCCGTGTGGGGAGAAAAGCCAGAATGATTTCTTTCTTTGCACGATAACCCTTTGCAGTTCTTGCGATCAAATCTTTCTCGTGTAAATAATTCAAATCTCGCGTAATTGTTTTTGTGGTCTTGCCTTTGTACTCCTCCGCCAATTCAGGACTGAGTTTACGGATATCACCCTTGGACACAGGTTCTTCCTGTCGCGAAAGAGCCTCCACCAATTTGCGCCGGCGGGCTTCTGTTGTGGATTTGCCTGAAAGCGTTTCATGGGTATAGTTTGTCCATGAGATTTCCCATTGCTGTATTTTGACAAAGTTGATTTGCGCTCTTAGCTCGTCAACGAAGCCTTGGATAGCATATCCGATGAAGGGGATTATATCTCCCCCCGAACCGCTGGCCCTATCGAGCTGGCGATAGTATTCCATCCGGGTTTGATTGTAATGGTTGCTGAGCAAGTGTGTGGCCACAGATGGGACGCCAGCTTCCAGCAGGAACTTTACTTCCAAGAGACGCGCGGTTCGGCCGTTTCCGTCCCCGAACGGATGAATCCAAACCAAATATAAATGCGCCACAACCGCCTTGATCAGACCATGGATAATCTCGTATCCATCTCGGGCCTGAAAGTCTGGACCGTTTAGCCATTCGCAAAACCGTTCAACCAGGAATTCGCAGTCTTCAGGAGGCGCTCCTCTATATCTTCCAACCCCGATAGGATGATGGGTATATTCTCCAGGGGTCACTCCTTCGTTTAGTTCTAACCCTTTCAGAATGGTTTTGTTGAAGTTCTTGACCAACCGTGGGGTCAGTTTTTGCTCTTTGCCCTCTTTGATGTCGTTGAGAATTTCATTGCAGGCTTCGATGATGTTGTCTATCTCGTTTCCGAGATACTCTCTTGAGGGAGGCAGTTCTTTCTTGCCTTCAAGGCGATCTTGCACTTCCTTTTCAGAGAGAGTGTTGCCTTCGATGGCCGCACTGGCAAGAATGCCCTTCGCCAGATAGATCCTGTGCATCTCGTCATCGTAGCGAGGTTTTAGGGGTATTCCCGCGAGATGCGCGCATTTTGATTGCGCTTCTCCCAATGCGATCCATAGTTTTGGGTCTGCCTTTTTGAGGTCGAGCTGAAAGGTCAGCCAGGGATGCGTTTTTCGATATGCCCTGGAATTTGGCCTATCTGATGTCCTGCCCATTGTCCGTCCAATCATTTGAAATTAAAAGTGTTAATGCAGATTGTCCATAAGTTGTGGACAAGATTATGTCCAGTATATCGTCCGGGGTCTTGCCTCGCAATGGCTAGCGCGTGTGAAGCTGAGATTCTTTCGCTGGCAATTGCCCCCCTACTCTCGAAAGCTCCCGTGCTAGATTACCCCCTCACCCGTTCCCTTTCTCCGGAGCCCTCTCCATGACCATGGCCGAGCAACTCGCCGCGTTCGCCGCGGGCGCCTCCTATGACCGGATGTCCGAGGTGGCGCGCGGGCAGGTGAAGCTCCTTCTCTTCGACGCCCTGGGCTGCGCCATCGGCTCGCTGGGGGCCGAGCCCATCGGCTACCTGCGGACGCACACCGAGGAGTTCGGGGGGGCCGGCCTCGCCACCCTGATCGGAGGGGGGAAGACCGCCCCCGACCGGGCGGCCTTCTATAACACCTGCCTCATCCGCTACCTCGATTTCAACGACAGCTACATGGGGAAGACGGGCACCGTCCACCCGAGCGACAACACGGGGGCGGTGCTCGCCGCGGCGGAGTACGCCGGGGCCTCGGGGCGGGACTTCATCGCCGCGCTGGCCCTGGCCTACCAGGTGCAGTGCCGCCTCTCGGACGCGGCCCGCTCCGAGAGCCGGGGCTTCGACCAGGGGACGCACGGGGCCTACGGCTCGGCGGCGGGGGCCGCGCGGGCGCTCGGCCTGGACGCCAAGCGCATCGCCAACGCCCTCGCCATCGCCGGGGCCTCGAACAACCCGCTCTTCGTGACGCGCACGGGCCAGATCTCCCATTGGAAGGGCTTCGCCATGGCGGCGGCGGGGATGAGCGCCGCCCACGCCGCCTTCCTGGCCATGCGGGGGGTGACGGGCCCCGTCACCGTCTTCGAGGGGACGGGCGGGATGATGGAGGCGGTCTCCGGGCCCTTCGAGATCGACTGGACGAAGGAGAACCTGGAGAAGGTGCTCGGCTGCGCCATCAAGAAGTACAACGCGGGGGTGCACGCCCAGACGGCCCTGGAGGCCGCGCTGGAGCTAAGGGAGGCGAACGGCTTCAGGGGCGAGGAGATCGAGGGGGTGGAGGTCGGCCTCTACGAGCGGGCCTACAACATCATGGGCGGGGGGAAGTACGGGGAGAAGCACGACATCCGCAACAAGGA
>MGDP01000078.1 GCA_001790955.1 Candidatus Tectomicrobia bacterium RIFCSPLOWO2_12_FULL_69_37
CCGGCGGTAGGATTCGAACCTACAACCCATCGGTTAACAGCCGATTGCTCTGCCGTTGAGCTACGCCGGATCGTGCGGCAAGGGGCTCCCCGGGCGGGCGCCCTAGGCCTTATATGAGCCCCCCGCCGGGCTTGTCAAGATAGGCGGGCTAGAAGCCGTAGTAGCGGGGATAGCCCTGGGTCTCCCAGAAGCCCCCCATGTCCTCGTTCAGCACCCAGACGTAGCGCAGGTACTTGGCGCTCTTCCAGCCGACGTTGACGGGGGAGGCCAGGCGCAGGGGGGCACCGTGCTCGCTGGTGAGTTTTTCACCATTGTAGTCGTAGGCCAGCACGTTCTGGGGGTGGAGGGCCTGGGCGAGGTCCAGGGTGACGCTGTAGCGCTCCATCCCCCGGGCGCTCCGCATCAGGTCGTCGCAGAGGAAGAAGACGTAGCGGCTCCCGGGGCGGAGGGGCCGGCGCCCGAGGAGGCCCGCCAGGGCCACCCCCTTCCAGTGGCAGATGGCGCTCCAGCCCTCGACGCACACGTGCTCCACCGTCTGCTCGAGGGCGGGCATCCGGCGGAGCCGCCCCAGGGTGTACTCGTCCTTCCAGTAGGTCTGGGCCATCCGGCCCTTTTCGAGCCTTGCCTCGCCCACCGTGAGGGTCCACTCCTCCTCGGGCGTCTGGATGAGCTGGGAGCCCGGGGTGACGACCGAGCCGTTCGGGCGCATCTGCTCGGGCTGGGCGGCCGAGCGCGGGTAGGTGCGCGCCAGGCGGTAGGGGCTGTCCAGGAGGAGCCCCGCCTGGTGGTTCCACCGGTCGAAGAAGCTGAGGACGGCCTGGGCGGTCTCCGACTCGTCGAGCCGCGTGCAGCCGGCCATCAGGAGGGAGGAGGCGGCGAGCCTGAGGAAGCCCCGGCGGGTGGGCCGCCCGTCGAGGGCACCGCTCTCTTGGCGGGCGGGGCGGGGAGCCATATTCGTCTCCTTCAATCCCCGGCCTTCGCCGACCGAAAGTCGGCTTCGGCCGACTGAAGGCCGGCGGGCGGGCGCAAGAGCTTGGCGGCGAGAGGCCCCACCAGCATGGCGGTGAGGACCAGGGAGGCCCCGAAGAGGGCGGCCGACCAGCCCGCGAAGCCGAGCCTGAAGCGCGAGAGCCCGGCCGCGGGGCCGCTCAGGAGATAGCCCCCCGCGAGGGCCAGCACGAGGTTCAGGGCGAGGACGGCCGCCACCAGGCGGCCCACGAGGAGCCTGCGGCGGGCCAGCCCCGTGGGGAGCGGGTTTTCCGGTTCCCGCGTCATGTGGCGGCCTCCATCCGGCGATGGCGGGCCTCGCGGGCGCGCCGGTCCCAGGCGCGGACGGGCCCGATCCGGGCCGTGAGGTAGAGCAGGGCGCCGAAGGGCTCCCAGGGCGCGCTCCCCCGGAGCAGCCCGTTCAGGATATCCGCGAGGAGGCCTCCGCACCACGGCGCGAGCGCGAGCAGCCCCAGCTCGGCCAGGGCGCGCAGGGCCCGGCGGGCGAAGGCCCGCTGGCGCTCGCGGAAGGCCTCGCGCTCCGCCTTGATCCCCACCACCATCGGCGCGAGCCCCCGCCGCCAGCCGTGGGAGAGGACCATGACGAGGTGGCCCGCCGTGAAGAGGACGAGGAACAGGGCGACGAGGAAGTGCAGGAGGCGGCTCGCTTGGTAGCCCCCGAGCGCCGCCGTCAGGAAGCCGAGCTGGACGGGCTTGTAGACGGCGAGGCCCGTCAGGATGGAGAGGGCCCCGGCGAGCACCACGAGGTTGTAGGCGGCCTTCTGGATGGGGTTGAACTTCCCCTCCCCCGGGGGGTGGTGGAAGGTGCGGAGGGGGTGGCGGAGCATCTCCGCGATCCCCTCGAAGTCCTCCCGCCGGATGCGGTAGTGGCGGCCCTCCTCGGTGAGGAGCAGGAGGAGGAGGTAGGCCAGGCCGTTGAGCGCGTAGGGCCACATCACCGCGAAGTGCCAGCGCAGCGCCCCGGCGAGCCAGCCCCCGATGCCGAAGCGGCCGCTCAGCCCCTGGACGAACTCCCGGTAGTCCCCGCCCATCATGATGCCGCGCGGGTCCACGGGCACCTCCCCGCCCGCGAGGGCCTGGTAGAGCGCCTCCGGCTTGGGGAGGCCGGGGCCGAAGGCCGGGTAGGCCCACCAGATCTGGAGGCCGCTCGCGATCATCAGGAGGAGGAGGGGGACGTTCAGCCAGTGGGTCAGCCGCAGGAGGGCGGAGTAGGGATAGGCCCGCTGGGACGATCCGTTCATGGCGGCCTCACTCGGCGAGCAGCCTTCGGATCATGGCCTCCGTCCGCCCGTGGTTGCCCTCGCCGATGCTGAAGAAGCGGATGACGCCCTTCTTGTCGATCAGGTACTTCGTGGGCCAGTAGCGGTTTCCGTACGCCTTCCAGTTGGCGAAGCCGTTGTCCATCACCACGGGGTAGCCGATCCGGAGCCGATCCAGCGCCTCGCGGACGTTCTTCTCGCTCTTCTCGAAGCCGAACTCGGGGGCGTGGTTGCCGATGACGACCAGGCCCTTCTCCTTGAACCGCTCGTGCCACGAGCGGAGCACCGGGATCTCCCGGAGGCAGTTGCTTCACCCGAAGGTCCACATGTCGAGAAGCACGACCTTCCCGCGCAGGTCCGCCAGGCGCAGGGGCGGGCCGTTCAGCCAGGTCTTCCCCTCCAGCTCGGGCGCCTGGGCGCCGGGGCCCAGGCCGGAGGCCCCGGGCCCGGAGAGGAAGAGCGCCAGCAGGGCGCCCAGGGCGGCCGAAACCGTTTTGAGCGCGGAACCCGGGCGAATTCTCATGTGGGCCTCACTCTATCGAAGGAGGGGGGCGGGCGCAACGCGGGCCAAGGGAGCCCCGCGCGGCGGATGCGCGAAGGAGCCCGCAGAGGTAACATGCGGGGGGCCGGCCTTATTCCTTCATTTTCGCTGGACGAGGAGAGCCATGAGAGCCTACGACTGGAACAGGCTGCCGGGGCATGAAGGCGCGGGGGACGGGCGCGTCCGCCGGGTGGTGGAGGGGGACCGGATCACCGTCCTCCGCCAGACCATCAAGAAGGGCTTCCCGATGGGCGGGCCGCACACCCATCCCCACGAGCAGATCAGCATCGTCATGGAGGGGAGGGCGCGGTTCACCTGCGACGGCGAGTCGGCCGAGCTGGGGCCCGGCGGGATCGCGGTGTTCCCGGGGGGCTCGCTGCACGAGACCCAGAACATCGGCGGGGGGGACCTGACCATCGAGGAGATCTTCAGCCCCGTCAACGAGATGCTGAAGAAGTACGCGCCCAAGTAGCCGCCGTGGGGGCGGCGGGAGAGGGGGCATGGCCAGGCTGGTCCTGACGGGCCTGCGGAAGGCCTACGGGGAGGTCCGGGCGGTGGACGGCCTCTCCCTCTCCGTCGGGGAGCGCGAGTTCCTCGTCGTCGTGGGCCCGACCGGGTGCGGGAAGTCCACCCTGCTGCGGCTCATCGCGGGGGTGGACCGGCCGGACGCGGGCCACATCGTGCTCGACGGCGCCCGCATGAACGAAGTCCCGCTCGGCAAGCGGGGCATCCAGATGATCTTCCAGGGCTACGCGCTCTGGCCCCACATGCGGGTCTTCGACGAGAGCCGCTACAGCAACCTGGGCTTCGCCCTCAAGGTGCGCAAGTGGGTGCCCGAGTCCATCGTGCGCCGGGTGCGGGACGTGATGCGGCGCGTGGGCATCGAGGAGGAGCTGGCCGGCCGCCGCCCCAGCGAGCTCAGCTCCGGCCAGCAGCAGAAGGTGGCCATCGGGCGCGCCATCGCCCTGCCCCCCCGGCTGTTCCTCCTGGACGAGCCCATGGCCAACATCGACCCCGTCTCCAAGCGCCAGGTGCGGGCCGAGATCCGCCGCGTCCACGACGAGCTGGGCACGGTGACCATCCTCGTCACCCACGACCTGGCCGACGCCTTCCAGCTGGCCGACCGCATCGCCATCATGCGGGAGGGGCGGATCCTCCAGGTGGACACCCCCCAGCGCCTCCTCGAGGCCCCGGCCGACCCCTTCGTCTCGGATTTCCTCTCCTCCTTCGCCCCCTTCTGGTGGGACCGCGCGCGCGGGGCGGGTGGGGGCTGACTCCTTCTTGGCTCACTCGATCTCGGCTGGCTGCGTCCCTATGTAGGGGCGAGGCATGCCTCGCCCCTACGAATCCGGTTAGGGCGCGATGCCGCCTTACGGCGTCTCCGCCCTCTCCGGGGCGGCGAGGAACTCCCGCCAGGCCGCCCAGTAGGCGGGCCCGCCCATGAGGTAGGTGTCGTTGTGGCCGGCCCCGGCGATGCGGTGGAAGCGCTTGGGCGGGGAGGCCAGCTCGAACAGCCGCCTCCCCTGGGCGAAGGGCACGATCTCGTCCGCGTCCCCGTGCAGCAGGAGCAGCGGCAGCTTCGCCCGGGGCAGCCACTTCACGTTGTCGAACTGCTGGACCACCATTCTGCGGATCGGGAGGAAGGGGAAGATCTGCTCCCCCATGGCCGCGAGGCTCTCGAAGGGGCTCTCCAGGATCATGGCCCGGGCCGTCTCCCGGGAGGGGGCCCCCTCCGCCGCCAGCCGCACCGCGACCGAGGCCCCGAGGGAGCGCCCGAAGAGGACGATCCGCCCGCCCGGCACCCGGCCGCTGAGCCAGGCGTGGGCCCCCCGCATGTCGGCGTAGAGGCCCGCCTCGCGGGGGCGGCCCTCGCTGCGGCCGTAGCCCCGGTAGTCGAAGATGAAGACGCCCGCCCCCGTCTCGCGGCGGATCATGGCGATGTTCTCGGAGCGGTGGGAGATGTTCCCCGCGTTGCCGTGGGCCCAGAGGAGGACGGGGCCGTCCGCCCTCACGGGGGGGACGTACCAGCCGTGGAGGCGGGTGCCGTCCGCGGCGGGGAAGCGGACCTCCTCGAAGGGGACGCCGTAGCTGGCCGGGGTGACGGAGATGGCGGCGAAGGGGTGGTAGAGGAACCAGCTCTCGATGGTCTCGAAGAAGCCGCTCAGCACGAGCGAGGCTGCCGCCAGGAGAAGGACATGCCGGGGCCGGGTGCGGGGGCTCAACCCGAGGGCTGCCCCGCCAGGAGCAGGCGGTGGGCGGTCTTGATGCAGAGGTCCTGGACCACCTCGGCCCCCGCCGCCTCCAGCCGCCGGGCGCTCTCGGGGTGGGCGATCCCCTTCTGCATCCAGAAGACGGGGGGCCGGGCCTTCATCCGCAGGAAGTCCTCGGCCACGGGGGGGATGAGCGCGGGCCGCCGGAAGACGTCCACGATGTCCACCGGCCCGGCGATCTCCTCCAGGCTCCGGAAGGACTTCTCCCCGAGCGCCTCCGGAACCTCGGGGTTGACCGGGAGGATCCGGTAGCCCGCCGCCTGGAGGTAGGCGGCGATGCGGTGGCTGGCGCGCCCCGGGTCGTCCGAGAGGCCCACCACGGCGATGGTCCGGGCGTTCGCCAGGATTTCGGCCAAGCGGCGCTCGCTGGGGTTCATCGGGCGTCCTCCCGGGGGCATCATATCACAGGGCTCCGGCCCGCCGCGTTTCGGGCCTCGCTCCCCCGTTGCCGCCCCCGGGGGGGAGGCGTAAGGTGGGAGAGTCCGGAGGGCTCTCTTTTCATTTTATGCGGACGCCGGGCGGCTTCCGTTTCGCCGCCTTGCGCGATGGGACGCGGGAGGACCGGTGGCCCGACACGCCGTCGTCGAGGTGTTTCACGAGTACCACTGACCGTGGGCCTACCTGGCCGCGGCGCGGCTGGACGCGGCGATGCCCGGCTTCGAGGATCGGCTGACCGTGAAGTGGCGGGCCTTCCCGCTCGAGATCATCAACGGGCGCCCGGCCCCCCGGCACATCGTGGACCAGGAGTGGCCGCTCGTGGCGGTGCAGGAGCCCCTCTGCCCCTGCCGGCCCTTCCCGCACGAGGAGTTCCTGCGCACCACGCTGCCCGCCTTCGAGGGCTACGAGAGCGCCTTCGCGCAGGACCCGGCCAAGGCCCGGCGCTTCGACCTGGCCCTGCGGCGGGGGTTCTTCTACGAGGGCCGGCGCATCGACGAGCCGGAGGTGGTTCTGGCCATCGCGGCGGAGGCGGGGCTGGACCCCGCGCCCATCCGCGCCGATCTCAAGTCCTCCCGCCGCCGGGAGCGGGTGATGGAGGACTACCGCGAGTCCATGCGCCTGCGGGACGAGGGGGGGCTCCCCATGACGAGCCCGACCTTCATCCTCCCCTCGGGCGAGGCGATCCACAACCCCTACGCCTCGCCCAAGCGCATCGAGGGGGGGAAGCTCGTGGAGGTGCTGCCGCCGCCCTGCTACGGGGAGGCGGTCTACGAGGGCTTCCGGCAGATCCTGCGCCGGGCCGCGGGGTAGCGGCGGCCGGCGGGGGGGGTATAATCCTTGGGCTTCACCCAATCCTGAGGCGTTCCACCGGGGGCATCCGTGGCGGACCAGAAGATCGAAGGCGTCTATTACGAGGACGTGGCCGTGAAGGTGCGCTACTGGGCGCGCGACGCCGGGGGCGGCGTCGTCTCGGTCGAGTTCCTCAAGCCCGACGGCACCTCGACGGGCATGGTGGCCGAGCGCATCACGGCCGGGGAGTTCCAGCGGCGCTTCGTCAAGGATGACCCCTCCAAGAGGAAGAAGGCCGAGCCCCCCAAGACCCCCCAGCAGGTCATGGTCGAGAAGTGCATGGCCGCGGGCGAGGCCCACCTGGAGCGCAACGAGTTCCACAGCGCGGAGTTCGAGTTCAAGACCGCCCTCAAGTTCGACGAGAAGCACGTGGCGGCGAGCTACGGCCTGGGGGAGGCCTACGTCGGGCAGGGCAAGATGGAGGAGGCGCGGCGGATCCTCTCCCGCCTCACCGACAACGAGCGCCTCTACACCAAGGATAACAAGCACACCTTCAACAAGCTGGGCATCCTCCTCCGCCGCCAGGGGCTGTTCCCCCTGGCGCTCAAGAACTACCAGCGCGCCATCAAGATCGACCACACCGACCCCGTCCTCTTCTACAACCTCGCGCGCGTGCTCTACGAGATGCAGCAGAAGGAGAAGGCGGCCGGCTTCCTCAAGAACGCCCTGGCCATCGACCCGGGCTTCAAGGAGGCCGCCGACTTCCTCGCGAACCTGGAGAAGCAAGGCTAGGGGCGCCGTTTGTCCATCGCCGGAGGGAATTTGCAGGGGCGATGCTTGTCATCGCCCTCCGGCGGAGGCGAAGGGGGCGAACACGAGGTTCGCCCCTACAAGAACGCAAGGCGCTCCTGGTGCTATTCTCCTCCCGCGGACCGCGATTTTGGAGGTGAGGATGCAGTACCGCGCCCTCGGCCGCACGGGCCTCCAGGTGAGCGCGGTCGGGATGGGCACCTACCAGACCTTCGACGTCTCGGGCGCCGCCGGGGAGGAGCGCTGCCGCCGCATCGCCGGGGAGGCCCTGAAGCACGGGATGAACCTCTTCGACTCCGCCCCCATGTACGGGGAGGCCGAGCGGGTGCTGGGCCTCGCGCTGGAGGGCAGGCGGAAGGAGGCCCTCATCGCCACCAAGGTGCTCGAGCGCGACGCCCGCTCGGCCCGGGCCAGCGTCGAGCGCTCCCTCGAGCTCCTGCGCGCCGAGGCGATCGACCTCCTCCAGATCCACAACATGGCGGGCTGGCGGGCGGTGACGCCCGTGCTGCGGGAGCTCCAGGAGGAGGGCCGGGTGCGCTTCATCGGCCTCACGGACTACCGGGTGTCCAGCTACCCCGAGATGATGGAGGCCATGCGGACGGGGCTCTACGACACCATCCAGATCCCCTACCACCTGGGCGAGACCGCCTGCCGGCGGGAGCTCCTCCCCCTCGCCCGGGACCTCAACCTCGGGGTCATCGTGATGACCCCCATCGCCCCCATCTTCGGGCGGGGGAAGCTCCTCGGCGCCCTGAAGGGGAAGGACCTCTCCTTCCTCGCGCCCTGCGGGGTCCGCACCCCCGGCCAGGCCCTGCTCAAGTACGTGCTGTCGGACCCCGCCGTCTCGGCCGTCATCCCGGCCACGAGCCGGGCCGAACGGGTCGCCGAGAACGCGGCGGCGGGGGAGGGCGGGCCCCTCCCCCCCGGCGCCCTCCAGCAGCTGGAGCGGCTGCTCCGCTGAGCCCCCCGGACGATCATGCGCTACCGCACCCTGGGCCGCACCGGCCTCCGCGTCAGCGAAGTGGGAATGGGCACCCTGGAGGCCTTCGACGTGCCCCCGGGCCGCCAGGAGGACCACTGCCGCCTCCTCGTGGACGTGGCCCTCGCCCGGGGGTGCAACTTCTTCGACACGGCCCCCGCCTACGGGAGCTCCGAGCGCGTCCTGGGCCTCGCCCTGGCGGGGAGGCGGGCGGGCGCCATCCTCGCCACCAAGGTGCGCGAGACCACCGCCCCCGCCGCCCGGGCCAGCATCGAGCGCTCCTTCGAGCACCTGCGGACGGAGGCGCTCGACCTCCTCCAGGTGCACAACATGGCCGGCTGGCGGGAGGTGCTGCCGGTCCTGGAGGAGTACCGGGAGAAGGGCCGCGTGCGCTTCCTCGGCCTCACCTACTACGAGCGGGAGAGCGAGCCCGAGGTGCTGGCCGCCATGCGCACCGGGCGCTTCGACGCCGTCCAGGTGCCCTGCTGGCTGGGGGAGACCTCGTGCCGGGAGCGGGTGCTGCCCCTGGCCGGGGAGCTGGGCCTCGGCGTCATCGCCATGCGCCCCATCGCCCGGGCCTGGGCCGCCCTCGCGCGGCGGCGCAGGCGGTCGAGCCCCTGGGCCTACCTGCGCTACGCCCTGAGCCGCGCCGGGCGCGGCGGCTTCGGGCCGATCGGCCAGAAGGAGGCGCGCGCCCTGGAGGCCCAAGGCGCTGGGACGCTCGCCCAGGCCCTCATCAAGTACGTCCTCGCCGACCCCAGGGTCTCGGCCGTCATCCCGGCCACGGGGCGGCCTGAGCGCGTGGCCGAGAACGCGGCGGCCGGGGAGGGCGACCCCCTGCCGCCCGAGGTGATCCGGGAACTGGAAAGGCTGATCGGGTAGGTTTCCCGGGCAAGGCTTCCGACAAATGTAGGGGCGTTCCATGGAACGCCCCTGCGGAACCGGTTGGCGATGCCCATCTGTAGGGGCGGGTTTCAAACCCGCCCCTACAGACCCCTGAGCCGGGAGCCGGGCAGCGCGTAGGTGAGCATTGAGATTTTCGTAGAAAATTCTGTCGCCGGGCAGCCCGATGAACTATATTCCCCGTATACGGTAATCGATTTTCCGGGAAATGGAGGGCCTTGAGCCGATTCAAGGAGGTTGTGCTATCCTAATCCGAATCAGATGCCGTGATATGCCGCCGGACAGGCGGCAGGCGAGTGGATGCAAGGGGGTTGACGCGCCTTGGGCGAGAGATCCAAAGGCGTGTTGTAGGGCCGGAAAACAGAACTCCGCATCTTATGCGGGGCGGGCTAATTGTTGTTATGCGCCGAGTTAAGGAGCGCTCATACGATGCAAACGCCCGAAGGTGAGTGGACGGAGGTCCCCTCAAACGAAGTGCTCGATCTCGCGGCACTCCGGCCAGGCGACATCATTCTCTCGCGTCCTAAGGGACTTGAGTCGGCCCTGATCGCGTTCTTCGGACAGAGTGATTTCAGCCACGCTCAGCTTTTGGTTCCAGACGACTGCCTGGGATCTCAGCACACGGAACTGAAGCGGAAGCAACCCATAGGGCGTCAACGGTGCACCTTGGCCATCGAGGCCACGACAGACTTCGATCCGATAATCAAGCAGATCGTCGGCGGCGTCGGATACCGTCGCCTACCGTTGCGTTACCTTCGCCCCATGGAGGCGCCCCCACATCAGTCTCAGACCGTGAGTCCGCTCTCATCCTACCTGTACTTCGACGTGTTTCGACACCGCAGTGCTGACACGGAGGAGTTCCGTGAGTTCGTAACGAGCCGGATACCTGAGATCTGCCATCGCTACGAGCATCGGCCATACGCAAGTCTTCGTGACCTTGCTCAAGTCACCGCGACGCCCTGGATAGTGGAAACTTTAGGCAGCCTTCTCAAGATCATTCCCCAATCCCCCCGCCCCGGGCTGTTCTGCTCACAGTTTGTGGCGTCTATTTTTGCGGATGGAGGCTTTCCCCTAACGGATTGTCCACCTGCGCGTGTGCGCCCGCGCGACCTTGCCCTCGCGCGCACCACTCTTGAACGCATCACGCGGACTACCCGGATTGCGATTGAAGAACACGTTGTGATCAGAACTTACAGCGAAATATTGAAGGAGCTTTTCCCCGATTTGCTCACGGACATCGGAAAGGAAACGATGCCGTCCAGCCTTACCGATTTCGACGACATGTTGAGGGCAGTAGGCGAGGAGGAAGATTTCGGGCGTGCCGTCACGTGGGGCTCACGAGACTGCATAGATGCCGCCAACGCCCGGCGTGCTCAGATGGAGCAGATGATCGGGTCTGTTGAGGATTTCGCGGCCATGGTAGCACGAGTACTGTAGGAAAGCCTGGATGCCGCCGCCACAGGACGGGAGCGGCCGACAGCGCATAGCAACGCCTTGCAGCAGACGCGCCGGAAACCGCGCGCCGCTGATCCGCGCGTTAGGCTGAAATACGGAGACTTCAAGACGGATACCGTCGACGCGGCGTTGGCACGATTGCACGGTGAAGCGTCTGAGTTCGCAGTTGCGGTGAATGCGGCGGTCGCCCGACAGTTAGACGGGACCCACCCCTACCCGCTGGCTGGAGGTGCATTACTTCGTCTCGGTGCTGATACCGTTGCCTTCCATGAAGCCATCTTGGCCCTTTGCGCAACCGGCTGGGTGGGATGTTCGGCTCCACTCTTGCGAACCCTTCTCGATTTGCTACTGAGTACGGCGATCATCGCCGAACGCTCCGATCAAACAGAGATACGCGGGTTCCGCTGCACCCATTATTTCTTGAAGGCGATGCTTTCGGAGGGAGACGCCGAGTCACAGCGCAACAACCGACAACAGATCGAAGCCGGAATCGCACGTCTGCCAAGCCAAGACCAAGAGCCAGCTCGGCGGTTCATCTTCAATAACCCTTTGCGGTCCTACTGGTATGCACCGGACTACTATCATCGGCCTCAGGACGCGGCCAACGCGCTGTTGGCGCCAGAGTTGGCCTCCTACTACGCAAAGCTGTCAAGTTCAGCACATGGCGGTTTCTTCGGGTTGGGTTTGTTTCGCGATCAACCAGATGCTATTCACCCCAATCAGCGTGACGATCCCCGTAGTCAAGCATTAGCGATTTTGACATCCACACGAATCGTTCTTGAGCAGGTTCGCGTGCGGGATCAGTTCGAGTTAAGTGGCCAATTCCAGAAGGGGTACGAAGACCTGATTGCGTGGCTCCTAATGACCGGTCAAAAGTGGTACCCACCGCAGCCTGGGCCCAAATGATTGTCATGCCCGGTGCTGTAACTTAGCTATGCCTGACCTGTACGGCGCACATTTGCACAGGTGAACAGCCCAGGCGCGCTCCCGCACCCGGCGGCGGGCCCGCTCAGAACCACCCCCTCCCCACCACCAGCGCGAAGCCGGCGGAGCCCCCCAGGGTGAGGGCGAAGAGGAGGAGGGCATTGTCCCTCGTCAGCTTATCGGATAGAGGCGCTCGATCATGAGCCG
>MGDP01000079.1:0-2326 GCA_001790955.1 Candidatus Tectomicrobia bacterium RIFCSPLOWO2_12_FULL_69_37
CTGGCCCGCGAGCACCGAGACGGCGGCGTGGCCGATGGGGGTCATGGGGCGGGCTCCTGCAGGGTGCGTTCCAGCGGCCGAGACACCCATCCTAGCTCAAGGGAGCGGAGGGAGGAAGGTGGCAGGAGAGAGCGAAAAGTGCTTCGAAAAAACGCTATTGAAGAGAGAAGAAAGAAATGAGTGCTAAGGAATGCTTGAAACTGCCATCTCACGCTCTTAGCAGTGTGATTTTGAGGTCACGCTTAATCACAGCATACATCGAAGGCGGAATCGCGAGGCTGATTGCACGCCTCAAACCGACAAGTTTGGAGCCAGTCAAAGAATCTCTAAATAAAACCATCATCAACAAATTCAATCCTTGCAAGACTAAGGATTCCCTTGTTCTCCAAGACCCAATTCTCGTCTTTTCTGGTGACCATAATTGAGTCGCTTGGACATCCTGCGTCATACGAAACGTTCTCGCAGACGCATGAACCGCACGAGACAACAAGCTATACTCCTTCTGCAAAATCTCAAGCCCAGTCGCTCTTTTAGAAGCAGAAGTAACACGAGGATGGGCAAGAAAATACCTGTGCATCTCGTTGAAAGTGTGCCGAATTTTCCCCTGCTGCCATAATATCAGCTCGACCGGATGATCCATATAGTAAAGTGTAAACAATACGTTCTCTATACAACTTCTTAGCGATTTCAAAGCAGAGCGCCATGAACCCATTTGAGCAAGCACATGAGAAATCAAAGCGTCATTTTGCGCTTCCAGAAAGAAAGCAGCACTTTCTGCACTCATTACTGATTCGACTACATTAGCACGCCATGCTTGAAGAGAAACGATTCGCTGATAACTCTCATGAAAAATATTTTCCTCCGCCCTAAGCAAATCCATTACCTTCATCAGTTCAGCTCGCCAACTAACACTAAAGCTATCAAAATTGGCTCTGACCTCGCGGAGATAGCCTGGCAAAACCTACTCCTTCAGAAGTACCGACAATGCTCTCAACAATTCCGGTGATGCTTTAGGAGCCTGGCGCTGAGCATCATCAGATATTTTCTTCCGATCCGCCGGATTTTCTTCAAGATGTTTCAGCAGTTTTCCCAAGATATCCCGTGAAGCATCCCTAGGACGAATATCAATGGGGAAATTATAGTTGTGAATGAATGAAAGCCATTGCTGTTTGTCCAAACGTGACAAAGCAACTAACGTACTGAGAGCCACGGGGATATTTTCAGGCGAGGGTGAATATCGTCTAGGCAAAGAACCAGACAACCTATTTCCCAACTCATAAAGCTCCACATTCGGCATTTTTTTCAATATTCCAGCAAGATCAATCAGTGCCTTGGCCAGTTCATATGCTTTCATCTCTAAACGCCAATCCTTTCCAAAATTTCTTCAGAGATTTCAGTGAATTCTTCCGATGCTTTGGAATCTCCCATGTCAAATATGGGCCGATTGGCGGCTGCAGATTCACTTACTTTAACTCTTTCTGAAATCGTATGTGTCAGGACCAAATCCTTAAAGCGTTCCCGAATGGCCGCAACGGTCATTTCTCGATGCAATGCGCGGCGACCTACTCGCGATATTACGATCCCGGCATTCTCAAGCTCATGTTCAAGGTCTCCGCAAAATTTATTAACACGCGTTAGCAGAAGACCAATGCCAAGACCCGAGAGATAATCAGGCGAGACAGGAACTACATAGTGGGTACTTGCAGCAAGGGCATTTTGAGTAGGAATTGTTAAGTTTGGAGGGCAATCACACACAATTATTTCATAATCATTTTCTATGGGTTTAATGGCCCTTCTAAGTTTAAATTCTCGGGCCGTTGCGGAGGCCAGATCTAAATCGATTGTAAACAAATCCAAATGAGAGGGAATGAGGTCGACATTTTCAAAAACATTTCTTCGAATTATCGACTCTACACTTCGTTGTTTTCCCTCGGCACTTGCATGATCACGAGCACCTAAAAGATCCGCAACAGTTCCATGTCGAGCGGCGTGCCGCTCCCATTCATCCACGTCGATACATGAAAATGTTGCGTTGGTTTGAGGGTCTAAGTCAATGAGTAGCGTCGGACGTCCAGAAGTTCCACAATATGCCGCAAAATTAACAGCTAATGCTGTTTTCCCAACCCCGCCCTTCAAGTTTACGCATGAGAGCGTAACCACCGTAGGACTCATCCTTCCCTAATGGACTACCCGTCACATAGTTTCAAAACGAATAACATTAGGATACCCCCCTTGCCGAGAAAAGGAAAGTCATGAAAATCTTACCCCGCCCCTTGCCCCTCGCCGGGTTTCGGGGTAAGGATCAGGGCCTCCGGGAAGCCATCTC
>MGDP01000079.1:2346-10521 GCA_001790955.1 Candidatus Tectomicrobia bacterium RIFCSPLOWO2_12_FULL_69_37
CCGTGCGAGGGAAACCTGTGCGAAGGAGGCTGCCTTGCCCGTCATCGTGAACGAGACCAAGAGGAAGTGCCGGGAGGGGAAGATCACCCTCGGCTCGGGCGTCCGCATGGCGCGGACGGTGGAGGTGGGCCTCGCCCTCAAGGCGGTGGGCTTCGACTGGCTCTTCATCGACCTCGAGCACGGGCCCTTCGACCTGGAGACGGCGCAGCAGCTCGCGATCGGGGCGCTCACCCAGGGCATCACCCCGCTCGTGCGGGTGGCGGACCTCTCGCCCCACCTCAGCACCCGCATCCTGGACGCGGGGGCGCAGGGCATCGTGCTCCCCCACGTGAACTCGGCGGAGGAGGCGCGGGAGCTCGTGCGCATCTGCAAGTTCCCCCCCGAGGGCGGGCGCAGCTCGGGCGGGGGGCTCGCCCACGGGCGCTTCGAGGCGATGGACGCGGCGCAGCTCCTGGCGGACGTGAACCGGGAGATGCTCCTCGTCGCCATGGTCGAAACCCCCGAGGCGGGGGAAAACGCGGACGCCATCGCGGCCGTGCCGGGCGTCGACGTGCTGCTCATCGGGACGAACGACCTCAGCACCGGCATGGGCCTCGTGGGCCAGCACGACCACCCGCGGGTGAACAAGGTGTACGAGCAGGTCATCGCCGCCTGCCGCAAGCACGGCAAGACGGCCGGCATGGGCGGCTCCTACGCCCCGGCGATGATCGAGCGGCGCGTGAAGGAGGGCATCCGCTTCATCCTCTCCGGCAGCGACCTGAACTTCATGATCGCCGGGGCCAAGGCCATGGCCGAGGCGATCCGCAAGGCGGCGGGGTAGCCTGCCCAGGGCGGCCACGGGGGGCCACCCCTACGGTCATCCCAGGAGAAACCAGCGTAGGGGCGTTCCATGGAACGCCCCTACAGGGGCATCGGCCCCCATTGATTTGGACCCAGGAGGAACCATGAAGCTGCTGACCTACCAGGCCGAAAACGGCCCCCGGGTGGCGGTGCTGACCGCGGCGGGGGTGGAGGACGTGGCGCCCGAGACGGGGGACGCCTGCGCCGTCATCGCGGCGGGCGGAGCGCCCCGGACGAACGGCCGGCCCAGGCCCCTCGCCTCGGTCAGGCTCCTGCCCCCCGTCGCCGAGCTCAGGCGGCCCGTCATCGCGGTGGGGCTCAACTACAAGAAGCACGCCGACGAGAGCGCCCACCGGCGGAAGGAGACGCCCGGCACCTACCCGAAGATCCCCGTCTTCTTCTGCAAGTGGATGGGCTCGCACAACGGCCCCGAGGGGAAGATCGTCCACCACGCGATCACGAAGCACCTCGACTACGAGGCCGAGCTCGTCGTCGTGATCGGGAAGAAGGGCGTCGACATCCCCAGGGAGAGGGCGCACGACCACGTCTACGGCTACACCATCATGAACGAGGTCTCGGCCCGGGACGTCCAGTCGAGGCACGGCCAGTGGTTCAAGGGCAAGGCCCTCGACACCTTCGGCCCCCTGGGCCCCTGGATCGTGACCGCCGACGAGGTGGGCAACGCGGACAACCTGGCCATCCAGAGCCGCGTGAACGGCCAGGTGCGCCAGAGCTCGAACACGAACGACATGATCTTCGACGTGGCCACCCTCGTCTCCTCCGTCTCGGAGGGCTTCACCCTCGTGCCCGGCGACATGATCGCCACCGGAACCCCCGAGGGCGTGGGCCTCTTCATGGACCCCCCCAGCCTCATGAAGCCGGGCGACGTGGTCGAGTGCGAGATCGAGAAGATCGGCGTCCTGCGCAACCGCGTCGTCGCCCCCGGGGCTTCCTAGGCGGGGTCCCCTCCGTACCGCCCCACTTCGAATTGTGGTAGCGTCCCGGCGTGGGGGCGGCTCCGCGCTCCGGGGAGCCTCCGCGTCTTGGGCCGGCCCTTCTGGGAATCCACCCCAATCCGGGAGGCCGATCTACCTCGAAAAAACGACGAATCCCCGCGCAGCCCGTTATCCGCATACCTGGATCGGAAAAATTCAAAGGAGGCTGAAATGTCGTCCTGGGAAGTCAAAGATCAGTGGTGGACGAGCCCGTTCAACTGGGAGGCGGAGGTCCGCAAGGACCTCAAGCTCCCCGCCAAGGTCCAATTCCATGACGCCACCCTGCGCGACGGGGAGCAGACGCCCGGCGTGGTCTTCCGCAAGGACGAGAAGGTGGCCATCGCCAAGAAGCTCGACGAGGCCGGGGTGGACCGCATCGAGGCGGGCATGCCCGCCGTCTCGGCCGAGGACATGGAGGCGATCAAGGAGATCTCCGCCCTGGGCCTCAAGGCCAAGATCATGACTTTCTCCCGCGCCATGACCGCGGACATCGATCGCGCGGTCGAGTGCGGAGCCGACGGCGCCGTGATCGAGGTCCCGAGCGGCGTCCCCCGGCTCAAGTTCCAGTACAACTGGACCCACGAGCAGATCATCGAGCGGGCCGAGACGGCCATCAAGTACGCCAAGGACAAGGGGCTCTTCGTCAACTTCTTCCCGTTCGACACCACCCGCGCCGAGGCCGACTTCCTCAAGCGCCTCGTGAGCGCGGGGGCCAGGGCGGGGGCCGACACGGTGTGCATCGTGGACACCACGGGATGCGCCACCCCCCGGGGGATGGCGTTCATGGTGCGCATGCTCAAGAAGGTGGTGGACATCCCCATCGAGGTCCACACCCACAACGACAACGGCATGGGCGTGGCCACCTCCCTGGCCGCCGTCGAGGAGGGCGCCGAGGTGGTCCAGGCCTGCGTCAACGGCCTGGGCGAGCGGACCGGCAACGCCCCCCTCGAGGAGGTGGCGGTGAGCCTCAAGGCCATCCTCGGCGTCGAGACCAACATCAAGTACGAGAAGCTGGCCGAGCTCTCCCAGCTGGTGGAGAAGCTCTCCGGCATGCGCCTGGGGGCGCAGAAGCCCCTCATGGGCCGGATTTCCTACGTCCGGGAGAGCGGCCTGGGCATCGACGCCCTCTACAAGGAGCCCCGGGTGGGCTACTCGGTGCACCCGGCGTTCGTCGGGCGGAAGTTCGAGATCGTCCTGGGCAAGAAGAGCGGCAAGCCCTCGATCGAGATCAAGCTGAACGAGATGGGCCTCAAGGCCACCGAGGAGCAGATGCGCGCCATGCTCGACAAGGTGAAGCTGAAGTCCATCGAGAAGAAGGCGTGGCTCGAGGACGACGAGTTCCGCGAGATCGTCAAGGGGGTCCTCGGGCGCTAGCGGCGGCGAAGGGAGGGAAACCGCCGCCCGGCGCCTTTCCCGGCCCGGCCCCAGAGCCCGGGTTTCCCTGCCGCGGGAAACCCGTCTAGACTGCGCGGCGGGCCGCCTCTTTCTACGCGCCGGGATCCCCGCCATGTGCGCCGACCGCCGGATGGACCGCAAGACCTTCCTCAAGGAAGGCCCCCTCCACCTCCTCCGCGCCTTCTTCCGGGGGGTGCACGAGGTGGAGGTCGTCCGGGGCTACCGGCCCCCGGCGGAGGACCTCCTCCTCCGCCCGCCCGGGGCGGCCAAGCCCGAGGCGCGCTTCCTGGAGCTGTGCCAGGGGAGCGCCGCCTGCTCCATCGCCTGCCCGGCCAACGCCATCCGGATGGTCTCCCGCCGGGACAACCCCGGCCTCATCGCCCCCCTCATCCGCCCCGCCGAGAACGCCTGCGTCCTCTGCGAGGACCTCTCCTGCATGAAGGCCTGCCCGACGGGCGCCCTCACCCTCGTCCCCCGGGAGGCCATCCGCATCGGCCTGGCTGCGGTGGACGGCGGGGAGTGCCTCGCCTGGTCGGGCCGGCAGGCGTCCTGCGCCGCCTGCGCCGAGCGCTGCCCGGTCGGGGCGGCCGCCATCGTCATCGAGGAGCGCGGGGGCGCGAGGGGCCCCGTGGTCCGGGAGGCGGGCTGCACGGGCTGCGGGGTGTGCGAGCAGTACTGCCCCACCTACCCGGCGGCCATCCGGGTCCGCGTGCTCCCGGCGGGCTGATGCCTGCCCCCGGGGAGACGCGCCCGGCCCTCCTCCTCTGGGACGGGGGGTGCGCCTTCTGCCGCCGCTGCGCCGCCTGGGCCGAGGCCCGCGACCGCGCCGGGAGGCTCCGGGCCCTCCCCTACCAGGAGGCCCCCTCCCCCCCCATGACGGACGCCCTGCGCGAGGCCTGCGCCCGGGCGGTCCACCTCATTCTGCCGGACGGGCGCACCCTCCGCGCCGGGCGCGCCGTGCTGGGCGTGCTCGCCCTCCTGGGCTGGGAGCGCACGGCGGCCCTCCTCTCCCTCCCCCCGCTGGTGTGGATCGTCGAGGCGGGCTACCGGCTCGCGGCCCGGAACCGGGGCCGGCTGGGGCGGTGGCTGAACGGACAGGGAGGGAAACCCGCCTAGTTGGAAAGCCGCACCCCCACTACTGAGTTGATGCCGTATCCCTCGCCCGACTCGGCGAAGCTGGTTGTGGAGACGGCGGTGCTGATGATCTCGAAGGTGAGCTGATCGGTATTTCCTGAGGTGCTGAAATTGGACACGCGGACCTGGACGAAATCCGCGATCTCGATGTTGTAGGTCTGGCTCGCCGGAGAACGCTCCCGGATGACGGCCAGCGTCATCTCGTTGCGCCCCTCGCTGAGGCGGTCCGTCATGCCGCTTTTCCAGCCGTTCCGGTTGCCTGGAAGGGCGCGCGCGGGGTCTTCGTAGGCCACTTGAACGTCGTAGCCGGAATAGACGCGCTCCCGGAAAAGGGAATTGCTGTTCGAATTATCGTCCAGGGTGAAGCCCGCAATGAAATTCTCGCCATTTGCAATGGCGTTGCCACAACCGTTGCCGCTCGCGCCGTCGGAGAAGAAATTGCCGCAGTAGCGGCGCATGGTCCAGATCTGGCCCACTGCGAGCACCCCGGAGCAGCCGCTTGAGTTGTTGCAGTAGACGCCAAGGGGAACCATGCTCCCCGAGGGCACGTTGGAGGCGGGCGAGATGGCCGCTCCGGCGCTCGTAGTGACGCCCGCCGTGTTGATGCCGATGACCGGAGCGAAAAAGAGCGGGACATTGTGGGCGATGTTGACCTGGATAGTGGTGGCCGTCGGGAAGGTCACCGCCGGTGTGGCGCCCGAGAGGTAGGACAGCCGGCTGAGGTTTTGGTTGGCGAAGCTGGCGGCCTCCGTACTCGCGGCGGACTGGGTGCCGCCCGCGGCCAAGATGGCCGCCCCCGCCCGCGCCCCGGCGTCGGCCGCCGTCTGCATCGCCGCCCGGGCGACGTACATGTAACCCACGTCCACCGAGAGAGCTCCCATGCCCATGATCACAGGCAGGGCCAGGGCCACGATCGCCAGCGCCTGCCCCCGCGCGCCGCGCAGGCGCCGCAGATGCCCGCCACTTCCAAGCCGCGTCTTCATCGGCACGCCCCTGCTAAAGTGGACAACGCTCCTTCGGAGAAATATACGCCCCGGTGGAGCTATGCGCGACCCTTTCATCAAATCACTCAGAGAGCCGCACCGCCACGGCCGAGTTGAGTCCGAGGCCCTCACCCGGCGCGGCAAAGCCCTGCGAGGAGACGGGGGCGCGGATGATCTCGAAGCTGAAGCTATCCAGGTTGACCCCGTGCCCGACCTTGAAGGCGTCCACCCGCACCTGCACGAAGTCCACGACCCGGACGTTCATGTTTCCCACGGCGGGGTCCACGGGCTCGATCACCACGAAGGTCATCTCGTTGCGGCCCTCGGCGAGGCGGTCGGCCATTCCGCTCGACCAGCCCTCCCGCGTTCCCGGCAGCGCCCGCGAGTACTGGCCGATGGAGACGGCCGAGGGGGAGCCGCCATAGACCTCGTCCCGGAACTGGGCGTTGCTCACGTCCGACGAGTCGTTCAGCGTGATGCCCGTGAGGAAGGTCTCGCCGGAGGACGGGGTGTCCGGGTTGTAGCTGCAGGTGGAACCGCCCGAGCCGAAGAAGTTCCCGCAGTGGCGCTGGACGCCCGAGAGGAGCTGGTTCACGGCCAGCTGGCCGCTGCACCCGGCGGGGTTGTTGCAGTAGATGGCGAGGGGCACGATGCCGTTCGGCGGCAGGGAGTTCACGGCCGCGAACCCGGCCGTCGCGGCCACGCTCACGGCGGCCGCGGAGAAGCCGATGACCGGCGCGAAGAACAGGGGGACGCTGTGCGTGATGGCCACCCGCACGGAGGTCCCCGTCGGGAAGCTCACCGCAGGGCTCGCCCCGGCGAGATAGCCGATGCCCGAGGTGTTCTGGCTGGCGAAGGCCGCTGCCGCCTGGGAGGCAGTCCCCTGGTTGCTGCCCCCGGCGAGGACGTTCGCGCCCGCCATCGCGCCGGCGTCCGCCGCGTTCTGCAGGGCGCTGCGGGCCACGTAGAGATATCCCACATCCACCGCCAAAGCGCCCATCCCCATCATCACGGGGAGGACCAGAGCCGCGACCGCCAGCACCTGGCCGCGCGCACTCCGCGCAAGACTCGGGAAACGATTCCCGATCCCACGCTTGCGATGCCTTCCCCCCCCCATCTCCCGCCCTCCCCAACCCTCATTCCACTCCCGGCTTCCTCATTCGTGCCGCATCGTCGCCGTCTGAGAGAGGTTGATGGTGCCAGACCAGCCGGGGATAAGCGTCCCCGTCAAGGCCTGCAAGGGGCAAGTCACCGTCACCGTGGTGGTCGCTCCAGCAGCGGCGGCGCTGCCCAGGTTGGTGCCGGTCGTGCTGCACCCCGACTGCCCAGCCGACGTGAGGTAGGTGTTCACCGTGGACGTGACGGTGGCACTTGTATTCGTGGGGATGATCCCCGCCCGGGCGCCCTCGCGGGCGGCGTTGGTCACTACCTGCATGACGTTGAAGGCGCGGGCGAAATCGAGCACCCCCATGATGAGCACGATCAGCACGGGGAGAAGCAGGGCGAACTCCACCGTGGCCTGGCCCAGGCCGCTTCCAGCCACCGGCCGGACGACACTTCTCCAGGAACTCCGCTCTGTCTTCCGTCTCGGAATCACTCCGCCGCCGATCATCCTGTTCCCCTTCCTGGATTCCAGGATACCGCCCTTCCCCCCGCCATGCTGTGAGAGCACTCACATGCCCCGCCGGCAAATCGGCCCCCCGGTAATCTGGGTCACACCGGACGAACGGGGAACCCTGGGGAGAGGGGGAAAAACGTGAGGGACATCACTCCGGGCGCGGGCTCCTAGAACGCCGCGATGATGGGCTGGAGGAGGTTGGATACGGATTGCCCGAACGTCAGCAGGGCGCCCACCAGGACCAGGCCGATGAACATGAGGATGAGGGCGTACTCCACCAGCCCCTGGCCCTCGTCGCCGCGCCAGCCGGCCCCCGGCCCAGCCGCCACCCCGCCGCTCTTGGACCTTTTCATAGGCCCCCCTCGCCGGCTCCCCGGGCCGGCCGGCCCCCGGGGCGGCCGCCCCGCCGGGACCGCTCACCATATTATATAAGGACTTTCGCCGGAGCCAAGTAAGCGGGATCACACTTTCCGGCGCGCCCTCAGGCGAATTCCTCGGCCAGGATCTCGTGGATGAAGCGCTGGACGGCCAGGGGGTAGAAGCGGATGTCGGGGGTGCGCAGGACGGCGGTGCCCGTCTCCTCCCGCCGGAGGAGCTCGTCGAGGACTTTCTCGGTCAGCACCTCGGGGCTCCACTCGTGGCGGGTGACCTTCATGTGCTCGCTCTGGAGGTTGAACGATCCCGACCTCACCGCCGGGAAGGCGAAGACCCGCCCCACGAGGTTGGCGTCCATGAGCTCGCGCTCCCCGAAGATCTCGCCGAAGGTCTTCTGGGCCTGGGCGGGCGTCCAGATGAGCTTGGGGGAGACCATGAGGCGCCCCGATATCTGGACCGAGCCGGGCTGGGCCTTCGCCCCGGGGCCCAGCACCCGGTAGCCCAGCTCGTGGTAGCCCGAGACGATCCCGAGGTAGGGCCGCCGGATCATCTCGATTTCGTTGAGGATGCGCCGGTGGTCGTCCCGGAGCCCTTGCTCGTCGAACATGGGGGCGATTCCTCCTCCCTTAGGAGATACCAGAGCCCCCGGCGGGGGGTCAATCCGCCGGAAATCCAAGGGTTTTCCCCACCACGCGAATTTCCTGGCGAAGCGGAAAAAAAGGATTAAATTATCTTAATAAGGGGACCCTCCCCCTTCCGAGGAGAAGACCATGGAGTCCGAGAAGACTTGCCCCCTGCGGATTGTCCTGGAAGGGGGCGAAATCATGTGCTTCGA